>WHTI01000154.1 GCA_009377815.1 Actinomycetota bacterium
GCGAGCCAGCTGGACGAATCGACGCAGCAACGGCTCGATCGAGGCCGGCACGCGCCTACCGACGTTATCGGTCTGGTGTTCCTGGCCGTTTGGCAGTGGGTTCTCCTCGAAATGTATGGGATTCCATGGGAACTCATACTATTTGCAATCGGCGTCCGGGGCCAGAACTTGAGTCATATCCCGAGGTATCCGAGAAAGATGGCGCTCAGAGGAGCGCGAGTGGGGCCAGGGCCAGGATCCAGCTCGCCAGCGATCCCACGAGGAAGTATTCGGTGGCCGCGTGGATGTTCGTTTTGTCCTCTTTGCTGATCTCGGGGAACCGGAGCAGTCCCTTGGCGGTCGCCACGACCGCCGCGGCGGTCAGGTATCCGGACACCCCCAGCCCGAAGATCAGGGTCCGTTCCATCGGTCCGATGAAGCGTCCCCCCCGCAGGCTCTGGTCGGCTTCCGGGGTCCCGACGACCGCCAGCAGCGAACGTACCAGCGCATTGGCGGTCGCCTGGAGGAACAGCAGCGCGCCGAGGATCGTCAGTACGCGCCCTTGCGACTGGCCCGAGAGCACCGGATAAGGGAGCTCGTCGATCAGGCGTTCGATCGCGCCGTTTCCGGCCTCGGGCCACCATCCACCGGAGAGGGCGAAGACCACCGCTGCACCGGCGACCCCGCCGAGGATCGCGGCCGCGCGCGATGCCGACCAGGTCTCGGGCAGCCGCGCCCACAACCAGAGTCCGAGGGTGAGACACGACCACGCCATTAGCCCCAGGGCTGCGCTCCAGCAGAGTCCGCCAAGCAGCGCGACCGAGAGGGTCGCGGCACTCCCGATGCCCCACGCCCACCAGCCCCGGGTCTTGGTGGCGACCTCACCGGAGTAGCCGGCGATCATGTCGCCGAGACCGATCGATAGGAGCCAGATCCCTATGGGTTCCACACCATGTCCTTGATCAGTTCGTGCGAACGCAACAGCGCGTAGGTCC
Source organism: Actinomycetota bacterium (assembly GCA_009377815.1). Classification (GTDB taxonomy): domain Bacteria; phylum Actinomycetota; class CADDZG01; order CADDZG01; family WHSQ01; genus WHTI01. The sequence goes on from WHTI01000154.1 coordinate 975, forward strand.
CGTTCCTGGTGATCCGTTGCGCGATCGCGGACTGGGTGACGCCCTCGCGCGCCGCGAGATCTGACTGGGTCACGCCCTCGAGGAGGCCGGCCATGATGCGCGCGTCGCGCTCGTCGAATCCGTCCATGAGCTCATCGCGGCAGATGAGGAACGCGTTGATCAGCGGGACCTCGCCCCCCAGGGTCTCGCTCGCGATCGCGGTACGCCAGCCCTTGGGGGCCTCCCGCCCGCGCTGCGCCTTGGCGATCGTATCGAGTGCGTCACGGGCCGCCCACCACGCAGGGCCGTCCTGCTGGAAGGGGAGACTCTTGGCATCGAAGACCTCGAGGGTGCCCCAACCGATGCCGAACCGCACGTCGCTGGTGCCGCGCAGCAGGAGCCGGATCCGGAGCGTCGCCTCGACCGCGGCGCCAACCGAGCCGTAGAGACCCTGGAACTCGTCGCCGACGGTCTGGGTGGGGGGCTGGATCCCGGCGACATCGCGGTCAACCGCGGTGAGGACCTCGGTGACCCGGGTCTGGAGAGCGGCCCGGCCCCCTGCGGAGCGCGATGCCACGAGGTCGCCGATAACCGATGCGTAGCTGCGGGGCCCATCGTCCATGGGATGCCTTTCATAAGGAGATGTCTTATGAAGCATCCTAATAAGGTATGTCCTGATAAGTCAAGGAGATCAGCCATGCGCTGATCGAGATTCGCGCCATGCCCCCATCATCTCAGCGCCCTACGACAGAGGAGATGCGGGCGGAGGGCCTTGGGGTGGCACCTCCGCCCGCATCGTCCAATCGGGGGCTCAGCCGATCGGGACCTTGGCCTCGGCCCCCTCGTCCAACCTCGGGTGCCGGACCTCCTCGATGAGGAGTTGGACCTCGGGCGGAGGTTCGGCCGTTCGCAGGGACACCGCGATCGCGACGATGAAGTTGATCACCGCGCCGATCGCGCCGATGCCCTCGGGCGAGATGCCCCACCAGAACTCCATGCCCTGGTAGATCGTCATGTACATGTAGCCGGCGGAGAAGCCCATCCCCGCGATCATCCCGGAGATGATCCCCGCGGAGTTCGCTCGTTTCCAGAAGATGCCGAGCGTGACCGCGGGGAAGAACGACGACGCCGCTAAGCCGAACGCGAACGCCACCACCTGAGCCACGAATCCCGGTGGATGAACTCCGAAGTAGCCGGCGACGACGACCGCGCCGGCGATCGCCCAGCGCCCCGCCGCCACGCGCTGTTTCTCGGTGGCGTTCGGACGCAGGCGTTTGTAATAGAAGTCGTGGCCGATCGCGGACCCAATCACGAGCAGCAGACCCGACGCGGTCGACAGTGCAGCCGCGAGACCTCCGGCGGCGACCAACCCGATGACGGGGGCCGGGAGTCCGGCGATCTCCGGGTTGGCAAGCACCATGATGTCTGGGCTCACGAACAGCTCGCCCGGTCGCGCCGCTCTGGTCTCATCGGACGTGAGGCTGTCGACCACCCCGTTGTCGTTGTCGTCCTGGAAGGTGATCAGCCCGGTGGCCTCCCAGTTATGGACCCACTCGGGCACGCTCGAGTACGTCTTGCCGGCGACGTCCTGAAGCAGGTTGGTCTTCGCGAACACCGCGATCGCGGGAGCGGTCGTGTAAAGGAGGGCGATGAACAACAGCGCCCAGCCGGCCGAGTAGCGCGCCGCCTTGACCGACTTGGTCGTGTAGAAGCGCACGATGATGTGCGGCAGCCCTGCGGTCCCCACCATCAGCGCCAGGGTTACGAGGAACACGTCCTGCATAGGACGCGCCTGGAACGGCTCGGTGTAGGCGGCGAGTCCGAAGTCCTGCTGAAGGGCGTTGAGATCCTGGGCGATCTGTCCGAACGACACCTGAGGGATCGGGATGTCGGCGACCGTTCCGGCGATGGCCCAGGCCGGGATCAGGTAGGCGACGATCAACACCGAGTACTGGGCCACCTGGGTCCAGGTGATGCCCTTCATCCCACCGACCACCGCGTAGAAGAGCACTACCGCCATCCCGATCATCACACCGACCGTGATGCTCACTCCTATGTAGCGCGAGAAGACGATCCCGACCCCGCGCATCTGGCCTGCCACGTAGGTGAACGACACGAAGATCGCGGCTACCACCGCGACCGCGCGCGCGGTTTCCGAATATCGATCTCCCACGAAGTCGGGGACCGTGTACTTACCGAATTTCCGGAGGTACGGAGCGATCAGGAGGGCCAGGAGCACGTACCCACCCGTCCAGCCCATGAGATAGATCGTCCCGTCGAAGCCGATGAACGAGATGAGTCCCGCCATCGAGATGAACGACGCGGCCGACATCCAGTCCGCGGCGATAGCGGCACCGTTGGCGATCGCCGGGATGCCCTGGTCGGCGACGTACAGACCGGAGGTCGTCGAGACGCGCGCGCGGATCGCGATGGTGACGTACAAACCGAAGGACGCGATGACGAAGATCAGCGTCCAGAGCTTGATATCAGTCACGGGCGCTCGCCCCCCTTCGGGCCTATCTCTTCCTGGATCTCCCGTGCGACCACCTTGCGGGCCTCGCCGAGTTCTTCTTCATGGACCCCGTGGTCGCTGTCGATCTTGTCCATCCGCTTGGCGTAGATGAAGATCAGTGCGACGAATACCATGATCGATCCCTGTTGCGCGATCCAGAAGCCGAGGGGGAACCCGCCGATCACGATCTCGTTGAGGGGCTCGGCGAGCAGGATCGCCAGCAGGTATCCCACGATCGCCCACACCGCGAGCAACTTGACCTTCAGCCTGAGATTCACCCGCCAGTAATGCTCGGATCTCTCGCTATCCCCGCGCCAGGCGCCCGATTGAGACATGCCCACCCCTTCCGATCGTGCAGAGTCGCGTTCGACCTGCTTCGCCGGTCTTTATCGAGGATGCCTCCGGGGCCCGAGGGGGCCAAGGGTTTCTCCCCGAACGGACGTTACGTCCGGGTAACGGCCCGGTTGCGCCCGGCGAGTGGGTCCCCCGTGCATCGGGCCGGAGCAAGCGACCGTTCGACCGGCGATAGGGACCGCTCGTCTACCGTTGCGACCGTACGCGGCTTGAACATTGGCCGCGCGTCGCAGCCCGGCTAGGTTCGTTGGGTGTCTACGAGATCGGAGATGCACATGGATCGGGTGGAGGGACGGATCCAAGCGGCGAAGTGGCCCTATTTTGGGGTCTTCCAGCGGAACCTTCTGTTCGCCGGCCTCGGCATGTGGATCGGGGCGGCGTTGCCATGGGCGCTGGTCCTCGGCAAGGCCCTGTGGGGCGCTCCGATGGCGGCATCGTGGGTGTTGTGGGCCGGGCTCATCACGGTCGCGGGGGGAGCGGTCCGGTGGCGGAACCTCGCAGCCCTCTCGGGCTTCATCGGCGGGGTCGTGGCGGCGTACTTCGCGCTGTGGCAGACGACCCATATCGTTCAGACCTGTTCTTTGTCGATCCACTGCGTTCCCGGTCCCGGCGTGGGACTGGTGCTCATCGGCGGGATCGTGGCGATCGTCAACTCGTACCGGCTCTATCGAAGGGGGAGCGAATGACGGATCAGGAGGTCCTGCGGACCATCGATGCGCTGCTCGAGGAGCGGCGCACGTTCGCGCCTCCGGACGACTTCGTGGCCGACGCTCACCTCACGGACCCGGAGGTCTACGAGCGGGCGACTGCCGATCCCGACGCATGGTGGGCGAGCCAGGCCGAGCGTCTCGATTGGATCCGACCGTGGGAGTCTGTCCTCGAGTGGGACCCTCCGTTCCACAAGTGGTTCGTCGGGGGCCAGATCAACGCCGCGCACAACTGCCTCGACCGCCACCTCGCCGAGCGCGGCGATCGAGTTGCCTACCACTGGGTCGGCGAGCCCGGCGAGACGCGTGAGGTCACCTACGCCGCCCTCCATGAGGAGGTCTGCCGCCTGGCGAACGCCCTCAAAGACCTCGGGGTGTCCAAGGGCGATCGCGTCGCGATCTACCTCCCGATGATCCCCGAACTCCCCGCCGCGATGCTCGCCTGTGCGCGCATCGGTGCTCCGCACTCGGTCGTCTTCGGCGGCTTCTCGGCCGATTCGCTGCGCGACCGGATCAACGACGCATCCTGCAAGGTCCTGATCACCGCCGACGGCGGCTACCGGCGCGGTCAGTTGGTGCCGCTCAAGGAATCGGCCGACAAGGCGGTGGCCGAGACTCCGTCGATCGAGTCGGTGATCGTGGTCGAACGCACCGGGGACGAGGTCGAGATGGTGGAGGGCCGTGACCTCCGCTATTCGGAGTTGGTCGCGGTGGCGTCACCCGACTGTCCGGTCGAGCCGATGGACGCCGAGGACATGCTCTACATCCTCTACACGTCGGGCACGACCGGAAAGCCCAAAGGGATCGTCCATACGACCGGCGGCTATCTGACCGGTGTGAGTTCGACCCACAACAACGTCTTCGACCTGAAGCCCGAGAGCGACGTCTTCTGGTGCGCGGCCGATATCGGCTGGGTCACAGGACACAGTTACATCGTCTACGGACCGCTCGCCAACGGGTGCACCTCGATCCTCTACGAGGGAGCGCCGGACTGGCCCGACAAGGACCGCTGGTGGAAGATCGTCGAGGACTACAGGGTCTCGATCCTCTATTGCGCACCGACCGCGATCCGGACGTTCATGAAGTGGGGGACCGATTACCCCAAGGCGCACGATCTCTCGTCGCTGAGATTGCTCGGGACCGTCGGCGAGCCGATCAATCCGGAGGCATGGATCTGGTACCAGGAGTTCATCGGCGGAGGAAAGGTGCCCGTCGTCGACACCTGGTGGCAGACCGAGACCGGGGCGATCATGATCAGCGCGCTGCCCGCCCTCACCACCCTCAAGCCGGGCTCCGCGACGCGTCCTTACCCGGGCGTGTTCGCCGATGTAGTCGACGAAGCGGGCGAACCCGTCGGCCCTGGCGGTGGTGGCTACCTCGTGCTCACGCGTCCCGCTCCGGCGATGTTCCGGACGATCTTCGGCGACGAGAAGCGCTACATCGATACCTACTTCGCCAAGTACGGAAACGAGACCTACTTCGCCGGGGACGGCGCCAAGCTCGACACCGATGAGTACTTCTGGTTGCTCGGACGTGTCGATGACGTCATGAACGTCGCCGGCCACCGCATCTCGACCTACGAGGTCGAGTCCGCGCTGGTCGATCATCAGGCGGTCGCCGAGGCCGCGGTCGTCGGACGCAAGGACCCCGCCCAGGGCGAGGCGATCGTCGCTTACGTGACTCCGAAGGGCGACCGTGTCGGGGACGAGGCGCTGATGGTCGAACTCCGCGAGCACGTTGCGAAGGTGATCGGCAAGATCGCCCGGCCGCAGGCCATCATCTTCACCGACGACCTGCCGAAGACCCGCTCGGGCAAGATCATGCGCCGGTTGCTCCGGGAC
>WHTI01000268.1 GCA_009377815.1 Actinomycetota bacterium
AGACGACATCCTGATGACCTCGCTGCCGCTGTTCCACATCAATGCCCCGGCATATTCGACCCTGGGCTCGATCGCTGCGGGGGCCGGTCTCGTTGTATTGCCGAGGTTCTCCGCGAGCACCTTCATCGATTCCGCTCGCGAGTACGGAGCGACCGAGTTCAATGCAATCGGCGCCATGATCGAGATCCTCATGCGGCAGCCCGAGAAGGATGACGACGCCGACAACCCACTGCGTCTCTGCTACACCGGCCCGGCACCTCCCAAGGAACGTCATCTCGAGATCGAGGAGCGCTTCGGATTCAGGATCGTTTCGGGCTACGCGCTGTCCGAGACCCCTTACGCGACGATCTGGCGGCGCGGGACCCGTCCCTACGGGACGCTCGGCAGCGTGCGACAACATCCGCGGCTAGGTGAGATCAACCAGGGCCGCGTGATCGGAGACGATGGCAAGGAGGTCGGGGTCGGTGGTTCGGGCGAGCTCGAACTGAAGAATCCGGCGATCATGCTCGGCTACTACAACATGCCCGAGGAGACCGACAAGGTGCTGGTCGACGGGTGGCTCAAGACCGGCGACATCGTCGAGGTCAACGATGACGAGACCTTCACGTTCCTCGGTCGTAAGAAGGAGCTGATCCGCCGCCGCGGTGAGAATCTCTCGCCGCTCGAGGTCCAGGACGCGCTCGAGGTTCATCCCGCGGTCGTCGAGGCGGCGGTGGTCGGGGTCCCGAGCGACCTCTCCGAAGAGGAGATCAAGGCGTTCGTCGTCCTCAAAGAAGGAGAGAGCGTCACGATGGCCGAGCTGCGCGAGTTCGTGGCCGGGAAACTCGCTAAGTTCAAGGTGCCTCGCTACTTTGAGGTGCTCGATGACCTGCCACATACGCCGACCGGGCGGATAGCGAAGCACGAGCTTCCGAGTGAACGCACCGCTACCGAGGAGGACCTCGATCCCCAGTGACCGACAACGATGACTGGCTGAAGAGCGACATCGGGCGATCGACCCCCGATGCGATCACGGTGCGGGGCCTCGATCTCGCCAACGAGGTCATGGGCGAGATGTCGTTCGCCGACCTCGCCTTCTTCCTGGCCGCCGACCGCATGCCGAGCGACGGCGAATCCAAGATGTTCAACGCCGTGCTCACGGCCTTGGCCGATCATGGCCTGACCCCCATGGCGCTGGCGTCTCGTCTTACCTACACCGGCGCTCCGGAATCGCTTCAGGGCGCGATAGCCGCCGGATTGTTGGGGGCCGGGAGCGTGTTCCTCGGCCCGGTCGAAGACACCGCACGATTCCTTCACACGACCCTCGACGAGATCCCCGAGGTCGATCAGACGAACCTCGCCACGCTTCAGGAAGCTGCCAAGGAGGCGGTCGCCGCGGCGCTCCTCGAGGGCCGCCGCATCCCCGGGCTCGGTCATCCGATCCACCGTGAAACCGACCCGCGTACACCGCGCCTCTACGAGCTTGCCAACGAAACCGGAACGCTCGGCCCCCATCTCCGCTTGCTCGAACTGGTCGCTGCGGCGTACGAGGAGGAGACCGACAAGAGACTCCCGATCAATGGGGCCGGTGCCGCCGGCGCGGTGCTCGCCGACCTCGGCTTCCCACCGGCGTTGACCCGAGGTTTCGCATTGCTCGCGCGCGTCGCCGGGTTGATCGGCCATCTCGCCGAGGAGGCGGAGCACCCGATCGGCATGCGTCTGTGGAAGGAGATCGACGAACGCACATGAACTCAGAGCTGCTCGGCTTCAACTACCGCTTCGAAGAGGGCACCGGTACGCGGACGCTCTTGATGCTGCACGGCACCGGCGCCGACGAGAACGACCTCATCCCGCTCGGACGCGCGCTCGACCCGGACGCGCCGCTGTTGAGTCCCCGTGGCAAGGTGCTCGAGAACGGCATGCCGCGCTTCTTCCGGCGTCACGCCGAAGGCGTCCTCGATGTCGACGACCTCAAGGCCCGCACGCATGAACTCGTCGAGTTCATCGACGCGGCCGCGAAGGAGCACGACCTCGACCGCTCACAGATCGTCTCGGTCGGCTTCTCGAACGGAGCCAACATCGCGGCATCGACACTCCTGCTCCGCCCTGACGCGCTGCAGGCCGCGATCCTCCTCCACCCGATGGTCCCGTTCGAGCCCGATGGTCCGGTCGACCTCGCCGGTATGAGGGTCTTTATCGGTACCGGCCGCAACGACCCGCTGATCGAGCCGGCATCCACCGAGCGACTTGCCGAGATCCTGAAAACCAGTGGCGCGGAAGTGACCATAGAGTGGTCGCACGCGGGCCACCAGCTGACGCAGGGAGAGATTGCGGCCGCTGCCGCGTGGCTCGGGTAGATAGATCGGGAGTTCCGATGAAAGCGATCGTGCAGGACAAGTACGGAACCTCCGGCGTGCTGGAGCTCAGGGACATCGACAAGCCCGCCCCGAAGGACAACGAAGTGCTGGTTCGGGTCCACGCGAGTTCCGTGAATGCGGCCGACTGGCACTTCATGACGGGGTTGCCCCTGATCGCCCGG
>WHTI01000375.1 GCA_009377815.1 Actinomycetota bacterium
ACTGCTCCACATCGGCGGTGCGTCTGGTGGGCTCCAGCGGCGCCAACCTATATGGGGCGATCTCGGCCGGGATCTTCGCCCTATCGGGCCCCCTGCACGGGGGCGCCAACCAGGCCGTGCTCGAGATGCTCTCGCAGATCTCCGACGACGGCGGCGACGTCGACAAGTACATCGCCAAGGCCAAGGACCAAGACGACCCCTTCCGACTAATGGGCTTCGGGCACCGCGTCTACAAGAACTTCGACCCCCGGGCCAACGTGATCCGGACCACCGCCGATGAAGTCCTCAACCGTCTCGGTGTCAACGACCCCCTCCTCGACATCGCCGTCGATCTGCAGAAACACGCCCTCGAGGACGAATACTTCATCGAGCGCCATCTCTTCCCCAACGTCGACTTCTTCTCGGGCATCATGTACCGGGCGCTCGGCTTCCCCACCGACATGCTCACCACCCTTTTCGCCCTCGGTCGTCTCCCCGGATGGCTCGCCCAGTTCAAGGAGATGAAGTCCGACCCCAAGAACAGGCTCTTCCGGCCCCGCCAGATCTACACCGGGGAGCCCTCACGGGACTGGACCCCGATGGAGGAGCGCTGACATTTTCGGGGACGATCCCCGTCGAGTGTGTCGTGAGTGGCGCTGAGCGCAACCAGATGCACAGTCGAAGTTGCTAGAGCTGCTCGACGTAGACCGGGTCGGGTTGGGTGCCGTCGACGGCGTCGATGGTGACGAGGGCACGCTGGTCTGGGGGTTCGGTGGCCTCGTAGAGGATCACCGACCAGCGGGGCCGGGAGCGGATGCCATGAAATGTCACCGCGGCCGAGGCATGGCCCACCGGGAATCCCACCGAACCCACGGCCTCGGCGAGGGCCTGCCCCTGGTCGATGCGCAGCGGCCAGGCCGCGGCCATGAACCAGACCCCGACAAGGGCGGCGATAACGGCTCCGATCCACAGACCGGTGTTCCAGATGGTGCCGATAGCCAACCCGCCTGCCAGAACCAGGAGGATCACACCGGACGTCCGGCGTCTGCGGGGGTCGGGGAACCCATAGGGGCCGACGACGTTGGAGTCCAGTTCCTCCTCGATGGCCTCGGCCTCGGCCAGATCGCGATCGATGTGGATGCCCTCCCGGGAAACCCGAGGGTCGAGCGGTCTCTTCTCGTTCATATCGCCCTCATGAGGGGGGTGCGCCCTCGGTCTTGAGCCGATCGAGGGCATCGTCGAGGGAAAGTCCGCGCTCCTCGTTCTCCTCGCCGTAGCGACGGAATCCGACGGTGCCGGACTCGACATCGCGATCGCCGACGACCATCACCACCGGGATCTTGGCGGTCATGGCACGACGGATCTTCTCCCCCAGCTTCTCCGCCGAGGCGTCGACCTCGATGCGGAGACCCTCGCTCTTGAGACGATCACGCACCTCACCGGCGTAATCGAGATGACGATCGGCCACGGGAACGATGGTGGCCTGGACGGGGG
>WHTI01000460.1 GCA_009377815.1 Actinomycetota bacterium
CCCGTTCGTCACCGAGGCGAAGGCTTCGGCCTCCTTGATGCCCGCCTCCTCGAGAACGTCCCGATCGAACACGAAGCCCACGATCGTCTTGCCGCCGAAGCCCGGCTTGAGTCGTTGGAAGGCCCGAGCATTCTTATCGATCACGGCAACGGTGTGGCCGAGACGGATCAGATTCGTCGCGAGCTCGGACCCCACCCGTCCGCAGCCCGCGATGATGGCGTGCACTGGCATGACTCCTTCGGGACAACCACCTGCTGGGCGCGGCGATACTGCCATACTTGGCCGTTGTGACCATCCGGGATTTCTTCAGCAGACTGGGTCGTTCGCCCGAAGAGGTACGAGGTGAGAACCTTTGCGATTGGGTCGAGAGTCTCAAGCCCGTCGGGGTCATCCCGATCGAAGAGGTCGTACCGAGACAGCAAGTCAAAGTAGCCGGGGTGATCCAGAACATCCGGATCCACCCATCCGAGGGCACCGGCACCATCGAGGCAACCATCATCGATGGAACCGGCGAATTGATCGCGAAGTGGCTGGGCCGATCTTCGATGCCGGGCATCCGGCTGGGGATGGGGCTGATCCTGGAAGGCACCGGAGGGGTCGGCAAGGACGGCTACCTGGTCATCCTGAATCCGGACTTCAGCCTGGTCCCAGGACCGGAGCACGGGTAGGCCGGACCGCGTGAGCAGGGCCCCCGGCGTTGTCAAACGCGTGATCCTGGGCCGCCCGATGGCCTCGGGCGAGCTCGAGCACACGCTGCTGCCCAAGACGATCGCTCTCCCGGTGTTCGCCTCCGACCCGCTCTCATCGAACGCGTACGCGACCCAGGAAGCCATGATCGTCTTGGGGATGGCGGGGGCGGTAGGTCTTTCGCTCATCCTCCCAATCGCCGCGGCCGTCGCCACGGTCCTGGCTGTCGTGATCTTCTCTTATCGCCAGACGGTGCGCGCGTACCCCGCCGGCGGCGGCGCCTACCGCGTCGCGCGCGAGAACCTCGGTCTGTACCCAGGTCTGCTCGCCGCGTCCGCCCTACTGGGTGACTACGTCCTGACCGTTGCCGTGTCGGTCACGGCAGGTACC
>WHTI01000289.1 GCA_009377815.1 Actinomycetota bacterium
CACGTTGTTCACGAACGGCGCCGCCGATCTCGCAGCGAGTGACCGCGATCGGCTGGAGCGTGCCGGTGTAAGGGTCGAGGAAAGGACGGTCGCCGAGCTACGTGGACCCGGGGACTCGCTCCAGGCGGTCGCATTAGCCGACGGCACGGAGCGCTCATGTCAGGGCCTGCTTGTTGTGGCACCGATGCATCAACGTTCGGCACTGGCTTCGCAGCTAGGCGCCCGGATTGCCGACGCCGCGTCGCCGATCGAGGCGGTCGAGGTCGACGGGATGTTCCGAACCACTGTCGCGGGACTCTACGCGGCGGGAGACATCAGCGCGACGCCGCCGCCATCGGTGGCTACTGCTATCGCCGCCGGTTCGACTGCAGCCAAGGCGATAGTTCACGACCTCGTGGAAGAGCTGTACCCGGATCCGGTCGGCGATCCATTACGCCGGCAGCCGCCAGCATGACGAAGAAGACTAGCTACTGAGCGCTCCCACGTTGAGGGGTAACCTGTCCTCCGTGGGGGCCGTAGCTCAGTTGGTCAGAGCGGCGGACTCATAATCCGTTGGTCGCTGGTTCGAGTCCAGCCGGCCCCACGATCCGAGCGTCACTGGTCGCGCTGTTTCTTAGCCGCAATTCGCGACGCACTCGCCTAGGAGGAAACCCAGGTTGTCACCTCACCAACTTCCTTCTTGGGGAGATCGGGAACCTGGGCATCGTCTGCCTGTCTGCCCACCGGGAGCAGCACGAAGGGACGCTCATGCTTGGGTCGCCCCAGGATCTCGTTGAGGAACCGCATGGGGCTCGGCGTGTGGGTGAGCGTGGCGAGACCTGCCAGGTGGAGCGCAACGATGAGGAAGCCGACGGCGATCCCGACCGATTCCTTCACGTAGTAGGGCTGGGGGGTCGCGTCGCTGCGGAGGACCTCGAACACGACGATGAGTGCGGGAGCGTCTTCGAGAAACGGCTTACGCCAGTCCGTTCCGAGAGGCTCGAGGGCGGCCAGCCACTCCTGAGAACCCTTGGAGGCGTAGAAGGCCTTTTCCTCGGCTTCGGCGGCGATCCTGATCTGCTTCTTCGTAGCGGGATCGGTGACGACGACGAACTGCCAGGGCTGGAGGTTGGCTCCCGAGGGGGCCGAATTCGCAATCTGCAGCGCGTGTTCGATCAGAGACATGTCGATCGGGTCGGTCGAAAAGGAGCGGATGCTTCTCCGCGTGGCCATCGCATCTGCGAATCTTGTTACCTCAATGAGGGCCTGCTCCGGCGAGAACTCTCTCTTGGGGGCCGGTACCGCCCGACAAGAAGTCATGTCGTCTTTCTCTGGATCACTCGGGGACGAACCACTCTTCGACCTGAACCCCTAGACCGTCTGCGATTCGATTCACGTATGCGTAGTAGGCGGTGACCTCCGCGATGGCGAGGATGTCGGCGTCGTTGAATCCCGCGACCTGCAGAGCCTCTACGTCGGAACGTTCCATCGCGCCGGGCGTGAGGGTTAGCTTCTCCGAGTACTCCAGCATGGCCAGGCGTTTCGGATCGAGACCCGCCGAACGGAAGTCCTCCTGTATCCGAGTCACTAGCTCCTCGTCCTTGAGCAATCGGCGCAGACCGCGCCGGTGGTGAGTGATTCAGTAGTGGCACTCGTTGATCTTGCTGACGACGAGAGCGATCATCTCGCGCTCGGTCTTGCGCAGAGTCGGTGTCGACCGCATGGCGGACTGGTAGAGCGCGGTGTGAGCCGCCAGGCCCGCCGGGTGTAGGGAGTGGATGCGCAGGATCTCATCGACCCGGCCGGTCTGTGCGTCGACGATCGGTTCGTACAGGTCCCTTAGTTCGGGCCCTGCCTGGTCTTCATCGACGATCTCGATCCATGCCAAGACGGCTCCTTCATCCGGAGTGGGGGACACGGGCATCGTCAATCTAACAATCCCTTGGTCGCTGGTTCGAGTTCAGCCGGCCCCACGAAATGAAGTTGTAGGCCAGGGCAGGTTTCATTCGCTTTTCTCTAGCCTGCAGGTTGATCGTGACCCGGACGCTTTCAGACGGAGACGGGGTCAACGCGAAGGGCCGGCCTCGCGGGGGAGGCGAGGCCGGCTGGGGATAAATTGCTCTATGTCTGTACCTTGAAGCGCACGGCCACTGCCTTGAAACCGTTGCGCCCCCAAGATGCGATCGTGAGTACGTGAGGTCCGGCGCTCAGTCGCCGGGGCCACCTAAGCGTGGCCCTGTACGAGCGTCGACCGA
>WHTI01000137.1 GCA_009377815.1 Actinomycetota bacterium
AAGTCTAATTCGTCCCCTGTAAGTTCCTGGCAAGCTTCGCTACCTTCAACGAACCATGAGCATGGCGGTAGCAACACGCGCGGGGCGCACCCTCTACGAGGCGATCTGTTGGTCGTTGATCACTGCCGCGCTCATCGTTCTGCTGGGCTTCATGGGGGTAGCGGCGGCCGACGATCTGTCCAAGCGAGGGACCTCCAGCTGCCGCAAGGCGTTCGGCCTCGAGCGCGGCGGTGGCATCCACAAGCAGATCAGCAAGGAGTTCTCCTTCAGTCCGCTCGGTTGGAAGTGCACCTACGAAGCCGACACCGGCCGCATACGCTCGTTCGTGAAGCTCTAGCTCAAGTCGGGGCCCGGATGGGCGCGCTGGGTCGAGGGGTCCTGAGGTCTTGATTCAGATGACGTGTGAGCCGGATCCTGGACGTACGCCTCCCCTAATGCCGACTCCAGCTTCGAGCGAGCCCTACCCAAGTGAGCGTTTACCGATGACATGCTGCATCCCATCGCTCGGGCTGTTTCCTTCAAGGACAGATCGCTCCAGTACCTGAGTACGATCACGGCGCGCTGCTTGGGAGATAGCTGACGGAGTGCTTGCTGCAGGAGAAGTTTGTCCTCGGTCTGGTCCGCATGGTCGTTCGCCGTTGTCTCCCTACGCGAGCGTTGAACGAAAAGCTGTTGGACCCTCTCCCTTCTCGCTCGCGACACAAGAAGGTTTACGATCACCCTTCGAACCCATGCGTCGGGGCGCTCGTACCCGGACACGTCACTCCATCTTGCCAGAGCACGGGAGTACGCTTCCGCGGCGAAGTCTTCTCCTTTGTCCCCGGCAACCAGATATGCGAACGCGTAGATCTCTTTGGCGGTCGTCTCGTAGAAGAGCCGGAAGTCTGCGTCCGGACGAGACATCAGTCGCTACCGTATGGAAATGGGCTCCGCTCTTGTTCCCGGATGATCCTGGCGATCACCGGGCGTAGATCCTCCGGTCGCGGAGGTTCGCCGTTCCATTTCTTCGAGACGACGGTAACTACTCCTCCGACCTGCCACATAAAGTAGGCGCCCGAGGATGTTTCTCCGTCGTATTGGGCTCCGTAGACGATCGTGTCCCCCTCGGACCAGATCGGCTCGTGCTCGAACCGGAGTGCCGCTCGCTCGATCTCTTCGACCGGGCGTAACACGTAGATGATGAATCCCCATCCTCGCGCGTAGTGCCCCCCGCCGCCGTCGGCGCGGTACCCGTTCGTGTACTCGACACCCGCTCTAGTGAGGATGGAGCCCAGCCACTCTTGAGCCAGCGGCATAGGGAGCCCCTCGTCCTCTCCACAGGAATCGAATCTGAGTGGACACAACGTCTCGCTTGGGGCGGGCGTTGGGAAGTACAACTGCTCGGATGGTGGTTCGGGCGCGGGAGGTGTTGTGGTTTGGTCGAGCAGACTTGAGACCTGGGGAGCCGCCAGGGCCCCCACGGCGATGACAACGGTAAGTGCCGCTGCGTTCGAGGCTCTCTTGCGCCTGGATAGACGGCCGGCTCGATCCTCGATGCGCGCCACCGGGGGAACCTCGCTGGGTGCCCGGCTCGCCAGATTCCGAAGGTCCCGCGCTAGTGTCACTTGCCCTCTTCTCCATCGGAGGTTTCTCTCTCTCACTCCAATAGACGTTTCGGAAGACGCTCTTGGCGACACGAGACGAAAAAAGGTCTCGGCGGCGAAGGAGTGAGCTCTAGCTCGCTTTCGCCTTCCGGTCGAGGTAGCGCACGTAACCCCAGGTGTTCATCCGGTACGAGGTCGTCTGCTCCATGCGATCGATCGCTTCCGGGGTGAGCCGGCCCCCGAGATCCTCTTCGGCCCGCTTCTGAACCTCGGCCGCGATGACATCGAGATCGTCGGAGCGGGTGCGCGCTTCCTTCACCCATCCCTCCCACGATCTGAGCGCGGCGATCGCTTCGTCGCAGACCTCGTCAACGGGCTGCGGCTTCTGCGAGCCGAAGTGGGTCAGCCACATCTCCGTCGGTCGCAGTGACCGGATCCTCTCGATCGATGCGATCCCATCTTCGAGATCGAACTCGGGCGGAGGGGTCGCAGGACGCACGACTCCGACGTCTTCCAGCCTGACGCCCATCGCATCGCCCGTGAACGCGATCCCGGTCACGTCGTCGAGATAGGTGTGGTGATGGCGAGCGTGCCCCGGTGTATCGATCGCGGTGAGCTTCCGGCCCCCGAGGTCGATCTCGTCACCGTCCGCAAGCGTCGTGATCCGGCCGGGATCGATCGGATCGATACCGCCCCACAACTCGTCCATCTCGTCGCCGTAGATGCGAGCCGCGCTGGACCACAGCTTCGATGGATCCGCGAGATGAGGAGCGCCGACCTCGTGGACCGCGACCCGCGCTTCAGGGAAATGATGCGCCAGAGTCCCTGCGGCCCCGGCGTGATCTAGATGGATGTGCGTAACGACCAGCCAGTCGGGCTCGACACCGGCGTCGGCGAGACCCTTGAGGACGTGATCGAGCGATGACTTGGGCCCCGTCTCCACCAGCGCGGTGAGCTCGCTACCGCGCACGACGAAGCATCCAGTGATGCCCGCTCGGCCGTGCATCTGGGTGTCGATCAGGGTCGGTTGGTCCATCGGGAGCCTCCTCGCGGGCGGGTTGGCAAGGGATACGGTTGGTGAGATGTCCGCTTCCGAACGACCACCGGCCGTCCTGATCGTCAACCCTAACGCGGGGCGGATGCCTGAGAAGGAACGGGCCGCGGTCGTCGAGACGCTCTCGCAGAGATTCGCGCTCGAGGTTCTCGGGACGACAGAGCGCGAGGACGGGATCGCGCTTGGAGCGGATGCAGCCGACGCCGGCGCCAGCCTGGTGATCGCCTACGGCGGCGACGGACACGTGAACGAGGTCATCAACGGGATCGCCGGATCGACCGCCGCTCTGGGGATCATCCCGGGAGGCACGATGAATGTTCTGGCCCGCGCTCTGAACGTCCCGCTAGATCCGCTTGAAGCGATCGAGCATCTGATGGGCAAGCTCGAGGGCGAGCCAAGGATGCTCTCTCTGGGTCAGATGGACGGCCGCTACTTCGCCTCATCGGCCGGGTGTGGTTTCGACGCCGAGGCAGCCGAGCGGGTCGAGGAGTATCTCAACTCGAAGCGGCGGTTCGGTCAGATGTACTTTTTCTGGAGCGCGTTCCGCGTCCTTGCCGGAACCTACCGGCACCGCAATCCGTCGATGGTCCTGCACGGTGAGTTCGGTGACGTTCCGGTTGCGATGGCGATCGCATGCAAGGCGGGTCCGTACGCGTATTTCGTCGGTCGGCCGATCGATCTCGCTCCCGAGGTGTCGCTCGATGCCGGTCTCGATGTCTTTGCCCTCAAACGGATGAGGATCGAGGCGTTGCCATTCTATGTCCTTCGCGTGCTCACCGATCGTGTCTCGTCGCACGGGGATGCCTTCTACCAGCACGACCTCGACAAGTTCGAGATCACCGCGGACGAACCCTTCAGCCGTCACGTTGACGGTGAGCCCCTGGGCCGCTCGACCTCGGCGAGCTTCACGTTTGTGCGAGACATCCTCAGAGTGTGCGCGTGAGCGTTCTCCTCGTCGGGTTCGAAGGCGAGGAGGCCGCGGCGATCATACGGAGGCTCTTGGCCGAAGGGGATCAGGTGCGACTCGTCGAGCCGGATCGGAGCGCGGCCCAGACGTGGAGGGACCAGGGAGCGTTCGTTGCCGCCGGTGATCCGTCCGATGACGACCTGATCGAACGTGCCGCCTACGAAGCCCGCACCTGCGTGCTGTTCGATCGTGCCCGTCCCGGGGTGACCGATGCGGTCATCGCCGGAGCGCGCATGGCAGGGGTCGGACGGATCGTGCTGGTCACCGGGGACTCCGGGGGAGAGGGGGCCGCGGCATTGATCGCGAGCGGGTTCTCGCATGTGATCGTCTTGCTCCCCAAGAAGTCGCTGTTCGGCCGTGAACGGATGACGGCCGAACGTCTCGCGGAGGCGATCGACGCGGCCGACGATCTCGCAGGCGAGCCACGACTCACGGTGGATCTGGGTACCGACGAGGGCTGGACGGAGCTCGACCTCTAATCCTCGAGGGAGCGGAACACGAGGCCGGTGATCGCCTTGGGCCAGAAGTAGCTGGCCTTCTGGGGCATCCGTTCGCCCGCACTGGCGACATCGATGACGTCGGTCGCGCTCGGGGGCCGGAGCAGGACCCCGGCCGCCCACCCTTCGTCCTTTATCAGGCGGTCGACCTCGTCGGTCTCGCGCGTGAACACCATCTGCGGGGGTCCATCGGGGAATAGGCGCGGGAGCACGACTTCATGGAGGGCCACGACGTCGAGGCTGCGCCAGGCTTCGGCTCGTTCCCCGGTCGTCTCGGTGACCTGGTCGGCGGATAGCTCGACGAGAACGTCGACATCGGGGAAACGGAACACCAGGGGATGGTCGGCACCGGACGCCTCTTGCGCGTTGACGGACTCATCGGCGCGGAGCTCCTTACCCCCGAACTCGGCGAGCAAGCGGGTCTTCACCGCTGAGGGCTCCTCTTCGCTGTTGATCGCGCGGTGGAATGCGGCTACGACGAGGCCCTCGATATCGGCATCGACGCAGAAGCACAGGACCGCATCGTGTCCGCCCGGCTCGCCGCCCCGTTCTCGGTGATAGTTGAGGGCGGTCTCGTAGCGGTGATGTCCATCGGCGATCACCAGTGGCCCGTCGGCGAGGCCGCCCGCGAGCATCTCGGTCTCGCCGGGAGCGGAGATCTTCCACATCCGATGAAGGGTTCCGGAGTCGTCGGCGAAGCGAACCTCGGGCGGCCGGTGTTCGAGGGAGTCGAGGAACGGCGCCAGGGCACCGCCTCCGCGGTAGATCGCATAGATGGGGGAGATGTTGACCGGACACGCCCGGATCAGGGCGAGGCGGTCCTCGATCGGCCCCGGCATGGTTCGTTCGTGAGGAAGAACGCCGGCGCCCTCACCGAACTCCTCGAGCACTAGCCCGCCCATGACCCCGGCGACCCGACCCCGCGTACCGTCGGGCAGCTCGTAGTCCTGGCGATAGACGTATAGGGACGGCGCGTCGTCGACGGCCAGTACGCCCTCGGCGAGCCAGGCGCGGAACTGCTCGTCGGCCTTCCGGTAGCGGTCGACGTTGTCGGCGGCGTCCGAGAAGGGCAGTTCGATCCTCACTGCGTTGTGGGGATCCAGCTCGTGGAGTCGCCTCTGTTCCTCGGGGGAGATGACGTCGTAGGGGGGGCACACGATCGGCTTGAGAGTGTCCTCGGCCGCGTAACGCACGCCCTTGAAGGGCCTGATCTCTGGCATGGGCCGCATGATAACGGGGGGCTGAGGCAGGCCCGGAACGGTTAACCTCCGGAACATGGAGCGGTCGTTCGGGGAACAGGGAGGCAAGCTGTCCTACGGCAGCTATCTGAAGGTTCCCGAGATCCTTGCAGCCCAGGTGCTCGAGTCCGACCCTCCCGCCCACGACGAGATGCTGTTCATCATCACGCACCAGGCTTACGAGCTCTGGTTCAAGCAAGCCATCTTCGAGCTCGAGAGCGTTCGGGAGGCCCTGTTCGCGGGGGACACCCTCGCGGCTCGCCACCTGATGACTCGGGTCGCGGCGATCGAGCGCGTGATGATCGAGCACATCGGTGTGCTCGAAACGATGTCCCCGCAGGCGTTCCTCGAGTTCCGGCACAACCTCGCACCGGCCTCAGGCTTCCAGTCGGTCCAGTTCCGTGAGATGGAGTTCATCTCGGGGATCAAGGACGACCGCTACTTCACCCGGCTGGAGATGAGCGAGGTTGAGCTTGCGCGTCTGCACAAGCGATTCGACGAACCGACCCTGTGGGACGCGTTCTGCACGTTGCTCGAGAGTAGGGGACTGCCGATGCCGGCCGATTCTGAAGAGACCCGGCACGCGAGCCTGCTGACGATGGCGCAGGATCCGAAGTACCTCGATGAGTTCTTCACGTCCGAGGCGCTGCTATCCCACGACGAACAGTTCTCCTTGTGGCGCTACCGCCACGTCCTGATGGTCGAACGCCAGATCGGCACCAAGTCCGGCACCGGAGGCTCGGCCGGCGCGCCGTACCTGCGCTCGACCCTGAGCAAACGCTTCTTCCCCGAACTCTGGGAGATCCGCTCCTCGCTCTAGCCGAAGGTCTGAGGATGAAGTTGCTGGTTCCGATCTTCTGCATCGGCGTCCTCCTCATCGGGTGCACAAGCGATGCGGGGGCGTCCGGCGCGGCGCCCCAGGGGATCGCGGAGTCTTCCCCGGCCGCCCTTCCGCCTCCTGAAGAGTGCGAGCGGGCAACGGCAGGCCAACCGGTGCTCCTGAAGGATGAACTTGAGGAGTTCACTTTGGGCATCAGGTTCTGCTCCAATCGCTACAACTGGCTTCCGTTGGGCAGGGAGGAGATGACGCTGGGCCGGCTGCGGCCAACCCAGCGCATAGGCGTAGTCAAGGTGGATGCCTCTCTCGTCGGCAGCGGCGGATGTACCTACAGGGTCTCTCTACAGGACGCATCAGCTCGCGTCCTCGGCGGAGATGGTTGCTATAACGAATGAGATCGAGCAGATTCGAGCCGTTTGATGAAGGAGACGGCTTCCGACAGGACACTCTCGTCGCGGAGGATCCGGCCGTGGCCCAGGTCCTCGGTCAGCATCAGTTGCGCTTGGGGCCAGCTCCGAGCGAGTAGTTCGGAATCCTCGTGAGACACCTGGGGGTCGTTGCGGTCGTGCACGATGAGTGCAGGGGTCTCGACGCCGCGGATCAGCCCGGGCGCGGCGAGGTTCTCCCAGACGTTCTTACCGAAGCGCTTCTCTAGCTCCCGGTGCAGCCCCACTTCGGCGCGCCGGGGGATTTTCAGCATCGACCCGAAACGCCTGACGACGCTCTGGAGATTCGACGAGGGGGAGATCAACACCACTGAGTCGACCTCGAGTCCGTCGCGCAAGGCGATCATCGTCGCGAGTCCCCCGATCGAATGCCCGACCACCGAACGCACTTCGCCGATGGCTTCGGCTACCTCTCTGATCGCGTCCGCGAGGATGTAGGCGTTCGGCTGTTTCCAGTCGCTAGAGCCGTGACCGACCTGATCGAACCCGACCACGCGGTATCCGGCCTCGGTCAGGGGTGTGATGAAGGCGCGCATGCTTGCGGCCCTGTCTCCCCACCCGTGTACGAGCAGGATCGTTGGGCCCGCGCTCGCGCTGAAGCCGCGCAGGGTTCCATGCGATGTGTCGAAGCTGAGGGGCCGAGCGCCTTCCAGCCAGCGCTCCTGGCGCGCCTTGCCGCGGGACCCGAGGGGGACGCTCCACGGGGTGAACCAGATACGGGCCGCGATCGCGCCGGCGATCCGGGTCGATAGGGGAGCGCTGAGGTTCATCGCCATCCAGTGGGCCCGGAGGGCCATGGTCGAGTCGGCGATCCTCCTCATGCGGCCCACGACGGCAGGTCGGCGACCCACTTGTCCCAGCCCGGATCGAGCTCGGCCATCACCTCGGCGACGTCGATCTCGACCAACGGGGGCCCGGTCAACGGCGGATCGGACCACAGCTTCAACCAGCGTTCCACGTCCCTCACCTCCATGTGAGTTGCGATCTGCAACCATGTGAGTTGCGATCTGCAACCATGTGAGTTGCGATCTGCAATCGACCATACCCACAATCAGTTGCATTTTGCAACTGACCGCCTATGATTGGTCTCATGACACCGGTGGACTTCTCCGAGATGGAATGCTCGGTCGCC
>WHTI01000193.1 GCA_009377815.1 Actinomycetota bacterium
AGCCTCTACGGAGGGATTGGTAACGACGAGCTTTCCGGTTTCGACGGAGACGATACCCTCATCGGTGGGGATGGTAACGACGTTCTTTGGGGCGGCAACGCCAGAGACTTCCTCAACGGCGGCAACGGGGCCGACAAGCTCTACGGCGACCCAGGCGATGACAAACTGTTTGGCGGTGCCGGCAACGACTACCTCTACGGCGAGAACTACTTCCCCAACGGCACGGGCAACGACTACCTCAACGGAGGCGCCGGCAACGACCGGCTGTACGGCTCTCCCGGCAACGACACCCTCTTAGGCCTCAGCGGCGGCGACTACCTTTCGGGCGGTGCCGGCGACGACAAGCTCAACGGAGGTACGCAGGGCGACAAGCTCTGGGGAGAGGGTGGCGATGACACGCTCGACGGGGGCCCGCACGGCGACACCTGCAACGGCGGGCCGGGCAACGACACCGGCTTGCCGTCATGCGAGACGTACGTCCCCTGACGCTAGAAGCGCACGATGTCCTCGGCCGAGAAACCCGCCAGTACCGAGCGGTCACCCCGGAGTCCGAGGACGTCGATCTTGGTCGGCTCCCGGCGGTTGACTACCAACGACTACAAAGCCCTTGTACTGCAAGGCCCGTGTAGTTATCTCCGGCGGGGAAGTATCGCGGATGCCTATCTGACCATCTATGGAATGTGCTACATTCATGTACATGAAAGCCACGGTCGGCGTTGCCGAACTCCGCCAGAACCTCAGCCGCTACCTCCGACAGGTTGCGCGCGGCGAGCGGTTGCTGGTGACCGACCGGAACAGACCGGTTGCGGAACTGGGACCGCCGCCGGCCAGCGGAGACGCGCTCGACCGGCTGATCGCCGAGGGACGTGTGTCCCGACCGTCCCGCCGCGGTTTGCCTGAGTCCCTGCAACTCGACGGCGACCCATATGCACTCAGCCGCGCCCTGGATGAGATCCGTGGCGAACGGTGATGGCGGGGCTCTTCTATCTAGACGCCTCAGCTCTCGTGAAGCTCGTGCGTGACGAACCGGAAAGTCTGGCTTTACGGAACTTCCTTGGAGACGCCGATCTTGTGTCCTGCGAACTGGTCCTAACCGAAGTGCCGCGCGCCGTCAGGCGCGCCGCGGCAAAGGACCCCGTTCTATCGCTCGAAGCATTGACTGCCCAAGCCGGGGAAGTGTTGGACACCTTGGGCATGCTTCCCGTCGACCGCCCACTTCTCGAGATGGCGGGGGCCCTTGCGGAGCCGGCGCTCCGGGCACTCGACGCGATCCACGTTGTCGCCGCCGCCAGCCTGATGCCGATCGACGCGTTCGTCAGCTATGACGAACGCCAGGGAGCGACCGCCCGCCTTGCCGGTTTGAGGACGCTGGCTCCTTCCGAGAGAGCCGACTGATCCGCCCGATGCAGTTATCCGCCGACGGGAATATCGCGGATGCTCAGGCGTCGCGGCCGAGCTTGCCGATCAGGTTTCGGACGCGCAGCTCGATGAGATCCCGGATCATCGCAACGTCATCGGCCGACTTACCCTTCGGATCCTCGAGCTCCCAGTCCTCGAGCGGGGTCGAAAGCGCGGGACATGCGGCAGCGACATCGCAGCCCATCCCGATCACCAATTCGGCCTCGTTGGAGAGTTCCTCGGAGAGGGTGAGTGCCGGCCGGTCCACGATCGCGAGCCCGATCTCGCGCATCGCCGATACGACCGTGGGGAGAGGGTGTGCTGCCGGCTTGGTGCCCGCCGCCAGCGCGCGATGGCTGTGAGACATCTTGTTGAAGAACGCCTCGGCCATGCGGGAACGTCCCGCACCCTCGACGCAGACGAACAGCACGTACGGTCGCTGGTCGTCGCCGGGGGCGGGGGCCCGCACCTGGACCCGCTGACGATCCTGAGACTGTTGCCTGAACATCTCCGTATTGAACACCTCGGATCGCCGGGCAACTCCCAGGGGAGCCCCTCCTTGAGATCGGTGATATCCGATGGGATATCGCCACATGACACCCAAACGAGTATCATGGCGCCATGGGTTCGTGGGCAGGGAACCTCATCAAGTTGGCTCGCCTCGAGCAGGGACTTTCGCAGCGCGAAGTGGCGCGACGGGCACACACGTCTCAGGCGACCATCTCCGCCTATGAGGCAGGCGAGAAATCCCCGAGCCTCGATACACTCACTCGGATCGTCCGAGCCCTGGGTCTTGATCTCCGGATACAACTTGCTCCCGCCGACAGCCATGACGAGTGGCTCGCTCTCTACGAACGGTCGCTTCCGGGGTCGGTGGTGGAACGTAGTCGCCGGATCGACCGGGAGTTGGTTCAGCAGGCCCGGTCGGAGAAAGTTGTCACGGATCGAGCCCCCGGGTGACCGAACAGTTATCCCCCGAGAAGATCCTCAAGACCTTGGCTCATCATGGCGTTGATTTCGTTGTGATCGGAGGGATGGGTGCGATCCTTCAGGGAGTTGAACTGCCGCGGACCCTCGATCTTGATGTCGCGGCTTCTCATTCAAAGGCCAATCTCGTGAGGCTAAGTGACGCGCTTCGAGAGATGGGCGCGAGGCTCCGGATCGGAGCCCCGGAGGACGATGAGTCGATCGAAGCGCCTATCGACGAGCGGATGCTTCAGAACCTCTACGTGGTAACGATGAGCACGCGCTTCGGCCCATTCGACGTCCTTTTCGAACCTCCCGGGATGCCGCCGTACAAGGATCTGAGACGACGTGCCGCGACGATCGCCCGTTTCGGAATAGAGGTGCCGGTCGCATCCCTTGAGGACATCGTGGCTTCGAAGCGAGCCGCAGGTCGAGAGAAAGACGCCGCGCATCTCATCATCCTGCTCGAGTTCATGCGCGATAACCGACCCCCACCTTGAGGCTGTCGCAAAGCCCTCGAGGAGGGGTTCCGGTTCTTTACTTCTCATTTCACGAGAAGTAGTATCAGGTATATGAGAACTGCTGCTGCCGGCTTGCTCCCGATCTTCCGCTCCGAGCTCCAAGCCAACCTGCTCGCGGTGGTGCTCTCGCCCGACGCCGAACCGGTGTCCATCGCGGAACTCGCTCGTATCCTGCGCGCCCCTCATCCAACGGTCCATCGCGAGGTCGAGCGTCTGGAGAGGGCCGGTTTGGTGACCACGAGGAGGCTGGGCAACATTCGACTCGTCGAGGCGAACAAGGAATCTCCATACACGCCCGAGCTGCGCTCGCTTGTGACTCGCGCCTTCGGTGTCCCGGCCATCCTTCGAAGGGAACTTGAGGCGGTGGAGGGGATCGAGGCGGCGGCCGTGTTCGGTTCGTGGGCCGATCGCGCCACGGGAGGATCGGGACCGGTTCCGAGGGACATCGACCTCCTGGTGATCGGGGACGCAGATCTTGACGATGTCTATGCCGCGGTCTCGCGTGCCGAGGAGGTCTTGCGACTGCCCGTTGATGTCGTCAAGATGCGTCGTTCGGAGTGGAAGCGGCAACGCCGAGGCTTCCTGGAGTCGGTTGAGAGCCGTCCCATGGTCGTGTTGTGGGGTGAGCTGCCGTGAATCTCGACGAACTCCTTAGCTCAGGACGGCTCGAGCGAGTCCCCGCGGACAAGAAGGCTTCCGTCATCGGAGCTCAGCGTGAGGCAGCAGCCATGAGTGATAGTGGCGACATGGCAAACGTTCAGCGTGTGACGGCGGTTATCGAGCGAGAAGGGGACGGATACGTCGCTCTATGTCCCGAACTCGATATCGCGAGCCAAGGCAACACGATCGAGGAGGCCCGAGCCAACCTCCAAGAGGCCCTCGATCTGTTCATGGAAACCGCATCTCCTGAGGAGATCAAAGAGCGGTTCCATCCCGAGGTCTAGGTCACCGGCCTCGACGTCGCCTTTGGCTAGGCTGCGTCGCCTCTCCGGGAAAGAGGCACCAGGATGGCGGGCCGGGCCGCGAGGCTCACGTAGTGGGAAACACCATGTGGTGTATAGTGATGCCTATGGGACGCACACAGATCTATCTGAACCAGGAGGAGCTGGGACTCCTCGAGCGCGCCGCGGCGGAGACCGGCGCATCGCGATCCGAGCTGATCCGGCGCGCGATCCGGCGGACCTTCGGCGAGCAGTCGCAGGAAGCCCGCCTCGAGGCCCTGCGGCGGAGTGCCGGGAGCTGGAAGGAAAGGCGCTTCAACGGAGCAGAGTACGTGGATGCCCTGCGCGGTGACCTGAGCGAGCGGCTTCGGAGCGTCGGTCTCGAGTGAAGCTCGTCGACACCACGATCGCGGTGGACCACC
>WHTI01000142.1 GCA_009377815.1 Actinomycetota bacterium
CCGATCTCGACGCGCGTGCCCCACTCGTTTTCCTCGGCGACGAGCACCTCGCGGAGCGGAGGATCGCAGATGATGTTGGCGACGCATCGGTCGTATTCCTCCTTCTCGGAATCGCTGAGCTCCTCCCACTCCCGGAGGTCGTTGACGAAGTCGTCGGGGTCGCGGGGCGGCCATGCCCGGTCGTCCGGGTCGTGGCGGGCAAACTTCCGTTTCTTCACCGGTGGCCTCCCGGCCCAGACAGCTCACCCAGGAAGGAGCTCCGCGCGCTCATTCGGAGATCGATCAGGGAGCGGCGCGTCTCGTCGTCGATGGGAAGCCAGATGCGCCCCAGCGGATTCGCTTCGTGGAGGTCGCGGTGGCTCGTCGCCACCCGGATCCCGATGTCGATGCCCAGTTTGGAACGGGCGGTTCTCTCGCGCTTTTCGCTTGGGAAGATGAAGACGATGGCGTCGGGCTTCTCCCTGCGGCGCCCGAGCCTCCCGTACGACAAGAGCTTGCGCCGGAGCCGGTCGCCCCGTTCGGTGCCGCGATCGAGCTCCAGAAGAAAGGTGCAACTTGTGCCCGAAGACGTCAGCCGGCCGAGACCGTCGGGACGTACCGGCGTGGGAATGGCTGCCGCGCAGCGCCGTTCTCCCCACCAGCGCGTGAGGTCGTAGTCGGAGGTGTTCCTGCACTCCTTGATGAGCCGGACGAAGAAGTCGTTCACCTCGAGCAGATGGTCGAGGCGCGGGTTGAGCATGAGATAGAGATCCCGCTCCATGCGCTGCTTGATCGTCCTCAGGTCAAGGCCCTGGGTGGCGGCAACGACTCGTGCTCCGACCTCACCGAGGATGTAGTGGTGCGGAGCCGATCCCCTGGGGCGGTAGGGGCGGAAGCGTTCAACTACTCCCTTGCGATGCAGGATGAGCAGCCTTCTCCGGGCGCGGCGAACGTCCTCGAAGTGGAGCCCCGTCAGCTGCATGGTCGTCAGCACCCGGTGCTCGTGGAGATCGAGACAGATGGCGTCGTCGCGTTCGGTGAGCCACGAGGGAGACAAGACGTGTGAGCGTTCGATGCGTGGGCGGAACGCCCTCGTATCGACGCGAGTCGCACTAGCCATCGGCCCACCTCGCGGGGTCCGTGACGTGCCCGTTCGAACGAGGAGGAGTGGGCCGTTCTGGACGCCTCACGGAACGCTCCACGGAACGCTCCACGGAACGCTCCACAGAACGCTCCTCGGATCGCCGCTCGGCGCGCAGGGCCTCTCTCTGCTCGGAGCCCTCCGGCAAGAGGTCGGTCCTGGCTTCCGCGAGGCGGTCGGCGATCTCGTCTCCACGTCTTGACGGAGATAGGCAAAGCGGGCGGCGCTGGCGTTTCTCACGCTGGCGGCGGACCGCTCCGGCGAGCCGAGCGGCTCGGTTGTAAACGTGAATGCCGGCCCATGGCTGGCGCCCACGCAGGGGCGGCACGCGACCTGGAAGGCGGCGAGATTGTGGAGGTCGTGGGCGGTGAGGTGCGGCTCGTAGTGACGCTCGAGGTGATCGCCGTCTTCGGGCGAACACGCGAACACGAGCTTGGTGCGCGCGTTGGCGGCAAGCGCCTCGCGCATGTTGCGAGGGAGCTGGTTCATGTGCTGGTGGGCGAGCACGAGCGACAGTCGGTAGCCGCGCGCTTCGGCGAGCAGGTCTTCGAACGACCTCGGAAGGGCAAGTAGTTGTGGACCTCGTCGACGTACAGGGTCGCGTCCGCCCGTTTTTCTTCGGGGACGCTCGCTCGCTTGACCGCTGCCTGCCACACGCGTGGGACCACGAACGTACCGATGAGCTGCGACGTGTCGTCTCCGAGAGTCCCCTTGGGGATGCGCACCAGCAGGATGCCGCCGTCGTTGATGTGCTGCTCGATGTCGAGCTTGGGCTCTGGCTGCCCGACGATCGCGCGCAGCGCGCCGCGCGGCTCGAATGGCTGCAGCTTGTTCATCAGCGGCGAGATCATGTCCGAGCTCTCGGTCGCCGGCATCGTCATGGTCGTGATGTTCGTGGGACTCTCTTTGGTGGTGCGATCAGCCCAGCTGCAAACCGTCAAGCGAATCCAGGCGCGTTCGACAGAGGTTAAGCGATGGGGTGGTTGGGTCCTCGTTGGGATCGGGTCTTGGTTCCTGATACTGGCGATCTGGGCCGATTTCTTCGCCGAGATATTCCCCGTATGAGGAGGGCGATACGAGGATCGGCGAGAGCGCTGAGCGCGTGGGCGTGAATCCGAAGACGATCCGCTTCTACGAATCGATCGGCGTGATCCCGGAGCCGCCACGCACGCCCGCCGGATACAGGGACTACGAAGAAGAACATGTTGAGCGTCTGCAATTCATCAGAGCGGCGCAGCGCCTCGGCCTCAGGCTCGAAGATATTGCCGAGGGTTCTCGCGTTCCGGGATCGTGGAGAGAGACCCGTGCGATTTTGTGGTGGAGGTCGTGAGAAGGGAGGTAGAAGTACTCGGCTCGCGTATCCGCGAGATGCATCGGCTGAAGGGGGAGCTTGAAGCTCTGCTGAGGCGCGCGGACGAACTGCGGGAGACTGAAGGAGATAAGTACTGCCCGTTGATCCCGGCTCACGCTTTGCCGACTTATTCGTATAGGCGCCCGACCTGAATATGAATAGACCCCACGGTAAGCCTCGTGGAGTGGGCTCGAGGTCTGCCTCTCACGCGGTCAGGATCGAAGCGACGACGTATCCGACGTAGGCCGCGAGCAGGAGTGTCCCTAGCCAGCGCTCGATCCGACCGAAGATCATGAGCACGATCGCGAGCAACACCACGCTGCCCAGGGCTGCCGGGACGTGGAGGTCGAGCGACTCGCGCGAGAGCTCGATCGGCTTGACGAGCGCGGTGACGCCAGCGTTGAAGGCGACGAAGTGCACGACGGTTCCGAGGATGTTCGCCAGCGCGAGGTCGCCTCGACCCCTGCGGGTCGGGACCGCTACGCGGGCGACTTCTTCGGCCTCCACGCTGGCAGCGATGGCGGTATTGCCGAGCAAAGCCTCCGATATCCCGAAACGAGCCACGGTTTCCTTGATGCCCCGACCGAGCAGCTCGCCCGCCCCGGCGAGCACGGCGAGGCCGACAAGCATCCTCGCGAGGGGATGCCGTTTCTCTTCCTCCGGTTCTTCTAAGGGGAGCCCCTTGCCGGGCCGGACCAGCCCGGTCAGTGCGATGGCGAACCACACGAGAAGGAGAGCGCCGTCGCTTCGAGTAAGCACCCCGTCGCGAGCTAAGACAAAGGTGGGCACGGGGGCCGCGGCCGTCCACACGAAAGTTTGCAGCGGGAGGGCGGCGCGGATGGGCGACAACAGAGCGGAAAGCCCAGCAACTCCCAAAGCGAGAAACGTCGTGGCACCCAGAAACGTCCCCGCGGCCGCGTCACCGAGTCCCTTGGCGTTCGCCGCGATGCCCGCTGCGAGGTTCTCGAGCTCGAAGCCCGATACCACGAGGGTCAGAACGAACGGTGGCAGTCTTCTCGTGCGCGCCGTGGACACGAGTCCGTCGAAGAAAACCTCGGCTCCCGCCACGACCAGGACCAGGCCGGCCACGAGGAGAACGAGGCTCATTCAGTTTCGGGTGCGCGATAGGCGATGATCTCCACGCGCTCGAGAGTGACGAGGCCTTCGGTGACCATCTCGTCCAGCACCGGCAGGACGCGTTCTAAGCGATCGGCTTGGTCGACGACCTCGATCACAAGAGGCAGATCCTGGGATAGCCGGAGGATCCGAGCGGTGTGAAGGTGGCTGTGAGCACCGAATCCCTCGATGCCTCGGATCACGGTCGCCCCGGCAAGTCCCTCTTCCCGCAACCGAAGCACGATCGCCTCGTAGAGCGGCTTGCCGTGCCAGGTGTCAGACTCACCGATGAAGATGCGCAGCAGTTTTCCCTCACCCTCGATCTTCACAGCGCCCTCCCGATGACGGTTCCGAGCCACACCGCGGCGATTCCAAACAGCACCGACGCGACCACGTTGCCCAGCGCGAGCGCAACGGCACCGTCCTCGCCGAGGCGAAGCGTCTCGAAGGCGAACGTGGAGAAGGTCGTATAGGCCCCGACGAAGCCGATGGTTATGGCGGTCCGGAGCTCGGGATGGGGAAGCAGGCGTTCAGTCAGCAGCGTGAAGACGAATCCCAGCACGAAGCAGCCCGTGACGTTGACCGTGAATGTCCCCCACGGGAACGGCGTCGGCCACCGATTGCTGACCCATCCTTCGAAGTGGTAGCGAGATGCCGCACCGAGAAACCCCGCGAGCCCGATCCAGACTGTTCGCACCGCGCTACCTCCGCGTTCGATCGACTGAGGTAGGAGCTATCAGCAGCGGTGCTGCGGTTGGCGGCGAGCTCCATCGCCGATTCACGGCCAGGGTACCTGGAATAGCCACAGTGACGGATCTCGCGCCAGCAAGAGGGGTTCTTCACCAGCCCCCAACGCCGAGGACAAGCAGGCAGCGGGAGGAGACGCGTCCCATGTCTCGGGGGTAGAGATTTCCTGGGATTCCGACCCTCAGTTTGTCCAGATCATCTTTGGCCCTCCCTTGGAGATTGGCACCCCGATATCCGATTTGCGCCGCTGGTTAGGCTCGCCTAACATCGGCATGCCGAACTTCTCTTGTAAGGGTGACCGAAAGGACGCGGGGATCGCGCTTCGGCCCCGCGCGTTCGAGATCGCCGGATCTTTGTTGGGAGTGTCCTGGAAACATCTCGCTGACGCGTTCGTGCGCGCTGCAACCACCAAGGTGGCAGCAGCGGTTTCCGACGCGATTTCCGAGGCCAAGCTTGAATCACCTGTGATCGTCGGTCTCGGTGGGGGAGCGGGTGCGCTCATCCCCGCGGCGGCCTCTGTGTCGGAGACTGAGTGGAGCGTCCCTCCCGATGCCGAGGTGATCTCATCAATCGGAGACGCGCTGTCGATGATCCGCGTTGAGGTCGAGCGCACGCTGGCGCGCCCGTCGGCCGAATCCGTCGCGTCCGTGCATCTTTGCCGTCTACTCGGGAGACACCGGTGACGAGCGCGAGTACGTAGTCGTCGACAGTAAGGGATCGATAGCGGTGAAGGGACACGGCCAGGTACTAGCAGGGATCGGACACGAGGTCGCGGCCGCGATGCAGGAGCGCGTGGCGGCGCTTACTCGGCACTACGGACCGATCGCGATCGCTCCCGCGATTCGGCTCGTGCGCGGGCCGCGGCTGGTGGATTTGACGCTCATCTCTAAGCCCGACGAGGCGGTCGAGGCTGCGGTCGCGGAGTGTTCGCTCGCCCATGACGAAGAACTCGTGGCGCTCATCTCGCGCAGCTGATCGTGGCGATCTACCGACCACCAAAGGCGCGGTGGCCGTTGGCCGTGGCGGTGGGCATCGGCAGCGGCATGGTCGGCCTCGTCACCGGCTTGGCCTTGGGGAGCTCGGACCCCGATCCCATGGAGGCCGGAAGAGAGATCAAAACCGTGCTCGTTTCCGCTGCCGGGTCGCTCGAGGTGGCGGCCATCGAGTACGAGGAATCGGTATCGGACGGCGAGATCACGAAAGAAGCGGAGTACGAAGGGGCGCTGAGCGCGCTCGACAGCAGCCGGGCACGATACGACGAGGTCCGTCCCGTCCTCGTTTCTCTCTTCCCCTCCCAGATTGAGCCGATCGACGAGCTCTACGGAGAGATCGAAGGATCGATGCGATCCAAGCGCGACGCCGCGCAAGTAACGGCGGCTTTGGGGGAACTGCAGTCGTTTCTGAAAG
Organism: Actinomycetota bacterium; assembly: GCA_009377815.1. Classification (GTDB taxonomy): domain Bacteria; phylum Actinomycetota; class CADDZG01; order CADDZG01; family WHSQ01; genus WHTI01. The sequence continues at coordinate 5,742 of WHTI01000142.1, forward strand.
GGGAAGTGCCCGACCAATGAGATTTGGTTCTTGGGCAACGATGGCGTTCCGGACGGTATCGCTTTCCTCCGCCCACGGCCGCAGATGACAAAACCGAAGTAAGCGGATGGAGGATGCTCCGTAGCGCTGACACAGGTGTCCTCCACACTCCAAATCTCCGAGTCGTGGCGACGCTTTCGGTGGCCACGACTCGAGGCGCAGGGCCGAACTTGCTTTTGTCGTCCTTGCTCACCCAGGCGAACTGATTCGGGGCGCCGACGCCCCGAATCTTCTCTACAGGGTCGTACAACTCCCCGTGGCCCCCCGTTTGACGGACATTTTGGCCTCCACTAAACAGTGAAGATTCACCTCGGCGACTCGGGTCCGATCTGACCTGCCACTAAACGGACCCTCGTCGAGGTGTCATTCCCCGGACACGTCGGTTGGATCCGAGCCGCCACTTGAGTCGGATCGGGTGGACCGGTCCGGGCGAACGTGACCTCATAGGAACCTGTGCACCAGATGCCTCATCACTGTTTTGTCCGCCCGTCCCGGCCGAGCCACCCTTCGAGAGAAGGGAGGACAACATCAGCATCGCAGAGAACGCGCCAGTTGTCGTAGCGGGGGTGGATTGCCACAGCCAGTTCCATCACGCAGTGGCTCTAGACGATAGAGGCCGCAAGGTAGGTGAACTGCGCTTCGATGCCACGCGAAAAGGATGCCACCGGGCAACCGGGTGGTTGAAGAGTCTCGGCACGGTGCGCGAGGTGGGCGTCGAGTCCAGCGGCTCCTACGGAGCAGAGCTAACTCGGGTCCTGATCGAAGCAGGGATCTCGGTTGTCGAGATCAACCGCCCGCACCTCCACACGCGTCACCGGAAGGGGAAGTCCGATGGCATCGATGCCGAGGCGGCCGCTCGTCAGGTGCTGGCCGGTGAGACGAGGATCGCCCCCAAGGACACCACCGGGGTCGTTGAGGCCATCCGCCAGCTCAAGGTCGCTCAGGACGGCGCTCTCAAGGCAAGAGCGGCGGCCCTCGTGCAGTTACGAGACCTGATCGTTACGGCGCCTGCGGAAATGAAAGAGGCCTTGTCTAAGAGGAAGACCCTGCGCGGTCGAGCCACGCTCTGTCGCCGACTACGGCCGGACATAGCACGGATGCACGAACCTAGCGAAGCCGCCAAGCTTTCGCTGCGGAGTCTTGCTCGACGCATCGCGACCCTGGACGAAGAAGTCGTCGAACTAGATTCGCAGCTGGATCCGCTCGTCCGCAAGACTGCACCGCGCACCATGGCTCTCCTGGGCGTAGGGGTCGGGCACGCGACTCAATTGCTCATCACCGCGGGACAGAATATCGATCGGCTTCGGGGTGATTCCGCCTTCGCCCATCTCTGTGGTGCCGATCCCATACCGGCGTCCTCCGGCAAGACCGTTCGCCATCGCCTCAACCCGGGTGGTGATCGTGATGCCAACTCGACCTTGCACATGATTGCGGTCGTGAGGCTCCGCTATTGCGATCGTACGCGCGCGTACGTTGCTCGACGTCTCGAGGAAGGCCGTACCAAACGGGAGATCATTCGCTGTCTCAAGCGCTACATCGCGCGGGAACTCTACAAGTCTCTGCGGAAGGATCTCATCGCCATCGCGCAGGCTTGACATCTATAGGAACGTCC
>WHTI01000199.1 GCA_009377815.1 Actinomycetota bacterium
TAGTCCACGCCGGGTTTTCGGACCTCGCCGCCCCCCGAGATGCCGTAGCCCAGCGACACCGTGAAGCCCTGACGCTTGGGGAGCTTGAGCATGATGATCAGGGCGTGGGACTCGACGCCGCGGTGGCCGGTGGCCCGCGCCCTTTCGATCGCTTCGGTCACCACGGCCCCAGCCTCGTCGTACTCACCGATCTCGACGAGGGCTTCGGCGAACAGCGGGAGCATCTCCAGGCGACCGGCATGATCCGCGGGTGCGATCGAGACCGCGCGACGCATGAGGTTCGCGGCAGCGGGCATATCGTGGGCGGCGTGCGCCTTGCGACCGGCGGAGCCAAGTTGATCGGCGGCGCGCTCGGCGAGACTGCTGATCTGGTGATTGACCGGACCCAATTCGGCACGGAGCCAGAACGCGGTCTCGAGATGATAGGCCAAGGCCTCCTGCAACCAACGGGACCAGGCGCGGGCACTGGATTCGAGCCAGTCGGCGAACCGGAGGTGGAGCTCGGCTCTTCGTCCCTTGGGGATCGCCTCGTACGCAACGTCTCTTACGAGCGTGTGATGGAAGCGGAACGAACCGCTCTTCGCGACCCCTGCGGTCTCGGGGCGGATGAACTCGCGTGCCACCAGGGCGTTGAGGCGCTCACCGAGCCCGACGTTCACGGCGGCGGGTAGGAGTGACGCGACCTCATCTTCGCGGAACACCTCGCCAACGATCGTCGCGGCCTCGACTATCGATCGGTCGATCGCGCCGAGGCGATCGAGTCGAGCGGCCAGCAATGCCTGGATCGACGGTGGGACCTTGATGGCCGTGGGATCGAGTTCCAAGTGGTAGCGACCGTCCGATCGCTGAAGAAGTCCCTCTTCGATCAGCATCGCCAGCATCTCTTCGAGGAACAGTGGGTTGCCCTGCGCGGCCGTGATGATCCGCTCCTGGGCCTCCGTCGTGGGTGACGAGCGCCCGAGCACGAATCCGAGAAGGCGACGGCACTCCTCGTCGTCGAGCGGCGCCAAGGTCACGGTCGAAGCGCCGTCCTCAGGTGCCCCCCACGTCGGCACGTGATCGAGGAGTTCGGAGCGCGCCACGCACAGGAGCAGGATCGGAGCGTCCTCGGAGGCTTCGAGTATCTCCCGGACCAGGTCGAGGAAGGCGCTGTCGGCCCAATGGATGTCGTCGAAGATGAGGACCAGCGGTCTGCGTCGAGCGAGCGCTTCGAAGAGTTCGATCACCGCGCGGTAGCCCGGTCCGGCCCCCGAACGGGGGCCGGACAACCCGATCAACTCCGAGACCTCGCGCGCGATCGAACCGGCGTCGTCCTCCCCGGCCAGGAAACTCTGGATCTTGTCCCGGGCCTGCTGTTCGGTGTCGTCGTCGCGGATGACCATCGCCTGCTTGACGACCTCGGCGACGGGCCACATCGCGCGCCCTTCCCCGTAGGACAAGCAGCGACCCTGGAGCACGAGAGCCTCGTCCTCGATCCGGCGGGCGAACTCCAGTCCGAGGCGCGACTTCCCCACCCCAACCGACCCCAGGATCGTCACCAGTCGGCAACCTCGTTCAAGGACCGAGGCCTCGAAAGCCGACTGAAGCGCCGACAACTCGTCGTCGCGGCCGACCAGGGGTGCATCCATCCTCCGGAGTGCGCCCACCGCTCCGGGGATGACCTCGAGCACACGATGCGCGGTGACCTCCCGCCCGATGCCCTTCAGGGTCAGCGGCTCGAGGGGCTCAGCTCTCACCGCATCGCGCACCAGGCGATGCGTGTCGTTGCCGATCAGGATCTCGCCGGGCCGCGCCGCGCTCTCGAGGCGCGCCGCGAGATTCACAGCATCTCCGGTGACGAGAGTCCCGGCGGAAGGATCTCCGGCGACGACCTCACCCGTGTTGACACCGGTTCGGAGCGACATCATCACCCCGGCACCTTCCATCAGCTCGATGTTCAATCGGTCAAGGGCCGAGCGCATGTCGACCGCGGCGCGCACCGCGCGTAGCGCGTCGTCCTCGTGGATCGTGGGGATACCGAAGACGGCCATCACCGCGTCGCCGATGAACTTCTCAACCCGCCCGCCGTGACGTTCCAGGACCCCGCGCATCTCCTCGAAGTAGCGAGACATGACCCGCCGGAAAACCTCGGGGTCGAGCCTCTGGGAGAGCGACGTGGAGCCGGAGATGTCCGAGAACACGACCGTGACGGTCCGGCGTGAGTCCTGAACGACCTGGTCGATCTCATCGAGAGCTAGCCCGCACGCGTGGCAGAAGCGGGCGCGCGGGAGGTTCTCCTCACCGCAGGAACGACAGGTCTTCACCGTCCGAATCTAGTGCACGACCGCGTTGCTGCGGGGGCCCACATCAACAGGACGGGTCCGGTACCCCCGTTTGGAAGAAGCCGCCGATCGCGGTGCCGTCCTTGGCGAGGCGCTGAACGGTGACCGAGCCCACCCTGTTTCCGGTGCAGTCGGCGACATACCGGCGCGTTTCCCAACCGTTGTCGAAGGCCTCGACCCCAGCCGCCTCGAACTCAGCCCGGTAGCCGGTGATCGCGTCGAGCGGGGGAGCCAGGACCGGGACGTTGCCCGAGTGGCCCCCCGGCCCGAAGAACGCGTAGCCGTCGGCGTTCGCCTGAGCCGCCCTCCACCATCCGAGCCGGTACTCGTCCCAGGTTGACGCGGTGTCCGGGATGTAGCCGGGCATGCTGTCGAGGACTCCGATGCGCACGCCGGTCTCCTGCTTGAGGCGGATGACGTTGAGGAACTTCGAGAGGTTGGCTTCGAAATCGATACCGGTGTGGTACCTGCCGTCGAGGACCGTGGCGTTCTCGAGGAGGTACATGTCGGCGGGGCGTTGGCCATCTCCGTCTCCAAGCGGCGTCGGTTCGTCGCCGTAGGGAGCGAGCGCGTCGTGCGGAGAGTTTCCGTTCACGAACGCCGCGAGCCCTCGAGCATGGATGCCGTCAACCACGGCACGTTGGTGGGCGCGGGTGATGCGGACATCCCCTTCGGGGCCGCGCTGGCAGTGTTCGTACGACGGTTCGCAGATGTCGTACTCGTCGATGAAGATCCCGGTCGCGCCCATCTGCTTCCACATCGTCACATGGTCGAGGTACGTCTCCACCGAATAGACCTCCGGGTGAACGCCGCTCGAGTCCTTCGGCGATCCCACGATCGAGATGTATCCCCAGATCTCCGTGGAGGGTGAAGCCGCTCGGATCTTCCTGATCAGGCGCCTGCTTTCACGGTGTCCGCCGCGATCGGCTTCCTCCAAACGCGCTCCCAGGATCACGTGCGAGAACTTCGAATAGACGCGCGCCGCACAGGCTCGCTTCCCCTTGGGCTTGGCCGCACAGTGTCGGATCATCCACGGCGAGCCCGAGTAGTTGAAGACCATCCTCCCCGGAGGCTCCACGGTTTCCTTCTCGGGACCGGCATCAGCGTGCGGGTACCCGACGCCGGGCAGGAACCTGAGCGGTAGGGAGACCTCCTCGTTCTCGGCGGCTACCCGTATCTGTTTCGAGGAGCCGAGCTTCAGGGAGCCGACCTGGATGCAGTAGCGATAGCCGGAGTCGACCTTCTCGACCTCGACAGCAGCCGCGCCCTGCTGCTTCCAGTTCCACTGCCGCGGATTCCCGGCGTGTTGGTAGACATTCGCCCAAGGATCGATCAACACATCCCATCCGGCGGCCGACAGATCCGACTGGGCGGTCCACATACCGGTGGTCCAATCCTCGTCCGTGTCGATCATGAGCCGAGAAACCTCGACCTTATGACCCGCCGTGTCGACGCGGACGTACAACGTTCCGCCGGACTGCAGGTTCCCCGGTGCCGAAGTGATCTTGAGTGAACTGATGCCGGAATCACCCACCGCCGCAGCGGGGATGTCCTTCCATGTGACGTCGCGATCGCAACCGCTACCGGCTGCGGGACCCGTCGAGGCTCCGGAGACCGGCATCGCCACCACCCCGATCAGGAGCGCGAGGACGAGCGCGTAGCCGGGGATCTCCTTGCGCCAGCGGGTCGCTCGTTCAGCGCGCGACAAAGCA
>WHTI01000436.1 GCA_009377815.1 Actinomycetota bacterium
CACTTACTCCGAGACTGAGGAGAACCAGAAGCGCCGCGAGGATCCCTCCTCCGATCGCATCCTCGAGCGGCCCGCCCTTCGCCTTCCACCGGTAGACGCGGTAACCGGATGCGATCAGTCCATTGGCGACGAGGACGGTGGTGAGTGCGGTTGACGTGGTCATCGTCGAACAAGATAGCCTCCATGCGATGGCATCAGGGAAGAGCAGGAAGAGGAAGTCGGGCGGACCCGAGGCGGCCGAGCGCAAACGGCAGCGTCTGGAGCAGCGCCGTCAGGAGAAGGCCGAGGCGCAGGCTCGCCAGCGCAAGGCCGAGGCGCGGGCGCGCGTCGTAAGGATGATCAGCATCGTTTCCCTCATCATCGTGGCGTTCTGGTTCTTCTTCCTGCGGACGAAGACGCCCGACGAGATCATGGGACATTCCATCACCGGCTTCGGCGGTGCCGGCGTCGGGAAACACACGAGTGAGACGGTCAACTACGAGATGATCCCGCCGGTGCAGGGATTGCATGCCGGTACACCCGCTGCTTGTGGTGTGCATTCCACGCAGGTGCCCAACGAGGCTTTCGTTCACAGCCTCGAGCACGGTGCGGTGGGGCTGTTGTTCGATCCGACGAGAGCCGCGCCCGAGGACATCAAGGAGCTCGAGGCGCTCGTCGCCGAAGCGGAACGTAACGTGCTTTCGGCGCCTTACGAAGGTATGCAGCCAGTGTTCTCGATCGCCTCGTGGGGCGCGCGGATGGATCTCGAGGAACTCGACATCGCCGCGGTCGAGGAGTACATCGACACGTTCGCCGGGAAGGGGCCCGAGCCGGCTCAGGAGTGTCCGAACACGTCATCGAGCCCGTTCGTGCCGGACACTGAGCCGAGCGCCGAACCGTCCGAGACGCCGACCGAGGACGGCGGCTGAGCCGAGTTACTTGATGACGCGGCGGCCGAACAGGAACTGCGTCCGCCACCAGGTGTTCTTGCCGATCGGCGAGATGCTGACGCCGGCTCGGCCGTTGGAGGAATGGATCATCCATCCCTTACCGAGGTAGAGGCCGACGTGATAGACGTCCTTCGGCTTCGAGTCCTTTCCTTGCGGAGCGAAGAAGAGAGCGTCACCCGGCTTGATCTTTCCGTAGCCGAGACGG
>WHTI01000014.1 GCA_009377815.1 Actinomycetota bacterium
AAGGCCGCCTAATGAAGCTTCACTGCCCGAATAACGATTGCCGCCACGCGTGGTGGTGGAAGCAGCGCACGAGCGCCACGGCTTACAGCGAATGTCCGTTGTGTGGCTCACTGAGCCTCAACCCCGCTGTCGCCCCGCCCCCATTTCGTCAGCTTGGGCCGCGGCGGGTGATACCTGAGTCGGCGTGTCGGTCGTGGTGCAACACGCATCACTGTCAGGCCTGCGGCGAGCGGTTAGACATCCTGACGGATGCGCCCTGTACCGATGACGAGACGGGCAGTAGATGCCTCACTGGATGCGCTGATGAGCGCGAGGGGGGGCCGCTGGCACGGCGCCGCCTGGCGCTGGTTCGAGAGGAGGTGTCGCTGCCATCCGACTAACCGCGCTCTCGGCCGTGGCGGATGGGCCGATGACCGCCAGACGACGACAAGAGAAACGCCCCTCCCAGCAGGAACTGAGAGAGGCGCGAAAGACAGGTACAGAGATGATTTTAGCACAGACGACGAATCTAGACGAGCAAGCGCAGCTCACGAGGCTCGACGAGCAGATGGAGCGCATGCCCCAGCCGTGCCCGTATTGCCAGGCCCCGATGATCCGCCAGATCGCCCTCCAGGCGTCCAGCCTCGGGCTGGGTGGCGTGGTGACGGTGTGCAGCGGGCGCTTGGATGCGCCACTGGTGCCCGTGGAGCTCTACGGGGTGCCGCTGGTCTACCCGTGTGGCGCGCTCACGGCGCTCGGTGAGGACTGGGCGGCGAAGCGCTACGGCGATGACGAGAGCGAGGCGGCGGCATGACCCCCCTCGGCAACACCGGCGTCGGGCTGCCGACGAACCCGCCGAGCGTTGGCCGCGTGCTGCTCCAGTGCGAAGACCGCGGGCCGGGCCTGTATCTGACCGGGAAAGGCGTGACGCTCGGGCCGCAGGAAGTCGCGGCGTTGTTTCAAGCGCTGGTGACGAACGGAACCGATCAGGATCACCCAGTCTTTGACGCGTTGGTGCAGCACGGAGCACTGAAAGAGGGCGTCTGCATCCACGCGCATGACCGGATCGATGCTGAGGATGCCGCCGTTGGGCCTGATGGCTTCCGGTGCCCAACGTGTTACAGCGAGATGGAGATGCTGGACCCGGAGGATTTTCGTGATGTCTGAGCGAGGCCCTGCTACTTACCGCGAGGCCCGGACCGACTGTAGTGAGTGCGGCCGGCGGGTGGAGCTTGGTCGAGAGAGCATCGTCCTCACCAACGGCGGCTGGCGGTGCACCGAGTGCCAGCGAGTTGCCGAGCGGTTGCGCGACGCCGCGCCTGAGCTCTACGAGGCCTGTTTACAAAGCCTTCGCCAGCCGCTTGCGCGGAGCACGCGTGATCAGCTGATGGCTGCGATCACGAAGGCAGAGGGAGGGCAGTCATGACGCGCCACATGGCTCTCCCCGCCGACGACTACGAGTGGCTCGTCTACGGGTCGCACGAGAAGCGCTGGCCGCTGTTCGCGCGGGTTGAAGGGCGCACGCCATGACCGCACAAAGAGTCGCTTCCGGCAACGGCCTATCAACATTTGCCTGCAATCGTTGCGGGAAGCTGGTGGCTATTGGTCTGGATGACTACGTAGTGAGCAGCGATGGTTGGTACTGCGCGGTGTGCCGATGTGCCATCGACCGGATGTCCGACGCCGTACCTGCTCTGCTGAGGGCAGCGAAGCTCGCACTCAAGGTGTGGGAACCAGTCCTCACGGACAACCACCTGCACATCATGGCCGTGGAAAATCTCAAGAGCGCGGTCGCTAAGGCGGAAGGACGGGAGCCATGAGCACCCGCCGATCCATGGCCCTCCCCGCCGACGATTACGAACGCATCGTTTTTGGTGACCGCGAGGAAAAGTGGCCAATCTGGGCGCGGGTACTGGTGCTCTCGCTCTGCGTCATTGTTGGAGCGGCGTGCTGGGTCGTTGGGTATTACGCCCTGTACCTGCTTCACGGAGCGATCAGGCCATGATTGCGCTGATCGTCGCGCCGCCGCTCCCGCCTGCACAGGCCATCGACGTGCTCCAGCGTGCGCGGGCCAGGATTGAGGACCCGGCGCGTTGGACGACGTGCTACCTGGCGCGTGATGCGCAAGGAGAGCACTGCGCGCCTCAAAGTAAGGAGGCCGTCTCATGGTGCGCGCTCGGGGCGCTGCAGACAGAACTTCGCACACTCGGCGAGCGTTACGACGAAATTCCCCGCATCTGGCGCCTGCTCCAGCCGTCGGAGCGGTTTCGAAGCACAACACAGGTCAACGATCACGAGGGCCACGCGGCGGTTTTACAGCTCTACGCCGATGCCATCGCGTACTGGGAGCGGGCGTCGTGACCGACAACCAGATGCTCACTACCGAGCAAGTCGCGGAGATCAGGGCGCACCTGAACAACGCACCCGAGGACGCCACGGTTATCGCGTTTGCTCGCCCCGATGCGTTCGCCCTCTGCGCCACCGTGGAGGCGCAGAGGCGAGAGAACGAGGAGCTACGGCGCAAGCTGGAGACCCGGCAGTGAGGACGGCGATCCTGGCGTTCCTCATCCTGGCCGCCACTGTGACCCCAGTGCAAGCGTCGCCAGCCGTGGAACAGGTGATCGTGGAGCGGGCCGAGGCGCATGGCGTCTCGCCGTGGGCTCTTAGGCAAACGCTCGGCTGTGAGACTGGCTGGACCTGGAATCGATGGGCGGTAGGGGCGAGTGGTGAGCTAGGAATAGCCCAGCTTCATCCCTACGGGCTTCTGCCGACCTTCTTTGCCTACGGCTATAGCGATCCCTACAGCGTCTGGCAGGCCGTGGACTTCACCGCAGTCATGTTCGCCCAAGGAATGGCCACTCATTGGAGCTGTTACTGGACCAGGGTACTCGGGAGCGTTCCGCCGTGGTGGTAGTGAAACCCATTTCAGAAAGATTCTGGATCAACCGCCTAGGACCACGGAGGGCGTGACGAATGTACGCGATAGCGAAGCGATTCACGGCTGAGGAAAGGCGGACAGCTTTCGAGCTGTGGAGCGCGGGAGATGAAAACGTCTGTCCCATAGGTGCGCTGCTCCGTGCGCGATTCCACAATCAGGACTATTCCCATCCGATTCCCGAGGAAGTCGCAGCGGTGCTCGCACCGTATGACGCCAATAACGATGACTCCTTCCAAGTGTGGATGAGTGTGGATGCTGAGGCTACCCGGTTTATCAAGGACTATGAAATCGGTCGAATGGGAAGGCTTTTGACAGCCCTTGGGCTCCGAGAGACAGACACCGAAGCCCGGGAGCTGAATCCGTGACCGACAACCAGATGCTCACTACCGAGCAAGTTCACGAGATCAGGGAGCATGCCAGGAACGCCACCAAGCCGTCCAAGGGCCAGGTGGCGGGCCAGAGCATCACGCTCCTTGGAATAGCAATGTCCAACGTGCCCGCGTTATGCACGACTGTAGAGCTGCTTCGCCAAGAACTAGATGAATTGAAAGCGCTCATCCGGGAGCTGCAGGCCGAGTGATGGGGAGCGAGGGCGCTCCGATGGACACCGCGCTGACCCTGGAAGAGCAGGCCGCGATGGCGCGGCTGGACCGGGCTCGTGAGCATGCGGCGCGGGAGATGGAGCGCTACTGGGCCGAGTGGAGTTTTCGGCGCGACTACCAGCAGCGCTACACGCCGCTTGGTGAGCGCGGTAGCAGCGTGAGGAGGGTGGCGTGATGGGGTGTCACTGGGCTGTGAGTAGCGCGTGATGCGGTTGTGAGTCGGATTGATGATGTCGTTTCGGAGAATGCTGCTGTGATGGATTCGTATCGCGCACTTGATAAGGAATCTGATCTTGACACGCTTGCCGAGGAGATCAGGGGATTGGAAGCGGACGCGCTCGGCCATGCGCAACAGGCCATCGCCTTGAAGGTTCAGATTGGTGAGCGCTTGCTAGCCGCCAAAGAGCAATTGAAGCACGGCGAGTTCCTTGTCTGGCTCGGAACCAAATGCGGCTATAACCAGCGGCACGCTTACAAGCTCATGCACCTAGCGAGAAACTTGCCACGCGTGGCAAGTTTGCCACCAGACACGAGTCTGCGCGGCGCTCTTGAAGCCATCAGTGAAGAGCTGCATCAAGAGCAGCGGAAGGCGCGAGATGAGGAGCGCGCATCAGCGCCCATCCCAGCTGTGGAGCTACCGTCGTCGGTAGACATTGAGGTTGCGGACGCGGCCGATCTTCCGCTCTCCGATGGCGAGGTCGATTTAATCGTCACCAGCCCGCCTTACGGATTGGGCATCGACTACCAGGATAGCGACGACGACGAAGGCTACGGTGTCTACATGGAGCATGTGCAAGCGTGGTGCGCGGAGCTCTATCGCGTCGCGGCGCAGCAGGGGCGCATCTGTCTGAACGTGCCCCTCGACGTGACGCGCGGTGGAACCAAGCCGTTCTACGCGGACTGGCTGGAGCGGCTGCGGGTCGCGGGCTGGCAGTACCGCTGCACCATCGTGTGGAACGAGGGGAACATCAACAAGAGCATCGCGCGAGGAAGCGTCGATTCCCCTGCCTCACCGCACGTGATCGCGCCGGTGGAAGTGATCCTGGTGATGCATAAGGGTGAATGGAATCTTCGCAGGAACGGCCCGCATGACCTGGAGCATGGGGATTGGCTCGACTGGACGAATGGGCTCTGGACGTTTGGCGGCGCCTATCGGAGCGACCATCCGGCGCCTTTTCCGGAAGAGCTTCCACGGCGCTGTATTGCGCTCTTCAGCTTTCGCGGCGATACGGTGATCGACCCCTTTCTGGGATCGGGAACAACAGCGGTTGTCGCTGGGCGGATGGGGCGGCGAACGCTTGGCTTTGACCACTCGCCGCGATACATCGCACTGGCGCGAGCACGACTGGCGGAAGGAGAAGGGAATCATGCAACTGAAGATCGACGACTTGCAGCCGTGGGCGAGAAAAGCTCTCGATGAAGCCTACAGGTCATCAGAACGACGTGGCGGAAGAGCCAGTCGTGAGGATTTCAGCGAGGGCTTCATTGCCGCCCTTGTCTGGGCCCGGTCCTGGTCCTCGTTCAGACCTGAGAGCAGGCCAGGACCGTAAACGCGTGACGCGGAGAGGGGGTGGTGCGCTGACCGTGACCGACTGATTGACTTATCCGCCGACTACCTCGCCCTGCGCGCGGCGATCCAGGAGCGCGCCAGAGAGGAAGCTGAGATGACCATTCTCAGGAAAGCAACAGATCAACAGCAGAGTGAATGGATTCCCGTACCAGAGGGGCTCTGGCGGTGGAGGACTGGAAAGCCTACCGTTCTGCGTTCCCAAATCTACGACAACTACCAGGTCCGTTTCCCCCTCACGCTTACGGAAGCAGAGAAGGAGCGCCTGAAAGAAGAAGCGGGCGATCCGCCCGAGGGTGTCAACCAGTCCTGGAGAACGATGTACTCGGCTGGGCTGAGCCTGGGCTACGTCCAGCGCAGCGGGGAATACAAGAGTACCAAGCTCGTGGACTTCCTGGCCGCCTGTTTCGGTTCCACAAACAGCAAGAAGCTCCGCTCGTGGATCGCTGACGGTGGAGGCCCCGACCTCTCCGACGACCTGACGGAAGACCAGGAAGTCGAAGAGATCGAGGACTGGCTGAGCTGGGTCGAGGACCTTGAGGTGTACGGCACGGTGCGCCATGAGGCGGACAAGAAGCAGGCCGGTGTGACGTGGTCCCGCTTCTCAGGCCCCTTACCTGTCGGCTCGATTCCAGGACAGCCGGACAAAGAGTACCAGGGGCTCGCGAAAGGAAAGCTCCAGGCCATGATGGCTGAGGACGTGGCTCCTGAAGAAGCCAAGCCCGAGAAGCCGAAGGCGGACATCGATGCGTACGACGCGATGTTCGAGTCCCCCAGTGACGAGGAGAAGGTGCCCGCGTAGGCGGGCAGCGCTGGCCCGGTGGCAGTTCTCTATGAGACTCCAGGCTCGACTCCTGGCAGCGCTCCAGTAGAGAGGCGCATGAGCCGCGAAGAGCCGCTGTATCGCGTTCTAGGACTCCTGGAGGGTGTGAAGAAGAGCGGCTCGGGCTTCAAGGCTCGGTGTCCTGGCCCACTCCATAAGCACGCTGACAAGGACCCCAGCCTATCGGTGTCCACAGGCTACGACGGCCGAGTGCTGCTCAAATGCTTCGTGGGTTGCACGGCCGAAGACATCTTGTCCGCGCTCGGGCTGAGCTACGGGGACTTGTTCGAGCGATCAGCGACGGGACTTCCGATTCGCCGCTTTCGTGCAATGGACAGCAACGGCTCGGTCGTGGCTGAGCACGTTCGGGAAGATCAACCGGACGGTGACAAGCATATGTGGTGGGAGAAGAACGGCAAGAAGAGTCTTGACGGCACTCCTCTCAACACGCTTCCCCTCTATCGCGTACCCGAGGTGTACTTATCTGATCCGAGCGTGCCGGTGGTGGTGTGCGAGGGAGAAAAGGCCGCAGAAGCACTCGCGGAACTCGGGGTGTTGGCTGTGAGCCCGATGACGGGCTCGCAAGGCAATCCGTCCGATGACGTACTGGAGCCGTTGCAGGGACGTGAGGTATGGCTGTGGCCGGATAACGACGATCCGGGCCGGAAGTTCATGGCGGGGATCGCTCAACGCATCTATCCCACGCCCAAATGGATTGTCTGGCCCGAGGCGCCTCTCAAAGGGGATGGCGCCGATTACGTCACGGCTGGGGGGACGTGTGAGGGGATACATGCTCTTGTAGAAAGCTGCCCCGTCGTCTCGTCGATAGAGGACTCTCCGCGAGAGGAAGAGATCGAGGCGTTTCCGCTTGAAACACTTCCTCGCGTGCTCTGGCGCTACGTGGAAGAGAGCTCACGGGCGCTGGTGGCACCGCCTGATCTGGTAGCTGTTCCGCTCCTGACGCTAGCGGGCGCGGTGATTGGCAATGCCCGCCAGGTAGAGGTGAAGCGAGGATGGCGGGAAGGGCCCAATCTTTACTCGGCGGTGATTACGGCCCCGGGCGGCAAGAAGACTCCCAGTGGAGCAGCTGCCAAGCGGCCAATCTACCGCGTCCAGGACCGGCTGAAGCGCGAGCACGATGACGCCATGCTGCGCTACCGAGAAGAGATGGCCGAGTGGGAGGCGCTCTCGAAAGTCGGCCGAGCGGGCCAGCATCCACCGGAGCCGCCCAAGTTCGGCCACGTGGTCACGACGGACGCAACGACAGAGGCGATTGCCTCCATGCTCCAGCACTGCAAGGGACTGGTCCTGGAACGAGACGAGCTGGCCGGCTGGACGCGTTCGATGGATCAGTACCGCGGGGGGAAGGGGGCAGATCGTCAGCACTTCCTCAGCATGTGGAGCCGGGGCGCGCTCAAAGTAGATCGGAAAGGAGCACCCCCGATTTTCGTTCCCCATCCCTGCTTGAGCGTGACGGGCGGCATTCAGCCCGACATGCTCTCCGAGCTGATCGACAGCAGCGGTCGAGAGGACGGATTCATTGACCGCATTCTCCTGTCCTACCCGGAAGAGGTGGCCGACCACTGGACCGAGGATGAGGTGAGCTTTGAATCTCTCACGGAAGTGGAGGCACTGTTCGAAACGCTGTTCAGCCTTCCGAACGAAACGGGCGGCGAGGGAGGCACGGTTCTACTCTCGCAAGAAGCGAAGGCCCTCTGGCGAGAGTGGTATGAGGCCAACGCCGATGAGCAGCAGGCGTGGGACTTCCCGTCGCATCTGCGGGGCGTCTGGGCCAAGATGCCGAGCCAGCTCCTCCGGATCGCGCTCATTCTGCACGTGACGACGTACCCGGATGCGCTCTTGATGCCCCCGGACATCCTCGCGGCAGCCATCAAGCTCGTCAGCTACTTCAAGAGCCACGCACAGCGTGTCTATGACTGCTTGGGCACCGTTCGGCATGACAAGGGCACGCGCATTCTCGGGGCGGCGAAGGCAAATGGGGGCCGCGTGTCCATGTGGGATCTCATGGACAACGTATTTCAGCGCAATGAGAAATCTGCAGACATCCGTGCGGAGCTCAACCGGCTGGTAGAGAGGGGCCTCATGAAGCCCGAGAAGGTGGCCGAGACGGGCGGACGCCCGAGGGAGGATTGGGTCCTTGTCTAAGGGGACTTACCTCGTTACTTCGTTTCCTCGTACGGGGTATGCCTCTCGTTTTTGTCAAGCGAGAGAAAAAACGTACGAGGGAAACGAGGAAAGGGTAGCGTGGACATCTGAATCATGGAGTTCTAGCCATAAACCGCCCATGACTTTCCTCGTAGGGGCCTACGAGGAAAGTACGAGGAAAGTACGAGGAAAGGCCCTGAACCGTGACGGTGGTTGAGGTGCGGGAGGCTCTTGCGCGGGAAGAGGTGTGGCTAGCCGAGGCAGGGAAGGTACTGGCGGCGCTGCCACCGGACGATCCGAGGCGCCAGAAGGGCGCGGAGAAGCTGAGACAGCGCCAGGAGAAGCACCGGGCACTCAAGCAGCAACTCCAGAAGATCGAGGACGACGTGCTGGAGATTCGCTATCCATTCGCGGTGCGCTGGTCGCGACAGAAAGGGGTGATGGAGATACGGGATTGCTTTACCGGTGGGTGGCTCATCGTGGAGGCGAGCCAGGTGCCTGACCACTGGAGGTGGGAAGCTACGGCTATTGCCAGGCGAGAACGAGCGGCAAGGAAGGCAGCATGAACGACATGCAGGTCATGAGCGTTGAGCAACTTCGCGATGGCACCGAGTCACCGATCGAGAGGACGCTGCTCAACCGCCTGGAGCACGCCGGCCTCCCGAAGCCGGAGATGCAGTTCCAGCCGGTGATGGGCCGCAAGTGGCGGGTTGATTTCTGCTGGCGCTACGCGCAGCTCATCGTGGAGGTGGAAGGCGGAATCTGGCGGGCCGGGCGTCATGTCAGGCCGAAAGGATTCCGAATGGACGCCGAGAAATACAACACGCTCACGGTGCTGGGCTGGCGCGTGCTTCGGGTAACCCCGGAGCAGATCAACAGTGGCGAAGCGGCGCGATGGGTTGCCGTGGCGCTGAACGGCAAGGCGGCGTAGGAGGAGGTGTTCATGGACTTGCAGAACTTTGAGGAAGTGACGCGAGAGATAGAGCGCATATGCCCGTCGGACTATCTGTCGGCGGCACTTGATCCTGGCCGGCCTTACGACGGCCAGCCTTGGACTGACACGGGCGAGCGAGGGAAGACGCTCGTCCAGGGACTCACGTTCCGTGACGTCCGGGATTGCTTCGTGGTCGGGTGCTTCCAGGCTTCAGGGTTGCCCGTTTCGGAATACCCGAAGTCGCTCTACGAGCTGCCATGGGACCGAATGGACCCGCTCGCAGTCTTTCAGAACATGTCTTGTGAGATGGAACGCAGGATGGGCATCTATCCGAACGTGCCGTCGCTGAGCGAGGCGGCGTAGGAGGAGGGGATTGATAATGAACCGGCCAGGTGACCAGCAGGTGCAGGCGCTCAGCGCGGAGGCCGAATGGCTACTGCGTGAAACGCACCATCCCCGCCCGCATCGATTGATGCTCGCGCTCAGCCTGTGTGCCGATGATGGCCTACGCTGGCCCTGCCATACGGCGCAGGCTCTCGCCACCCTCGACGCTGAGCGGGCGCGCAGTGGGCGGCTGAAACGGGCGCTGCAATGGGCGTTGGAGGAAGGCGGGTGGCGGCTGCCGTACCACGCTCACAGTCCGATCCCGGATGCGTTGGAGTATGACGGTGGCGCTTCTCCTGCTCGCATTCGCGCAGCGCTTGACGAAAGCGAGGCGGGGGCGTAGCCGTGGACGAACGCGAGCGCGTCCTCCGTGACCTCTGCTCCGAGATGACACGCTTCGGCGAGCGGAGACTCCGCATGGTCCGCTTCCTCTGCGATTCGCCGGAGCTGGATGGCTTCTTCACCGGTGATCTCGTCTTCCACTGTCAAGGTTCGGAGAAAGTCAAGGCACGAACGCAGCCAGCGGCACGCGAGGTCTACTTGGACCCGTTGCGATGAGTGCTACAATGCAACCACGGAGACGCGCACCCTCGGGGTGCTTACGTGAGCCGCCCTTCTCTGGGCGGCTTTTTTGTTGGGCGTAATCCATGGCAATGCAGCCAAAATCAGCGAAAGCCATAAAAGAGCAGCAGGACCGCTACCTCAGCGCGATGAGGAAAACGGGCACGCTCACGTCTGGGTGCAGGGCTGCCCAGTGCTCACCGACCACGGTCTACCAGTGGCGTGAGCACGATCTTGCGTTCTCGATGGCTGAGAACGAAGCCAAGAACGCATTTGCCGACGCCCTCGAAGAGGAAGCCGTCCGGCGAGCCTGGCACGGTGTGGATAAGCCCGTCTATCAGGGCAAGGAACTGGTCGGGATGATCCGCGAATACAGCGACACGTTGCTGATCTTCTCACTCAAGGCGCTTCGTCCCGAGAAGTACCGCGACCGCTTTGACGTGCGCACGCAGCAGGATGCGCCAGTGGTTGTGCCGATGCGCGCCGAGGATGTTGAGGTGGTATGACGGCTTCTACGGCGGCCCCACCTCAACCGGCGTACGTGCCGCTGGGTGCGGCTGCCGAGTTGTTCCGACTCCGAGCGCCCGAGGTGGTGATTGCCGGACCGGCGGGTACCGGGAAGAGCCGGGCCTGCCTGCAAAAGCTCATGGTCGCTGCTGATAAGTACCGGGGTTGCCGTATCCTGATCGCACGCAAGACACGGGAGAGCTTGACGCAATCAGCGCTCGTGACCTGGGAGAAGAAAGTGCTGCCGCAAGGCTGGGAGCGGCGGATTACGTTTCACCACGAGGATCAGGAGTACCGTTTCCCAGGTGGTTCGGTGGTGGTGCTTGGCGGACTCGACAAGCCGAGCAAGATCATGTCCACCGAATTCGATCTGATCTACGTACAGGAATGCCGCGAGCTCGGTCAGGAAGACTGGGAGTCCTTGCTCTCGCGTCTTCGACACGGCGCGATGCCGTATCAGCAAATCATCGGTGACACCAACCCGGACGCCCCGGAGCATTGGATCAAGCTGAGGGAGCGCGATGGACATATCCTGATCCTGGAGAGTCGCCACGAAGACAACCCGACGGTGACTCTGGATTACCTGGCGAAGCTCGATAGTCTCACGGGCTACCAATACCAGCGGCTCCGCCTCGGCTTGTGGGTGGCGGCCGAAGGCATGTTCTTCACCGAGTGGAATCCCGAGGTCCATATCTGCGAGCCATTCGACATACCGGCCGAGTGGACGCGCTGGACGGCCACCGACTACGGCTTTGCTGACCCCTTCTGCACGCTGTGGTTTGCTCGATCACCGGACAGCAAGCACACCTACGTCTACCGCGAGCTTTACGCCACCGGGCTCCGTGACGAGCAGCAAGCCAAGCTGATCAAAGAGCGGTCAAGCAATGAGCGGATCGTGCGCTACGTGGGTGACCCAAGCATGTTCAACATGCGCACCGAGCAGGACAAGCCCAGCATCGCCACGGTGTATGAGGCGAACGGCGTGCGCCTCGAGAGAGGTGTGAATGACCGGCGCTCAGGCTGGCAGACGGTCCGGCGTGCCCTGGCTTGCGAGGATAGCCCGCCACGGCTCCAGGTGTTCCGGGGCCGATGCCCGAACCTCATCCGCACTCTTCCCGCAATGGTGCATGACCCGTTGGACGCCGAGGACCTGGCCGATAAGATCAAGAGCCAGAAGACCGAGGATCACGGGGTCGATGCGCTTCGCTATGGACTCGTGGCCGAGCAGCAGGTGAACCAGACGCAGGCGCTTGCCGAGTGGGCCAAGGCGCCGGTTCGCGTCCACATTGACGCTGGTGGCGAACGGAAGCCGAAGGTTGATCAGAAGGATTGGGAGGGCATGCGCGTTGCCTGATCAGGAGACAGTTGAGTATGGAAATTGGGCATTGGTTGAGCCGAATAACGTCAAGGCCGCTTACGACGTTCTTCAGGAGCAGCTTGAGGCAAGTCTCAGCCAAGCAAGACGAGATACCGGGCGCGCGTTGCGGGTGATTCGCTTTGAACCGTGGCAACCTTGGTCTTTGGATTCACCACGGCATCCAGAGTTCACTGATGCGGTGCCGGTAGGTGTGAAGGCTATTGTGGCTGATGGCTGACGAACTTTCCCGCACGACGGACCTCGCAGCTCTCTGGAACGAGCGTTACCCACGTTTTCAGCAGAGCCGGCAGCAGATCGAGGTATGTGGTAAGTGGGGCCGGGGAGAAGTCAAGCCGCATCTCCCGAAGGACTGGGAGGCCCCCGAAGCCTTCACTATCGCGCTCCACCACGGTCAGACGATGGGGCAGGACGTAGCGAGCTTCGTAGGACGGAAGAAGCCGGCGGCACGAAGGCAACCACTCGGTACAGGTCCTAGAGCGGATCGCAAGACTGACCGGATTGAGAAGTGGGTGATGGCGGCGCTCAATGATTGCGTGAAGATCGAGGGCGAGCCGCTCTGGGACACGTTCTGCGCGTTCAGCACGCACGATGCGGAGTTTGCCGTCGTTGTGACCCCTAAGCCTGCCCACTACTCCGGCATGTTGGACTTCACCAGTGAGGACGGCGAGATCATCGCTCGCTGGCGACGGAACAAGGATGGGCTGGACGAGGACGAGTATCGTCAGCAGCATCCGCGCGCCGAGTACAGGGTCGATCACGGCAAGAGCGCCGAGGCGCACGCGGAGTACGCACGCGAATACAAGGCGCGACGCTTCCCGTTTGTCGTTCGGGTCATCCCTGCCGCTGGCTGCATTCCCTTCGGTCGCGACCCGCAGACGGGGCGCTTGACGGCGCTCCTGATCCGCACCACTCGCAGCGCCTACAGCCTCAAGAAGGACGGGTTTGAGTGGGTGGTGCACTCCGGGCCCGAGCACGAGCAGACCGCGGGCAGTGACGAGACGGGCCAGGAGTACGACCTGTACGAGCTGCTCACGCCTGGGAAGATTTGTTACCAGATCGTCGGGCTGCCGAATCGCAAGTATGCCACGTACCTCAATGGCGAGCAGGCGTACGTGGACCTCGAGGCCGAGTACGGCATTCGGGACGTGCCGGCGGGCTACTTCTACGGCTGGCACCGGGCGCACGAGACGGACCCGAACAAGAAGGGTATCCCGCTGCTGTGGCCGTTCGTGGGACTGCTAGCCGGCGCGCAGCAGATCGCCACGGCCAAGGTGGCTCATACCTACTTGACCGGCTTCGGCGGCTGGGGGATGAAGCTTGACAAGGACCTGCTCTCAGCCTGGCAGGAGATGGGCAGGCCCACCGACTTCACCATCAAGCCCATGCAGATGCAAGTCATGCTTGGTGATCCCAAGCCACTCGTTCACGGCGGCTCCGGCCAGGAAGCCGATCAGATCATGCAGATGCTCATAGCCGTCGCCAACGACTTCAGCTTCAGCGAAGAGATCAAAGGCGACCCGAGCAACAGTGGCTTCGGCCAGGCCGTCAGTGGTGCCGCGGTAGAGACAATCCTGGGCCAGATTACGGGCGGTGCGCTCCAGGCCTGGCAGTTCACGGCCGAAGTGTTGCTCGAAGCGTGCGCAGTGCTCTCCGAGAAGATGGGCGAAGCGATCCCGCTCTACAGCCGCGTCAATGCCAAAGGCGAGCGTCAGGAACACGTGGAGCTGAGTGCGGACGACCTCGACGGCGACTTCAGCCTCAACGTCTACCAGCCGGAACCGAAGGGCCGGAACCTCCCCAAGGCGCAGGCCGGGATCGCGTGGGCCGACGCGGGCTACATTTCCGAGCGGGAATGGCGTGAAGACTTCTACGGGGACGAGAGCCCGGACGAAGCGCTGGATCGTATCTGGGTGGAGCGGAAGCTCAAGAGTCCTGAGATCGAGCAGCAGATCATGGAGATGGTGGCTCGCATCCAGGTGGACCGGAAGCAGGCCGAGCTACGGCAGCTCGTGGGGCAGGGCAAGGTGGTACCGGGCGGCACGCCTAACGCGCTCATGCCACCTCGGCCGGGTCAGAATGGGCAGGTCAGCCCGAACGGTCAGGACGTCACGCAGGGCGGCATGCCGATGCCGAACACGGGCAACCCGGCGCAGTCTGCCGTCGCGGGCATGATGTCAGGACCATCGCAGACAGCGGCTCAATCGAGGGTGATTCAGGCCACGGGCGAGCCGGCGGAGACGAGTTACTGATGCCGAAGCCACCGAGCAACATCCTGGAACGACGGGCCACGATGCTGGAGCAGGAGATCGAGGACCGTGCCAGACGGATCGCCCAGATGGAGGACGAAGAGCCTCCCATGTCCGAGCCGCTGACGCCTGAGAAGGCGCGCGAGATGTTCTACGCATCGCCATTAGGTGACCAGGCGGACGCCATGTTCTGGCAGGTTCACGACCAGGTGCTCAGTCAAACGGGCGACGCGACGCAGGCTGAGAAGCAGGCGCTGGAAGCCGTGTACCCAGAACGTGCGCGGCTGGTCGGTGTCGGACTTGCACCGCTGGATATCCAGGTCAAACGGGCCGAAGAGCTGCGCCGGCTGGTTGACCGGGCGGGAGGTGAGTGATGGACGAGGAAGAGCTGAGACAGCAAGCGCTTGATGCTTTTGTTCAGAGTGCCTTAGCCGGCCAGGCGCCGCCGACAACTGTCTCAGCGCCCCCAACCCAGAAGTACCTTGCGGTACCGATTCAAGGACCGGACGGAAGTATTTCGTTCGAGTTTCACGAGAACCCGAACTGGACACCCCCGGCCAATGCGCCAGAAGCAGAGCCGCCACAACTGACGCAGGCTGAGGCGCAGGCCATCCACGACGAGGAGATAGCGCGCGCGTACGAGCTAGAGCACGCCCGCCAGCTTCAGGCCGAGCGCCAGAAGAATCAGACCGCCGGCAAGGGCTACATCACGGATGCCGAGGCATCGGTGCTCGATCAGCAGGCCAAGGAGCGCGGCCTCACCCAGCAGCAGATCAACATCGAGCGGGAGCGTCTAGCACAGCAGGGACGCCAACTTGAAGCCGATCTTGGCCTGACAGCGGCGACGACGGCGCGGACAGAAGCCGAGACGGAAGAGACGCGCGCTAACGTCCAGCAGATTCTCGCGAACACGAACCTCACAGAAGCCCAGAAACAGCAGGTGCTCGCGGACATCGGCCTGATCGGCGCGCAGCAAGGGAAGACCGAGGCCGAAATTGGACAGGTCCTCGCCAATACCAATCTCACGCAGGCGCAGCAGCAGGCCGTAATCGCCGAGCTTGGCTTGATTGGCGCCCAGACGCGTGAGACAGGTGCCCGAGCCACGCAGGAAGAAGCACGGGCAGGCGTGGCGCCGGAGGCGGCTCAGGCTGAGGTTGATCTTGCGCTGGGGAATATCCGAAGCATTCAGCTCGGCAACCAGCAGCTTGAAGCGGAGCTTCGTACCACTACGGATGCGGACCGGCGCCAGGCGATCCAGATGGAGCTCCGGCAGGGTCAGGCCGACCTCGACACCACCATTCAGCAGATTGAGAACCTCAAGTACAGTGGCCAGCTCACGGGCGCCCAGATACGCCAGGTCGATCAGGCCATCGAGACGTCGCGCGAGAGTGTTGAAGCGGCCAAGATGGGCGGCCTGTACGGCCTCCAGGACCGCATTGACGAGATCAAACGGCAGATCGCCAGCGGTACCCTCAAGCCCGAAGACGGCGATGCGCTCCTGAACGACTACATCAACGCCACGATTGCGGGTACTACACCGTTTGAGGCGCGTACGACACGTGCGCAGGAAGAGACACAGCGGATAGGCCAGCGATTGAGCCAGCGCGGTCAGGATGTGGACCTGGCTGGAACACAGACGAGCACGCTCGGTAGCTTCGGAAGCAGCATCTTCGGCCAGCTTGCCAACCTCAACCAGTACGCGGAGCCGGGCACGAGCGGCGGGGCGGCAGCGTTCAGGTCTGCCGTGGATTACATGAAAGGCCAGTTCCCCGAGGCACCCGCGCCCGTAGAGGTGCCAGGGGTACCGGCGTTTCTGCCTGGTGGTCAGGGCGGCGGGCAGGCTGCCGGCTCCGTCGTGATCAACATCGGTGGCGGAGGCGGCGGCGGACAACCAGCGCCACAGACACAGGTGGGTGGAGCTAGTCCGTGGGGCCAGTCGGGAATGAATACGGCAGCGCCTAATCCAACACCATCGCTCCAGCCGTTCATGGATCGTAACCTTGTGACAGGCCCACTGGCAGGGCCGGGTTCGCTCGGACCCAGCGGGATGCCTGCCGCCTTGCAAGCGGGTGCGGCAGCCGCGCCAGCGATGGTGGATGCGATGCGCCCGGCGAGCCCCGAGGATGTAGATCGTCTCTGGGGACAGAGCAGGTAGGAGGCGACAATGGCTGTCTATAGACTTCCAAGCAGAGAGGGTGGCGAGCGTCAGGTTGACGCGGGCTCCCTCGATGAGGCCAGGTCCAGGGCGCAAGCCGAAGGATGGTGGCAGCCTGGCATGGGTACCTTCGGTGCTAACTCTCTTGTTTCCGGCGGTGGAGATGGCGGAGGCGGAGGTGGCGGCGGCAATGGTGGCCTCGATCCGCTTGAGGACTTCTTTCAGAACACCTCCGGCTTTGCCATCAAGGACCTCGAAGAGCGCAAGCGCCAGTTCGATCAGCAGCTCGACTTCGAGCGTCAACGGCTGGAGCGCCTCGGGCTGCCCGAGCTAGCGATCCAGCAGCAGCTTGCGAATCTCCAGGAGCAGGAATTCCAGTTCGAACGAGCGATGGCACTCTCGAATCAGGGTCTGGACTTGCTCAAGTTCGGCGCCACGCTTCGCGGGCCGGAGGATTACTTTCAGTCGTCCGATTTCATGCGGGGCGCAAGAGAGCGGGCGGACGTACCGCTCTTCTTGCAGCAGCTCCAGGGCAACACAGGTATTCAGGTGATGCCAGGGCCAGGTGGTGAGGCGCCAGTTCCCCTGACCATCCAGAGCTTGGGTGGAGAAGCAACAGGCACTGGGGGTGGGCCACCTGCCCCTGTTGGTGCTCCCGCTCCCGCAGCAGCGCCTACGTACAACGAAAACGCTGCTCGGCAATTCTACAACCAGGCAGCCATTCTGCAGGGCGCCAACCTGACGGACGAGCAGATACGAAGGTTTACCTCGAATCCGGCCGAGGATGCCCGTAGCCGTGTGCGCCAGATGGTGCAAGCGAGCGGCGACCCAAGCTTCGACGCGGCCTTGCGTCAGTATGGCCCGCCACAGCCGGGCGAGTCGTTCGATCAGTACTACAATCGTGTGGCGAACCGGGCCGGGCCCTCTGGCTTTGATATGACCCGTCAGGCTCGGATACAGGCGCTCTACCATGGCCTCCAGGCTGCGCCGGCCCCGGCGTCTGCTCTAGCCCCGGCTCCAGCACCAGCTGCACCGGCTCCAGTCCTGACGGCTCCTACGCCTACTGCGAGGCGCGACAGGAACACGGACGCCGCGCTCGCGACGATTGATCGTCTCTTCCGGAGTGGGGCGAACAAGCTGGGCCCGCAGTCACTCGAAGCCTTGAGTAGTGACGAGCTGGCGCTGCTCCAGTCGGGTGGCGATTACCTGGGTTACAGCGTGCCGGCCTTCCTCGAGGGCTACAACAGAAGCCGTATAGGGCAGCGAGCGGCGCAGCCGTCTTAGCTATGACGCTCTATCTGCCTCGAGACACGCTCCGCACGTTCGAGGCGGAGCAGTTCGAGAAGCGCGCGAAAGAGCGCACAGCCGACGCGTGGGGTCAGAATGCGCTCAAGCAGGCCCAGGCGCGGATCAGCCAGGCGGCCAGGCTCAGGCGGGAGACACCGGCGCCTTTCCAGACAATGCTCACGCCCCAGCGGCCCGGCCAGCCTGAAGTAGGCCTGACGCAGCGCCCAACCACGAGAACACCCGTTCTCCAGCCCCAGCGGCCCCAGCCGGAGTATGGGCTCACGCGTCGGCGGGAAGAGCAGCCCGACCCACGCCAGGAAGAGAGCGCATTGTGGGCGGCTCAGGCTTTGGATCGGGTGAAGAATCTCCTTGGGGAAGCCAAAGATACGGCGGGGGAGAAGATCAGCCAGGGTGCGGAAGCCAT
The DNA here is from genome assembly GCA_009377815.1 of Actinomycetota bacterium. Taxonomy (GTDB): domain Bacteria; phylum Actinomycetota; class CADDZG01; order CADDZG01; family WHSQ01; genus WHTI01. The sequence goes on from WHTI01000014.1 coordinate 17,952, forward strand.
CCAAACCACGCTAGGCGGTGGTGGGGAGCCCGGTGTGCTCAAGTGGGCTGACCTCATTCAGAAGAACGCCGAGAAATATGGCGTGCCCGCCAACATCATCGCGGGGCTGATGGAGATCGAGAGCAGTGGCAATCCCGAGGCGCAAAGCCCAATGAATTACGACGCTCGCGGGAATCCCATCGGACGGGCGCAAAGCCTGATGCAGGTTATGCCTTTCCACTTTCGGGAGGGCGAAAACCCGATGGACCCTGAGACGAACATGCGTGTCGCCATTGAACGGGTTCTAAAGCCGGCCTACGACCGCCTCGGTGACTGGACGAAGGCAGCCGCTGCCTACTTCGGAGCTATCGACGCTCAGGGCAACATCACAGGCGCGAGCGATGTAACGGGCACGAGTGGTAACGAGTACGTCCGTCGCTTCCAGGAGGCAGCGAGCAAGTACACCAACCTCGCTGCAATGGGCGGGCAGGCACCTGTAGACACGGAAGGCTCACCACTTGCTCGGGCCGCAGGATATGTCTTCCCGGTAGAGGGCTACACCGGCGAGATCGATCTACACCATGGCGCGCAGGAGGGAACCGGCGGCTCGGACATCTTCGCGGCGGAAGGAACGCCGGTCAAAGTGATGCGGGGCGGCACCGTCACCTCGGCGGGCTACACCGATATCGGTGGCAACTTCGTGATGATCGAGGGGGATGACGGTAACCAGTATTACTACGCCCATATGGACCGGACGCCAGCCGTCGAGACCGGTCAGAAGATCGGGGCAGGTGCCTACCTCGGTGGAGTAGGCGAAACAGGGAACGCCAAAGGTACCGGCGCGCATCTCCACCTAGGCGTCGGGCCGAGCATCGTGACGGGCACTGGGCCGATGGGTGGCACCGGTGGGAGCTTTGATGCCGTGGGGCTTTTGAGAAGCGTCCTTGGCGGCGAGACAGTCGAGAACCCCTCACCCAGTGTCGCAGCGCGCCCGCCGAACCCAATGCCCCGCGTATCGCCTCTGCTAGAGCGGCCGGAGCCGCTGGAGTTCCGCCGTAGGACGCCCATGGAGCCCGTAGCGCCACGAGAGCGGCGCCCGCTGATCGCGGGCATGGGATTGGACGCAGAGGCCCTCAGGAGCGGCGTAGACACGCTAGGACGCATGGCCGGCGAGACAGCCGAGACGGTTACGGAACGGGGCGGCGTGATCCTTGGGGGCGTGGCGCGTGGGGCGCAGGTCTTTGGTGAGGAAGTCGGGCGTCAGGCAGGTCTTGCTGGTCGCGAGCTCGCCCGCTTCGCCACGGACCTCGGCCAGGAAACGAGCGAGCTGCTTGCCGAGCGCATGGAGCCTGAGACAGCCCGGCGTCTTTCGCGTGCGGAGGCAGCCGTTGCCGATCCTGAACGGGCCAGAATGAACCGGCTCGCCGGCATCAGCCCGCTCGACCTGGAGATCACACGCGAGGGAACCGAGCCGTTCCGCTCGCCGGGTTACCTACAGCCCGCGTCCTACGAAGAGCAGCGCAGCCCGTATGACATGACACCTGAAGAGGCAGAGGGGCCACTGGCAGGGTTGGCGAGGTTGCCTGAGGGCGTAGGAGGCGCTGTAGAAGACGCCGCAGCCATGACACGCGGCGGGTCGGCTGCATCGTCACGCGATCAATTCCGAGAAACATTGGCTGAGCCATTCGACGCTGACGAGTATTCATCGCGAGCACCGTTGGCCCCGGTAGCGGAAGCGGGAACAGAACTAGGGCGAGCATTCGTCCCACCCATTGGTCAGTCATCTGAAGAAGCCATGCGCCGGACCGAGACACTGGAGAACCTACGCGGCCTTGTGGAAACGCCGGGGCGCATGATTGGGGATGTTATACGGGGAGCGGCGGAGCCGGTTGGGGAAGCCTTGGAGCCGTTTGGTCGGCTCCGGGAAGAAATGCTCCCGTCACCTCTGGAGCTTTCGATGATGTCGCCCCGAGAGCTTCGGAAGTTCCTGGATACTGAAGATGATCCAACAGGAGTCAACTTCTGGGAGATGGGAGAGCAGGCTGCCCGAACGCAGCTCGGTGCTACCGGGACCCCAACCGAGCGAGAGGTCGCGCGCTCAGCCCGGGATGCCTATCTCGCGTTCGGCGTTGCGGGCAGTGACGTATCGCGGGTTGCTAAGAATGTGCCACGTGCACTCGCCAGTGATCCCGCCTACCAGAAGACGGCGCGCATGTACGAGAGCCCGCCCGTGGAAGAGGGCGCCAGGTCTTCTCTGTGGCGCGGATTCGTGCGACGGGCAACTGATCGCTCTATTGACCTCAAGCACTTTCAGGAGCAGGCACAGAAGAACCTGGGGCGACCGCTCAGGGCTGACGAGATGGCCTACGAGCTGAGTCGCCTGAATGCTGACTCTGCTGCTGCGGTGCGCGTCCAGAAGAGCCTCGGCCCGGCCGTGCAGAGCGTAGGGCGAGATTACAACCTGCTTACGCAGTACCTCACGCACCAGAACAACCTCGATATCGCGCGTGCGACCGGGAATGCTGATCGCGTGTTCCCCGGTGGTATCCGCGCGGCAGACTCGCAGCGCGTCATCGAGACGATGCAGGGCGAGCTCGCACCCCAGCGCCTTGCCAAGATCGAACAGGCCGCCGATGAGATATGGGGCTTCGGGCGCTCACTTCTGGAGCGTAAGCGGGATAGTGGTCTGATCTCGGGTGATCTCTACCAGGAACTGACACGGCGTTATCCGCATTACGTGCCGACCAAGATTCTTGATTATCTGGCTGACACGGAAGCACGTTTCCCGGGCCGCAAGCTGAGCGTGAACGATACCGGCCTCAAGCGGCTCACGGCTGAGGGTACATCCAAGGAACGCGAGGACCCCATCGCTTCACTCGTTCGCCTGGCCTACCAGACGGAAACGCTCACCCGGAAGAACGATGCCGCCCGGGCGTTCATTCGACTGCGGGAAGCCCACCCGGAAGGTGAACTGATCGAAGAGCTGGTAGGCGAGACCGCTAATCGGACGGCGGGCCGCAACTTCGAGAAGATCAGCGTGTTCGAGGACGGTGCCCGCCACGTCTACCGCATGCCTAAGCACCTTGCCGAAGCCGTGAAGATGGAGAGCACGGCGCAAGTGCCCGGCGTTTCGACCATCATGAACATCGCCCGGATGGGTATGACATCTCGGAATCCGGTCTTCCTCGCATCCAACAGCATCATGGATGCCTCCACGTTCGCGGTACGCGCGAGCCTCCGGGAAGGCGGGCCGCAGCACCTCCCGCGGGTGATGGTTGAATTGACGAAAGCCTACGTCGATACGTTCAAGGGTCTAACGCGCGGCCAGTTTGCCGGCGAGATGACGCAGCGCTACCTCGAGGGTGGCGGCGGCATGTTCGGCTTCTTCAGCCAGAACCAGAGGGGTGTTGCCGAGGCTACCCGTCACCTGCGTCGAAATGGCGTCGTGCTCGACAACGCGGAAGATGCCATGAAGATGGTCCGCGACCTCGCAACGTTCAAGCCCATCCAGGAGATCGGCGAGCGGATCGAGCTCGCTCCGCGCGTGGCACAGATGCGGCTCGCCGAGAAGCGAGGGGCAAACGCCGTGGAGTCCGTTATCCAAGGGCGGACGGTGACGATCGACTTTGCCCAGGGCGGCACGTGGTCCAAGTTCATCAACCAGTTCGTGCCCTTCTTCAACGTGGGGATTCAATCTGGCGCACAGATTCCCAGGGCGTTCCGCGAGAATCCTAAGGCGTTTGTCGGTACGGTCGGAGCAACGCTTGTGGGTCCGACCGTAGCGGCCGAGTCCTGGAACCGCAGCGATCCGCAACGTTCACGCGACTATGAAGACGTGCCGCAGTATCTCAAGGACGCGGGTATCGTGCTCATGCTTCCAGTGGACCCTCAAGAGTCCGTAACGGGTGAGCGGCAGCCGCAGTATTTGTATATCCCCACCCGTGAATTTTCCCCCTTCGTGGTGGCGACACGCGAGGCGGCAGGGCGCGTGCTGGGCGAGGACCCGAGGGAATGGGCCTCCTTGCTCCAAGGAGCGGCACAGTCTGTTTTGCCGGCCGAAACGGCTTTCGATTTTGTGCCTGTCGGTCTCAGCACGGGCGTGCAGCTTCAAGCCAATGAAGACTTCTTCCGCGGTCGCAACGTCGTCTCTAAGTGGACAGAATCGGAAGCCACGGACACGGCCCATGCCATCGCTAACCTGATCGAGGAAGCGGCCCGTGCTGCCGGAGACGAACAAGCACAAGTCTCCGGTGCCGCCGTGGAGTTTGCCGTGCGGGACTACCTCGGTGGTGGCGGCGGAGCAGCCTTGGCCGCTGGCGACCTGATTGGCGCCCTCGCTTCAGGTGAAGGCATTGAGCGCCGTGACGACCGGATTCAAAGCTTGCCCGGTATCGGCGGGCTGGTTGGCCGGTTCGTGCGCGATTCCGGCGGCGAGCTCTTCTATCGAGCGCGTGATGAGCGGGTGAGCGATGAGGCGGCCCGCGTCCTTCGCGAGCACAACCTTGATATCAACATCACTCCTGTCTCGGACACGATCAAAGGCCTGCCACTTTCACGCGCACAGCAGACGAAGTATCAGAGCACGGTGAATATCATCGTGAACGACCTGCTCCCGATGGTTGCCGAGACACCCGCCTGGCAGGCCGCGCCGCGCGAGGGCAAGGAGAAGGTGGTGCGCGAGCTCGTGAGCCGCGCGCGCGAAGCTGGCCAAGCTGTCGTGCTCCCCGACCTCGCGGAAGAGGGTGAATCAGAACGGCTTATGAAGCGGATGGTGGAGGAGATCAGGCGGGAAGAGCGGGCGCGGCGCTAGCGTCGTTGACGGTTAGCCCAAGATTCCGATGCTGCCTCAACAATAGCCGCCCCCCATGCGATCAACATGACGATGCCGCCAAGCATCATCAGGAACTCGTGCCCCTTGTAGCCAAAGACGAGCACGATTGTCGTTGTGATGACCAGGAACGCCACGCCGCCTTTGACAACTTCTGGGTCGTTCATTGGATTCTTCTCACGGTGATAGTTCGATCTACCCCCTCGACCACCATCTGCCACTGCCCACCATCGCGGTAGATCAGAACTTCGGGTCGATATGCATAGTGGTAGTGATAGTCGTAGGACACCTGCTGCCAGATTTGGCCGTTCGTAAGTTGAAAGATCGTGTCGCCGTCCCAGCCGGTGAATTCACCGTCAATCCTGGATTCAATGGCCCTCTCGGTGGGGACAGGGGGCGGGGGAGGCGCGGGATCTGGTGATAGGAATTCCAATCCAAGTGCCGCTCCGTCTCGCGTGATCACTGCTCCTGCCTCGGTTGCATCGTGGTAGACCGCGAGCACGAAGACATCATTTGACGAAAGATGCCAGCCTGCGACCGAGTTGGATGGGTAAACGCAGAAGTAAAGCTCTATATGATCAATGGAGTCCCAGACGCATTCAGTTGGATTTTCTCCTCGAAACGCAGGACCTATGACTTCCGGTGTTGGCTCTAGGAACGATTCGGCGGGGACAGGAACAACACCCCGCTCGTAACCAGGGGGATCAATGCTGTCGCCCGTCCAGTACACTAGCCCTTCGGGGGTGAGCCCCCAATGGTTCCACCCATCGGTAAACGTCGGGGTGTTCGTGGAGGCGCGATAGAAGGCCAGGCCGTATGTCGTGTTCTGAAGCGTGTCGCCTGAGCCGCTCGGGTCGCCATACTCACAGGTGAGCGGGTCGCCCATCCCAGCGCCTAGCTCCGCTTTCAGGGCGGCGAAACCAAATTGGTAGCCCGGCGTTTCCCCCGGTTGGCAGTAGGGCGCTGCTTGAGCCGCCACGGCGGCTGGAACAACGAGGCTCAGTAAGAACGCCGCGATCAAAGGTATGCGCATAGCACTCTCCCAGGCTCAGCATACGCGGTTCCGTTGCCAAGCAAAAGTACAGAGCGTATGATGTAGGTACTCAGGCGCCCCAGGACTTCCTGGGACAACGCAAGGAGCTTCTCCCGAAAGGGAGCAGCTCCTTTTTTGTTGCCCAGCATCCGGGGTGCCAGGAGAGGAAAGGCACTATGGCTGAACCCGGTACTGAGCAGGCGAACACGACGGAGACCGGACCCGCTCCATCCCAACCGAGCGCTGATCCCGAAGCTAACCTGGATGCCGCGATGGCCCAGGCGCTCGAAGCGATCAACGCGGAGGCTGGGGAAGAGTCGCAGGAGGGAACGTCGGATCAGACTGACCAGACGGGAAAGGCCACGCCCAAGGAACCCGATCCAGAATCCGGAGAGGACGAGGAATCGCAGGACGAGGGTGCCACGCCAGAGGGCCAGAAGCCGCCGCGGAGAGCGGCGCCAAAGCTGGCCGAACAACTCACGCAAGCCGAGCAGCGCACACGCGAGTATCACGCGCAGCTTCAGCAGCGGGAGACAGCCGATCAACAGGTTCTTCAGCAGTTTTCTAAGCTCACCGGCACCGACCAGGAGCTCCAGGACCTCACGGATAGGGGGCTCCGGGGTGATGATCAGGCCGCTGAGCGGGCGCAGGCCATGAAAGAGTGGCGGAAGGTGCTTCCCCCGCTCTATCGGCACGCACAGAGTCGCGTGTTTGGCGACTTCGCGCAAGGTTTCTCAGAGCTCCGGACGCTCGAAGGCATGGATGGGGACACCCATCAGGCCCTCATGGCGGAAAAAAGCCCTCTTGAAGCCATGAAGAAAATGCATCAAGCGGGCGAGAAAGCCGCGCGCGAACGCCTCGAGGGCGAGCTTCAGGCCCTACGGCAGGAAGTGAAGACCCTCAAAGCCAAGGGCGCGGCCAATGGACGACAGCCCGCGGCGGGCGGGGGCCAGACCTCCGGCACGCCGGCCATGCTCTCACGATTGCTGGACCCCAAGACCGGTCTTCCCACGGACGAAGCTGAGCAACTCGCCATGAGTGGTGCGCTGAGCGGCGTTGATCTCAACGCCTAGGAGTAACCCGTGGCACTTAACACCTACACCAGCCTGACCAACGAGCAGCGTTCGTACTACGAAATGCTGCTCATCAAGCGGCTCCTGCCGTTTCTGCCGGCCCTTCAGGACGGGCAGAAGGGCACGGTTCCGAAGGGCAAGGGCCTCACCGTCGAGTGGCGGAAGTTCGCGGCTTTCAGCTTAGCGACGACCGCGCTGACCGAGGGCACGCCGCCTACTGAGAATGATCTGACGATCACCAAGGTGACGGCCGACCTCGACCAGTACGGCGCGTGGTCGAAGCATTCCGACATTCTCCTCGTGGCCGGCATCGACCCCGTTCTCCAGGAAGTGATCGGGCTGCATGGCGAGCAGGCCGGGCAGAGCTTCCACAGTTTGCTCATGACCGAGCTCGCTTCCGGGTCTAGCGTCCGGTACGCCGATACCGCTACCAGTCGAGTCACCGTGGCGGCAGGCATGAATCTCAGCATGGATGAGGTGCGACTCGTCGTCCGGGACCTGGAGAGCAACAACGTTCCCCGCTACCCGGATGGGTACTACCGGGCCATCATCGATCCGAAGCAGGCGTACGACCTTATGGCCGAGACGGGCGCCGGTGGCTGGCAGGATGTCCAGAAGTACACCAGCAATGAGCCGTTGCTTCGGGGTGAGATCGGACGCGCTCACGGAGTGCGCTTCCGGACCAGCACGCAGGCTCCGGTCTTCGCCGGCGATGGTGCGGCCGGTATTGATGTGTACGCGGGGCTGTTCTACGGGCCACAAGCTTGGGGACAGCGTGACTTGGCGACCCAGACGATGGGCAACGTCAACGCGGAAAGCAACCGCGGCGTCAGCGTCCACGTGGTGCCAGTTGATAGCCCGAGCAAACAGGACCCGCTGAACCAGTATGGGATCGCCGGCTGGAAGGCGGCCCTTGTCTTCAAGGTGCTGGATTCGGCCCGGATCGTCCGTCTGGAAACGGCCGTCACGGCATAAGCGGCAGCTGCATAAGGAGGCATTTCTGATGGCAGAGAACGAAAAGGAACAGCCAAGGGGACAGCCCGCGGCTGCCAAGACCGAAGACCTCGACGACGCCCGGCGTGGCGCCGGTGGGATCACGCTCGCGACGCGGGAAATCGGAGGCGGGGCCATCGCCGAGGAGCACCGCGCACCCGAGCCCGAAGCCGAAGCTGATCCGCGTGTGGTGGCGATGGAGCGGCAGCGACGAGCTGCCGCCTCCAAGGTCGCCCGTGAGTTCGGGGCGGTCATTGGCCGGCCCGTCACGGATTGGGGCCTCATGGGCAAGGGTGATCGGGTACGAGGTCACATGATCCTCGTGGACCTCGAAAGTGGGAAGAAGGAGCGTTTTCTACCCGGATCGAGGATCGAAGAGGACCGTCTCTACGCCAATACCCGCAATTTCCCGGTCGCGCTCGTCACGGGCAAGCTGGGACTCGAATAGGCCACGGAGGGCGGGGATTCTCCCAGCCCCGCCCTCCAGCCACTCACAGGAGAGAACATGTCACGAACGACACAGGAGATTGAGCAAGAGATCGTCGAAACGCCCGAAGAGGACGAGATCGCGGAGCTGAAGCGTGAGCTGGCCTCGCTCAAGCGCATGGTCCAGGAAGGACGACTAGCGCCCGAGCTTGCCACCCCGACCGTGGCGGCCGCTTCCGTAGCGCTCGACCAGAGGAAGTTCGAGAACCAGAAACGGGTGCTGGAAGAGCACTGGGCCACTGAGCCCCGGGTCATGATCCAGATTGAGCCCAACCAGGTCGAGAAGCAAATCCTGGCCATCAAGGGTGCGTACCCCCCGCGGCGGCACCAAGTGAACGGCGTGGTTGTCTGGCTCGAGGTCGGGAAGATGATCGAAGTTCCGAAGTCGATTGCCGAGCTGCATCTGCACACCCGCAAGGAGCCTGCGATCAAGAGCATCCCCGCGGGCGAGATGCGCGTGGGCTACTACGTCGGTGACAGTTTTCCGGGGGTGGGTTGATGCCGGGCCCCCAGGTGAAAAACTGGGAGCTTTACGAGAAACTCCGCGCCCAGGGGAAAAGCAAGGAATCGGCCGCCAGGATCGCAAACGCGAGCAAGGTCGGTGGGAAGAAGAAGTAAGTGCCTGCTCGCCGGAGCCTTCAGAACTATCGACGCCAGCTCGCGCGCCGGCTCAACAGCCTAACCGTTGCCACGACGACGACTGCAGGCAACGCCGCCGGCAGTAGTCTCGTGGCCACGGCGCTCGCCGGTGGCCTGGACCAGAACCGCTATCGCAATGGGTGGGTATTTCCCGTTGAGGGCGATCAACTAGGCCGCCTTCGGCGCGTCGGGGAATCAGCGCTCAATACGAGCACGGGCGAGTTATCCGTCTCAGTGGCGTACCCGGCACAGATCCCCGCTGACGTGGAATTTGAGGTGCACTTGGTGCTCCCGCCCGAGGATCACGACGGCTGGGTGGGGTTCCGAAGCTGCATCAATGACGCCCTGGCCGAGTGCTGGACGACGGCCCGGCTAGCGCTCGTGGGTGTTGAGAACCAGCCGAGCTACGAACTTGACGCGTACGCCGATTGGCTGGAGCCGGAGGCGATCCGGGAACTATGGGCCGAGGCCACGAGCGCCGACGTGAACCGCCTGACGCACGGCGGCACGTTCCCCTACCGCGACGCTGAGAACCTGAACCTCGAGGTTCAGCCGCATCTCGGCGCGGGCGAGGCTGCACAGGTGGAAGTCTTTCGCCCGCTCGATACATGGATCAAGGTAGGCAGCACCTGGGGCAACAGCAGTGTTGGGCTGGTGAACGACTCGGATGAGGCGCTGATCAATCCCGAGCCACTGGTGCAGGTGGCCCTTGCCTACGCCTACATGGCGCTCTCGGTGGGCCCGGATGCGGAGCGCTGGGAGCGCAAGGCGCGGGACCAGCGGCTCAAGGCGAACCTGCTCAAGCTAGATTACTTGAATCACAAGCAGCGCCGCATGGGCGGCGATACGGGCGGCTGGCGGCAGTACGGCGCAAAAGATTGGGAGTCGTTCTAGGTGGCCGTCCCTTCTTTTAGTCACACAATCGAGCTGGATGGCATGCCGCTGGAGGCACGCCGGGCCGATGGCAGCGCTGGCGCCACTGAGTACCTACCGCTGCTGGCGGGGGCACGTGGAGGGGCGCAACTCGAGCCCGCTAATCAGGCGACCTGGCACCGAGGAAGCCGGTCGGCCGCGAAGATGGCGCCCGGCATGTACTCGTGGACCAAGAACGGCTGGCCGTGCGATCCGGGGATGGTGCTGCCAGGTCCCGCTGTCACCGATGTCCCGACCGAGATCGGGACCGGGCAAGTGCGTGGATTCGCCGAGCAAGATGGGCATATCTACGTTTTGACGGACCGTTACGTGATGCGGGTGCCGGATGGCTCGGGAACGCCAGTTCAGGACCAGGACCTCGGGGCAAGCTTCGCGGCCAGGAGCATCAAACGATTCAAGAGCAGCCTATTCGTTGGGGGTACGGGCGGGAACATCTGGGAGCTGCCTTCCGGCGGCGCGTGGACGCAGGCCATAACAGGAGCGGCCGGTGTCCAGCGGGGCTACCTCGGGACGGTCTACTGGACGGTTGGTGGTGTGACGGCCGAGAGGCTGATCGCGGAAGACGTGACGGCTACCGTACCAACGATCCTCTACGTGGCCGACGATCCACGAAACGACGGCGATTGGAGCTCGGCCATTGCAGTCGGCTCGTATCCAATCACCGGCATCGTCAGCACCCGTGATCATGCGTACATCGCCACGACTGGCGGCGTCCGGGACCTCGACAGTACAGGATTGGCGCCGAACCTCACCCCCGAGGTTGAGGCGCTCGTGCTGCCCACGAACGGCCGGGCCAACCTGGCCGCGGGCGGCTGGATTTACTCAGGAGCAGGCTACGGGCTGCTCCGCGTCCGGGTGGCAGGTGACCTAGCGTACGCCCTGACGCAATGGTGCAGCCCTGGTTTAGGACTCCCGGATGAGAGTCCCATTAGCGGCGCTCCGGCTGCTATCACGCGAAAAGGCGAATGGCTGATTCTGGCCCAGTGGAATGCTGAGGCGAACGCTAGTTACATCAGTTGGGGACGGGAAGCGCTCGAGGGTGAGGCCGGGCCGATTGTCTGGCACAGTGCGCCCATCGTGCTTCCCTCAATGAAGGTGAATACGCTTCACATCTCGGGCCTCATTGAGGAAGAGCCGCGTCTCTGGATTGGCGGGCTATTCGGAACGGCACCGAGTCTCCGGTGGGCTCCGTTGGCGCTTGATACGCCCTATCAGGACCTTCGCCAGGGGCGAGCGTATCAGTTCGCGGAGGAATTTGAGCTCTACGAGTCAGCCGAGGATTGGGGAGACGACACGCTCTCGAAAGACCTCGATCATCTCGCGACGGAATGGGAGAACCTCGGGCCGGGCACAGCGGCCGAGGTGGCTATCGCGGCTGATGGCAGCACAACCTATGAAACGCTCGGGACGCTGAGTAGTAGCCCGCGGGCGCTCTTGCGAGCCACCACGGCGGTCAAGGGCGGGCGGTTGAGTCTCAAGATCACCGGCACCGGAACTGTCGTAGCACCGCCAATCCTCCGCAAGCGATCCCTTCGGGCCTTGCCGCGTCCTGATCTGCGCGAGGTACGCCAGTACCAGGTGCTCGTTGGGCATGCAGTACGGCATCAAGGAGGGGCGGTGAGTGGCGTTGATCCGAGCGTCAGACGCGATGCGCTCGCGCGTCTCCAGATAGGAAATCGCGTCACGCTACGTGACGAAGCGGGCAAGACCCACAAGGTCCTCGTGCTGGCTCCGGGAGTGTCGTTCATTGAGGTTGAGGACAAGGGCGCGAACCAGCGGCTTCTCGCGGCCAACCTGGCCGTTGCCATCGCCGAGACGAGTGGCGTGACGGCTACCTGGGATGGCGGTGCCACGTGGAACTCAGGACGGGTCTGGGCGTAGGAGGAAAAGATGCCGACGTTCACCAAAGCAACAAGCGGCGGAACTGATCTGATCGAGGCTGAAGACCTCAATCAGATCATTGACGCACTGATCGGGACCAGCGGAAAGGGCGTTCCTCTCTCACCTACGGCTGTCTCGGACGCTATCGCCTATGCACTGAGTGTCAAGAACACCGACGCCACGAATAGCCGGGCAGCGATCTTCTACGCGGCCGATGGCTCAGTCCTGTTTCAGGCGGACGGGAACGGTGTCAAGGCGAGTCCCGACGGGAGCCAGAGCGCTGCCGCAGTGGTGACGAGAGGCGACTCCGGAACCGTCACGACGGAGATGCTCGAGGCCAACGCCGTCACGCAGATCGAGTTCGACGATGTTGGCAATAGTGGTCCGACGACGACAAGCACCACGTTTGTGGACCTCGATGGCATGACGATGGGGATCACGACGACTGGAGGAGTCCTTCTTGCCATGTTCACAGGCACCTTTTCGAACGACACGGTCGGGGAGCGCGTTGATGTCCGGCTCGTGCTCGACGGTGTGCCGGCTGCGAACAGCATTCGCCGGTTCAACGTTCCCGCGGCGAACTATCGACAGACCCTCATGACACAGCACCTCTGGACGGGTGTCAGTAGCGCAGCACACACCGTGAAGGCGCAATGGCTCGCGAGTGGCGGCACCGGAACCGCCGATGGATTGCTCCGGTCAATGCTGATCGCGGAGGTGAGACGGTGACCTGGAACCTCAACCAGCTCGAGCGTGAATTGGAGGCTGCCGGGGTGGAAGTGCGCGGACTCGGAACCGCGCACGACCCGCCCCGCCTCATCACCTGGAACGAGAAGGGCGAGCTTATCGATCTCCCACCCGAGGCGCAGCCGGTGATTGAGGCGCACGTGCCACAGGAGACTCCCAGCCCCGACGAACAGCTTGACGCTGCTATTGCCGCGGCGACCACGCTTGCCGAACTGAAAGCAGCGCTCCGGGGCGAGTCAGGCCTAGCGAGGGTGGCTGGCAGGATGGTTGAGCGATGAATCGGTGGTTGTGGAGTGTGGAGGTAAACCATGGTGGCTATTGACAAATCCTACGGGTCAATTGTTCGCGAGGTACTCACACAAACAGCGGACGGGCTTGCCGAGCGCGTCTCGATCGCCGAGGGAGGTCTGACCGGAGGCGGCCAGGTAGTCTCGGACGAGAGCGTATCGGTAGTGCTCGCCTCGGATCACGAGGACGTGGCTGTTGTCCCTACGGACGGGTCGGGAGATGAACTCTTTACAGCCGCCAATCCAGGCCAGGTTGCCCAGGCTGCTCTTCTTGGCCCACCCGTCAGTGGCGTCAGTGCGAACATCATTGGCACCACATCGACGCAGGTCATCGCGGCGCAAGGAGCAGGCGTCACGTTTCGTCCCACGCTCATCGTCATTACTAACCGCGACGCAACGGTAGGTGGAGACGTGCTCATTCAAGACGGGAGCGGCGGGACAACGCTTCTCCGTCTGCCGGTGCCGGTGGCCGCCGCGAGCGATCCTGCCGGGATCGTTGTCCCGCTTCCTACGCCACTGGCGACAACGGCGAACACGGGGCTTTTCGCGGCCTGTCAGACAGACAGCATGGATGTCTACGTGTCCGCAAGTGGGTATACGACGAGTAGCTAAATGGCGACGCTCAACCTCCAGGTGGCGGCGAGCACTGACGACGCCAAGCAGCTCAGCGACGGTAGTAGCGACGTTACCGCTGTCCGCTACCGCCTATCTGGCAGCGGCACGCCCGGCGAGCACCTGGGCTTGCGGTTCGCGGGAGTTGGGGAGGCGGGCGCGGGGATTCCGCAGGGGGCCACGATTACGAGCGCGCTGCTCGCGCTCAAGTTCGATAACCAGGCACAGGACAACATCAACGGGCCAGTCTCGGGCGAGAAGGCTACGAACAGCAGTACGTTCACGACGACCGCGAACGACCTGAGTGATCGCACGAAAACCACGGCCTCCGTGACGTGGAATGAGCAGGACATTGCGGCCGCAGGGGTGCCGGCGTTCTACGACTCGCCCGAGCTCATAACGGTGCTGCAGGAATTGGTCGATCAAGTGGGCTGGGATGAGTCGAGCCCCGTCACTATCTTTGTGGAGCGGCCAGCGGGCGGCGGTGGCGATTTTGGTGTCCTGACTTTCGATAACGACCCCGGCGACGCAGCAAAGCTCACGGTCGAATACACGGCTGCTGGAGGCGGCGAACGTGACCGTAGGAAGCTCAACCTTCTCGGACTGGTGGCAAGCTGATGGCCGACGGGCTGACACTTGCCGCATTCACGGCCTACGTCCAGGAGATCAGTGTCAACCTTGAATGGTTGTTCTCCGGGGACGACAACAGGGACGCCACCGGGGGGCTCGCCCTGATCTCCACGAGCGGGGTGAGCAATAGCACGACCGTTGGGCTGAACGCCGGGCTTCCGTACCCGTTGGTAGCTGCCAGCCAGATTGTCTTCCACGACGGAACAAGAGTCACGCTGGACGCGGCCGCTGCTAAGGGAGCCACCTCCGTCACGGCTACGGAAGCGGTGACAATTGCCGAAGATGTGCAGGCGTTCGTGAGTGGCGTGCAGTTCAAGAAGAGTGCGGACAGTGTGTGGCGTTTCCACCTGGGATTGAAGACCTACTGGGCCAATCCTTCTGGGCTCTACCCCGGCGAGACGGAACCGCAGAGCGGGCTCTACGGGCCCGTGGCGCCTCTCGACAAAGACACTTCCTATGACTTCCTGGTGACCGTGGTGGATGCTGACGGAGTAACGTGTCCGTCAAGTCCTACCGGGGTGCGTGATGCGCGATCAGGCCAGGCGAGCATGACGGTCACGCGCGAGGCGGGCGGGGATGGTGTGGAGACGTTCGCGCGTGTGAGCTTCACTTGCGCCACGGACGACTACAACATCACGGCTCACGGCGATCTGACGCCGACGCACTTCCTTTCCCCTTCGGGCAACGACAGCTCGGGTACCGGCTCGGTTGGCTCGCCCTGGCGTACCTTTGAGAAGGCCATCGCCTCAGCGGGCCAGAGCGCCGTGGTGCAGTGCGCGCCCGGCTTCTACGTGGCTCCCCAATCGGACATTGCCTCAGACGGCCAAATCTACCTGGGCGAAAACCTGCCGGTGGAATACGACGAGACACCCAGTTTCCCCCGCATGGAGTACGACAATACCACGACGGTAGCCGGGGCGACGGAAGGAACCAACTGGTCCATCGTTGAGGCCGTGAGCAGTGTCGATAAAGGGCCAGCGATGTGCGCGCCCACGGGAGCCACCGATGAAGACTTACAGCCTGACTACCAGTGGAACGAGAACGGCACGACGCGCACCATCACTGCGTCGAGGATTGGGCCGTGGGAAGAAGTGGGGGTGAATATCACCAACCCCAACACGCTCGATCCTGAGACGGTGAACCTCTGGAAGTGGGAGAACGCGCCGGTTGTGGACCTGGCCGCTTTGAGCTACGCCCCGGTGGTGGGCTCGCCAGCGGCCTCGCGTAGGAAGGCGACCGAGTACGCGCGGATCGGGGTCTGGTCGCCCGCTGCGTTCACGAGTGACGATGGACCCGAAGACGTGGAGGAGTTTGCGACCGAGGTCTACTACGACACCCATATCCACTCGTACAACTACGGGGCCTGGAGCGATGGCGCAAGCACGATCTGGATGCGTCCTCCTCCCGCTTTGGTGGCCGATGGCAAGACACCGAACGACTACTACATGTATGCCTACGAGTTTGGCGGGGAAGGGGCAGGCTTCACGTTTGCGGGCGACGATCAGCGTCTCTGTGGATTGGTCATTCGGGCAGCGCGGTCAAACGTGCAGGTCAAGCACAGCACCACGATCCTTCGTCCTGTGGTGGACCACTGTGTGATTCAGAATGGACAGGACCAGCTCAAGGAGCGATCCCAGCAAGACAACTACTCCACCCGTCTCCTGGCGGAATACAACTACTGCCGCGTAACCAGCACGTGGAGCGAGACACCGGACGATGGAAACACGGTCCCGTGGAAGTTCGCCAAGTCCGGGCAGGCAACGCAGAAGAAAGGGCACTTGAACCAGTGCACGAACTTCAACGGCCAGAACTGGGGGAGAGAGGTTGTCGTACGCCACAACACCATTCACGGTGGCTTCGACCCGTGGAGCGGTTCGACCGATGGCGCTGGCCGTTACTCCATGGGCAACAGTGTCTTTCAAGGCAACCTCGCGCTAGAGATGTGCGACGATGGCCGCGACACCAGCCGCACCGCTTGGAACTTCGTAGACATCGGTAATCGCACGGAGCGGACACTGACGGGTTACTCGTGTGTCCAATACATCGGTGTCGCACTGATCGCCAAGAACTATCTCTGGGATCGCGGGAGCGGTGGCGTGGCGCAGGGTGGATTTGGCACACACGGGCGCAGCAGCTCGACGATTCCGGGTGCAGGAGCGATGATCAAATATGGCGATAACTTGGCATCCACTCATCCTGGCTACCTGAACCCTGGGGCTGTGTACTGGATACACAATACCGACTGGACCAATGACACTGGCTCTGGCCCGAACAATGACGCGGGCGGCTCGGGCGACCATATGCCTAAGTTTCATTTCTTCAACAGCATCCTTCGTTCGGGCGAGGAAGCGCCCCTGCAACTTAGCCAATTGCGCTCCGGGAGCGACACCATCAACGAAGGATGGTTCTGGGAAGACGGCAATATCTTTGTGTGTGCCAGGAGTGGGGCGGTCAAATGGGACATCTTGATCCCGCCATCGTCCGGAACGATTTTTGGCCCACAGCAGGCCGCTGGCGACATTGCCGCCTACCGGAGCTACTACAACACCGCCACGGGGCGTACGAACGCCCGAACGAACAAGCTCGCCTCTGCTGCCAACCTGAGCTTTGGTGGCGCGTCCGCCGTCGATTCCGAGCTTGTCGATCCTCTCACCGGCGACCTGGCGCTCACGTCCGATTCCGAGCTGGCCGAGGCAGGTGTGCCGGTTCCTGGCTTCGACGCGCTTTACACCGGCATTGGTGAGCCTCCCCTGGATTCTTACCGGGGCACTCTGCCAGCCATCGGGGCGGCTCAAGTCCTCGGAGCGGGCGAGCTGCCGTCTCCGCCCACGGCCCCGAGTGGCCTAGCAGCAACAGCCGTCAGTACCGGCCAGGTTGATCTCGAATGGACGGATAACTCACTCGATGAGGACGGTTTCCGGGTTGAGCGCAAGCTGTCCAGTGGCAGCACGTGGAGCCAGGTCAAGAGCGTTGCGGCCAACACGACCAGCACCAGCGATACCACCGTGCAGGCCAGCACGAGCTACGACTACCACATCGTCGCCTTCAACGATGGCGGCACGGGCACGTCCACCACGGACACCGTGACCACGCCTGAGCCCACACAGACGCCGGGCCGGTTCGCGGCTGCCGGACGGTTCGCTGCTGCGGGAAGGTACGCGAGGTAATGGATGCCACTCGAAGCCATCGAGTTTCTTTCAGGCGTTGGGCCAGCGACGCTGATGTTAGTTGGTCTCTGGATCATGTTCCGGTTCGTCCGCGAGGTGCAGAAAGGGGATTGGGTTCCGCATCTTTTTTACGAAGACATTCGCAAAGAGCGCGACGCGTGGAAGTCGATGGCGCTCTCCGGAACCAACATGGCCGAAAAGGCAACCACGACGGTGATCGAGGCAGCCAGGGATCGGAGACCATGATCAGTGCCCTATTGCGTTGGCTATTCCGGGGCGGGCGCAAGCTCGTGCAGCAACCCCCAGCAAGTGATCCCGATCTGGCCGAGATTGTCAGTCGGCAGGCACGGATTCGGCGCGACCTCGAAGAGGCGGATCGGCTCTGGGCGTTACGCGCGGAGGCGGAGGCCGTCCGGCGCAGGCGGCTAGGGAGGAATCACGGGTGATTGTTGAAACGCTGGGCTGGTATGAGGTGCCCTTTGTCGTCTTCTCCGTCCTAGCGCTCTGCTATGCCACCTGGCTCGTCCTGCGCCGCGTAGGGGATTACCAGGCTGCGATTCGAGGACGCGTGACGAATGGACGCCTCACGGTGGCCCGGTACCGCATGGCAATCCAAACCATCTGGGCCGTCCTGGCCGTCAATCTTCTGGCCGGGTCGATCTACCTGGCGGTCCGGCCCGGAAATCCGCCGGACGATCCACGCTCATGGTTCGTGGTGGTGATTCTCACGCTGATCCCGTTGAGCCTGTTTGTTGCCATGTGGCTGGAACAGCGGCTCCAGCGGTTGTTGATTATGCAAGCGCGACTGGAGATGCGGAAGTGAGCGGTGAAGAGAGAGGAGGCGAGTGATGGCAGTAGCAAATGAGGCGGTTTGGGAAGCGCGCTGGCGGGGGGTCCGGCCGAACGCGGCCTACCGGCACACGTGGGGCCTTGAGGGCGCCTGGAGGGCCAACGCCGATGAGTGGGGCTTCCCGCTTACTGACGATCAGCATGAGTACGACGCCGCCGGGGGCACGTACCCAGGGCGGGTGTTCTCTGGCATCGGACTGGTTGTCTGGAAGCCGGATGGGGCGCAAGTGGTAGGTTGGCCGTGAGCCTGCTGTTGCTAGAGCGTCCCCCCGCTCCACCGTCTCCGGCTCCAGTCACCTACACGCCGCGCATTGAGCACGTGCGGGGCAATGTGGCCGGCAAGCTGCGCCAGCCACTTGGCACGATTCTCCACGGTACTCGAAGCGGCAAGGCATGGAGTACCGATCAGGAGTACGCGTCCACCGTGAGCTACGTGCGCAATGGAGCGGGTGGGCTTGGCTGGCACGTCTGCGTCGGGAATGACGTCGTGTGCATCCACATGGAGCCTGAGGAGTGGGGCCACAATGCCCGGGCCTGCTCGGATGACTACCTTGCATGTGAATTCGCGCAGGCGCGTCTTGGCGATCCGATCACGGATGCGCAAGTCAGGGCATTCGTCTGGTGGTGGCTGCGCTGCACACGGGCCTTCCCGCATCTGCCGGAGTACTTCCCCACCCACAGTGATCTTGACGCAAGTGGAGCGACTGGGAAATTCGACGGAAAGAGCGATCCATTCCTCGCCAGCGACCGGAGCGGTGCTGACGAGCTCCGGGCCCGCATCCGCGCGGAGATAGAGAGACAACGGAGGTAACGACTCATGGCTAGCTGGTTGACGCTCCTGGTAGCCGGGCTGGTAATTTACGCAGTGACCTTGGCCCCTTTCTTTCCACCGGCGTGGCGGGCCGTGGCGCAAGCGCTCGGCGGGATTCTGATTTTCGTGGCACTGTTGCTCCTGGTTCTCGGATTGCTCGGGATCGGTGCGGGGATACCGTGATGTACCGTTTCAAGGGCTTCGAGGAAGCTGGCTGGGCCGCCGGCGTGGCCGGCGCGCTGGTCGTGCTCCAGGCGCTGGCAGAACTGGACTTCGCGGCCGTGACTTCCTGGGAAGTCTGGTTAGTAGCGCTGCTGGGTGCCAGCGTACGCGCGGCTGCCGGCGCCGTCCTGGCACACGTGGGGAGGCCCACGCCGCACGGCTAACGACAGAAGCCGCCTGTAGGCGGCTTCGATCCCTTTCACCGAAGTTCCAGGGAGGGGTCACACATTCTATCATTTTCTGAAATCTTCTCCCCGACAGCGGAGCGTTCTCCCCCCTTCCGCTCCGCCCCCTGCCCCCGTCCGGCCCCGGCTCTCCACGGCCGGGTTGGGCGGGGGCTTCTCGTTGTGCTCACCGCTCCAGCCGCTCCAGTACCCGGCGCTCGAGGCACAGCGGCCGGCCACCAGTGCCGGGGCGCCGATCCTCCGGCTTGACACTGGCGCCGCCCCGGCAGTCCGGGTGCGTGTGGTGGCTCGGCTCGTTGGCGGCGTGCCAGGGTTCAGTTGACGTAACGGCTACCAATAACTCTCGCGACGCCAGCGGCTCATGTACTCGGTGCCCGACTTGGTAAGCAAAGACACCCACGATCCACAGAGATCACATTGATAATGCCGACGTAGCGGGTGCGCGCTCCGCCGCGAGAAGATCATCGACTCACCACACACACGACACTGCGGAATTGCTATCCGGCCCATGTCCTACTCCCCAAACTCGCCGTCGGGATAGCGGACCGGTGAGCGTAGCGTTTCATTTGCGTATCAGTCAATGGGGCGCCGGCTTAGGCGGCCTGGCGCTCTGGCTCGGGCCGAGACGGTGCAAAAGGGACGACGTTCGGCGGCAATTCCGGCTCACCATAATGTGAAGTATGGGGCGGATTAGTTCTTACAGAACCCTCGTTTCGGTGCAATTCGGTACGGCCGCCTTCATCTCCCCTTTCGGCCACGGCGACGCCTTCTGAGGGCACCGGGGGCTCGGGGCGCCGGTGGGCTGCGCTCATCTCCGCAATCAGGACGAGCGAGCTGCGATGGGCGTCCGGGATGTGATCCCACAGACGGACGACACGACTGAGCTGAGGATCGGATGATGCAACCGGAGACGGTTCGCCAATCTCCGCGTAGAGTTCGCCAACAGTCATACCCAGGCCGGCGGCGATCTTTCGCATGGTTTTCTCGGTGAGGTTTGTGCGCTCGCCGCGGATGATCTGGTAGGTGTGTGAGGTACTCATCCCTACGCGCTTGGCGAACGACTCCGGCGATTGGCCGCGTATGTGGAGCTCGCGCTCCAGCAACGCGCCCAGTCGGGTGGTGCGCATATGCATAATCCTCCTGCCTTGCATCGTATAGCAGTGCTGCGCGACCGCGCAACCAAGCCTCGTTATTTTGTGATGTCAATTCGGTTGTTTCCCCTTGCGCGCCCGCGCACTGCTGTTCTACAGTACCGTTATGCCGACACGCACAAGGGCCTTCGAAGTGATGGGGGAACGCAAGTGGAGCTTGAAGGAACTGGCGGCACGGGCCGACCTACCGGCAAGCACCCTCTACCAGATCAGGCTGGGACGCCGTGGTTGCGGCCCTGTCGCCATACGGGGGCTGCTGCGAGCTTTCCCGTCCCTCGGCTACAGGGACCTTTTTTTCGACGATGATTCCGTTACAACGGAACCGTACTCCGATGGGGCGCGCGCCGAGCAGCAGGAGGTGGCCGCGTGAGCAAGAAGCCCCGCTGCCACGACTGCGGCCACAAGCGTGGGCCGCGAAGTCTCGGCGCCGGCGTCGAGAAAGCGGAGAAGCCGTCCATGCGCCGGCCAACGCTCATTCATCCGCTCGGCCGCACGCGAAAAGCGCCCTGTGGATGTGCATGTCACCAGAGTCAAGAGAGGAAGGCCGCCTAATGAAGCTTCACTGCCCGAATAACGATTGCCGCCACGCGTGGTGGTGGAAGCAGCGCACGAGCGCCACGGCTTACAGCGAATGTCCGTTGTGTGGCTCACTGAGCCTCAACCCCGCTGTCGCCCCGCCCC
>WHTI01000208.1 GCA_009377815.1 Actinomycetota bacterium
CTCGACCCCGCCGGTGAACTCCTCGATCCCGATGCGGAAGGCGAGCTGGTCGACCCCTTCTGGAAGTTCCGAGTCTCCGAGGTCGGCCATCTGGGTCAGATCGAGCTCCGCCTGGGTCAGGTTCCCTCCGTCGATCCACACATCCACTGAGATGTCCTTGTCCGGCACCTCAGAATCCGGAGGGAGCTCCGTGCCCGGCACCTGGGTCAGCGTGCCTGCGATCTCGGACAGTGAGGCGTAAGCCTCGCGGAGGTTCACGGTGGCCACGAGGTGGTCGCCGGGGCCCTCCTTGTCGCCGGTGGTGACCTCGGCTGCATCTCCGAGCGCATCGGTGAACTTCTTGATCGACGCGAGGTCCTCCTCGCTGGGAGTCTCGACCGCGCCGATACCGCCACCGAGCTGATCCATGGCCGAATCGAGCCCGGTGAGCCCGATCCATTCACCCTCGAGCGCAGGACCGACGAACTCGAACCCGGGGGCCGCGCCGGCCTCGGCCTCGAAGGCATCCAGCTGGGAGGTATCCGCCCCGAATGCTTCGGCAAGTCCCGAGACGTCGGCCCGGAGGAACAAGGTGTTGTCTGCGGCCCGCATCTCGAATGCGTTGTCGATGCCGGCGATGTTGGCGGCCAGCTGGAACTGCGCGTTGGTCGGATCCTCCGACGAAACGGCCGACAAGGTGAGCGACGAATCGATCACCTTCTGGGCGTTGTCCTCGGTAAGGTCGCCTTCACTAGCGGCAACCAGGGAGGCGGTGTCGGACGCGATGCTCATCGTAAGACTGACGCCCTCGTATTCGGAGAGCCGATCCAGAGCCGCCTGAAGCGCGCCCTTGGGATCGTCGGCGGGGTCCGGTCCCCCATCTCCTCCACACGCGGCGGCGACGAGCGCCAGCGCGAGGACCAAACCGAATATCTTTCGCATGTCTATTGCCTCCATAGATGGGGACCCCCTCATGGGGTTGAGGCAACGATATGCCAGGGTGGGGACTACGGCGACTATTCGGAGGAGGGGCGGTGTCGTTACTCGAGTGGGGGGTTGACGGGAGCCCGGCGGCGATGGCGCCTCCCACGGGCCTCGTCGAGCGGGTCTGGGCGAGGGATCCGTCGGCGTGGGGGCCGGGGGAGGACGACCCGGCCTCGCGGCTCGGATGGCTGGACCTTCCCGCCACGATGCAGGAGCAGATCGACGACCTGACTGCGTTCGCGACCGAGGCAACCGCAGATATCGACCACGCGGTTCTTCTGGGCATGGGGGGATCGAGCCTGGCGCCCGAGATGCTGGCGCAGATCTACGGGGGCCGCGGTCGGATAAGCCTCGAGGTGCTCGACTCGACCCACCCGGCTCAGATCGCGGAGGTCACCTCCCGCATCGATCCCACCCGGACCCTGTTCCTCGTGTCGAGCAAGTCGGGCGGCACGATCGAGACCATGTCCCTGTACCGCTACTTCCGTCGCCTCGCGCCCCCCGACAGGTTCGCCGCCATCACCGACCCCGGAACCTCACTACAGGCGTTGGGAGAGGCCGAGAGGTTCCGGCGCGTCTTCATCAACCCTCCCGACATCGGGGGCCGGTATTCGGCCCTGTCTCTCTTCGGGCTGGTGCCGGCCGCTCTACTCGGGATCGACCTCGGCGCTCTGTGCGCCTCGGCCTCGGCCGCGGCGGATGAGTGCCGCAAGGATGGCGGGAGCAATCCGGGCCTCGCTATCGGCGCGGCCCTAGCCGAATGGGCCGATGCCGGCCGGAACAAGCTCACGTTCCGGACTTCGGCGGATCTCGTGAGTCTGGGCGACTGGGCCGAGCAGCTGATCGCCGAATCAACCGGCAAGGAAGGTAAGGGCATCGCCCCGATCGTGGGGGAGCCCGTCCTCGAGGCCGGTTACGGACCGGATCGTGCGTTCGCTCATCTCTCGAGGGACGCGTCACCAGTCGAGACGCCCTCGGTCGCCCTATCTGTGGATGCCTCGAACCTCGGCGGCGTCCTGTTCGTCTGGGAGTTCGCCACTGCCATCGCCGGTTCACTACTCGGGATCAATGCGTTCGACCAACCGGATGTCGAATCGGCAAAGAGGGCAGCTAAGGACGCCTTGGCGTCCGGCGCCGGCGCCGAGTGGCCGACCGACGATCCCGCATCGTTCTTCCAAGGGGTCGCACCCGGAGAACTTGCATGCCTCCTCGCGTTCGCGCCGCGGTCAAGGCGAACCGAGGCTGTCATGCTCGCGGCTCGGACCAAGCTGGTGGCCTCGTCCCGTGTCGCGACCTCAACCGGCTTCGGTCCCCGTTATCTCCATTCGATCGGGCAGTTGCACAAGGGTGGTCCCGAACCGGTTAGAGCCCTTGTGATCCTCGACACCCCAACCGAGGACCTGCCGATCCCCGATTCCGGATACAGCTTCGGTCGCCTGATCGCGGCGCAGGCGGCCGGCGACGCGAGCGCGCTCGACACGGCCGGACGCTCGGTCGCCCGCACCACGTGGGCGGCGTTCGAGTCGTGGGCTCGCACGTGAGCCAGCCGTCCGCGCAGGATCACGTCATCGTGATCTTCGGGGCGAACGGCGACCTCTCCCGACGGAAACTGCTGCCGGCGCTCTACCACCTCTACATCGAGGGTTTGATGCCTGAGCGGTTCCGCGTGATCGGGACATCCCGAAGCGAGGTATCCACCGAGGAGTTCCGGGAGATGGCACGCTCGGCGGTCGACGAGTTCTCGCAGGTGGGGAAGGGATGGGATGACTTCGCGCTCAACCTCTCGTACGCTTCGACCAAGTTCAAGGCTGGCAACACAGAGGTGATCGTCGACGCGGTGAACGCGGCCGAGAAGGACATGGGCGGTGAGCCGGTGCGGCTCTTCTACCTGTCGGTTCCGCCGGCGACGTTCGGCGACCTGACTGAGGGCCTGGCCGAGGCCGGACTGAACACACGCGCCAAGGTCGTGTTCGAGAAGCCCTTCGGCTCCGACCTCGCGTCCTTCAAGCACCTGGATGCCACGGTGAAGGAGGCGCTGGACGACGAGCAGGTATACCGGATCGATCACTTCCTCGGCAAAGAGCCGGTGCAGAACATCATGGCGCTCCGGTTCGCCAACGGGATGTTCGAACCCGTCTGGAACCGAGAGCACATCGACCACATCCAGATCGATGTCCCGGAGAGCGGAGGCATCGAGACCCGAGCCGGTTTCTACGAAGACACCGGAGCCCTGCGGGACATGGTCGTGACCCATCTCTTCCAGCTTTTGAGCATCGTTGCGATGGAGCCTCCCTCGTCATTCTCGTCGAAGGCGCTGATCGACGAAAAGGTGAAGATCTTCGACTCGATGCCCGACATCGTCCCCGAGCGCGTCGTGCGGGGACAGTACAAGGGGTACCGGGACGAGGACGGTGTGGCGAAGGATTCGGAGACGGAGACCTTCGTGGCGATGGAAGCCGCGGTGGACAACTGGCGCTGGGAGGGGGTGCCGTTCTTCCTCCGCACCGGTAAACGCATGGCGGAGCGTCGGTCGGCCATCACGCTCGCCTTCAGACATCCGCCGAAGATGCTGTTTCCGGACGTCGCTTGGCGCAGGTTCCATCACGATCACCTGACGCTCGACCTCGGTCCTGAGGAGGGCATCACGCTGACGTTCCTCGCCAAGAAGCCCGGGCCGACTATGCAGCTGACGCCGGCCCACATGCACTTCGATTACGACCGGGATCTGAGTTCGGGACTGATCGGCGCCTACGAGCGGCTGATCCTCGACGTGCTGCTGGGGGAGCGGCAGCTATTCACCCGGGCGGACGGGATCGAGCGCACCTGGGAGATGATCCA
>WHTI01000379.1 GCA_009377815.1 Actinomycetota bacterium
CGTCGAGGTCGGCGACAGGACGACGATCGACAAGTACCAGGAGATGCCGCTCGAGATGCGGGTCAGCGACGAGCAGGAGCTCCTCGAGGGATCGGTCCAGGAGTCGGCACGTGTCGCCTCCATCGAGATCGATCCCGAGGCTTTCGAGGTGAAACGGCAGGAGTTGCGACGTCTCGTCGACTCCCTCCGCCCTTTCCGGGCCGCCGAGGTGAGCCAGCGACTTGCCCGGGAGCTGGCCAGACAGGCGACCGAGACCGAGTTGGGCCCCACCGTCGTGAGTGATCTCGGGGTTCGCCTCCTCCAGGCCGGGCCGGCATTGGAGCAGTCCCAACCCCTCGGGGAAACGGTGTCCGCCCTGGAATCGAAGGCGGTCGAGGCTCGGGAGAAGACCGACCGTCTCGAGGAGCTCTACGACCGCTTGCCCGACGTCCCCACTCGCCCCGCGGTGGCGGCCGCCCTCGCCGACCTCGGGGACGACCCCCAGGAGGCGGCCGACACCTTCGACCGTGTCCACGGGGAGTTGGAGGCGAAGGGCCACCAGCTCGCCGAGGACGGTGTCGACCTCGCCGCGGCGGCGGCGTTCCTGGTCATGAACAACGACGAGTCGGAGATCGACAACTTCCTCGAGTCCTATCGGGAGGCCCGTACCCTCGACGTCGACCCGCCGACGGCGGTCGAGATGGCATTGGTGGGACTGCGGGGCCGCAAGGAGATCGACGAGATCCAGGATGTCGCCTCCAATCTCGACCTCCCCATCTCCATCGCGGCGGCACTGGTCCGAAAGGGGGAACGATCCCTCGACGACTACTCGAACCTGGGCGACGAGATCGCACGTCTCGATGTCGACACCGAGAGTGTCAGGGTCATCGCCGCGGTGCTCGCTGTCTCCCTGGAACCCGTCCAGGCCCTGAGACGTTGGCAGGAGGCGCGGTCGACCCTGGCCGAGCTGGGGCTCTCCGGCTCATACGCCGACGTGGCCGCGGCGTTCGGGGCTTCCGACCCCCGTGGACCCCGCGAGTTCGCCCTCGCCTACGCCGCCCAGCGACAGGCACTGGCCCGCTCCCACATCAAGGATGCCGACCGCTACGCGCCCGAGCTCGCCCACCAGGGGACCAGCGGTCGCCGGGACACGTGGACCGGGGAGCCCATCGGGACCGGGTTGTGGCAGTTCGACCCCTTCTTCCTGTTCTACTACCACTGGACGATGACCTCTACCATGACCCATGGTCTCGGCTGGAACCCGGTGTTCCACGACCGCTCCTGGGATGACGACGCCAACTCCTGGTTCGGGGGCTTTGGTGGCGGCGGCGGATTCGGGTCCGGTGGCAGCGGCGGCGGTGGCTGGGGTGGTGGCTTCTCCGGGGGCGGCTTCGGCGGCGGCTTCGGCGGTGGCGGTGGCTTCGGCGGCGGCGGTGGCGGTGGCGGTGGCGGGGGCTGGTAAGACGCCACCC
>WHTI01000039.1 GCA_009377815.1 Actinomycetota bacterium
ATAGCCGGGTTTCGGCGGGCGGAGGAGTCCGGGTCTGCAATTAAGGCCCGGCGTAACCGAAGGAGGTAGTACCACCATGCCCGTCGTCACGATGAGGCAGTTGCTCGAGGCCGGGGTTCACTTCGGCCATCAAACGCGCCGTTGGAACCCGAAGATGAAGCGATTCATCTTTGCGGAGCGCAACGGGATCTACATCCTCGATCTTCAGCAGACGATGTCTGGGATCGAGAAGTCGTACCTGTTCACCCGCGATCTTGTCGCCAGAGGTGGATCGGTGCTGTTCGTGGCCACGAAGAAGCAGCTCCAGGATGTCGTTCAGGAGCAGGCCGACCGTGCCGGGATGCCGTACGTCAACTTCCGTTGGCTGGGCGGCATGATGACCAACTTCCAGACGATCGCCGCTCGCATCAAGCGCATGAACGAGCTCGCCGACATGGAAGCGACCGGCGCCCTCGAGAGCTTCAGCAAGAAGGAAGCCCTCAAACTCCGTCGGGAGCTCGAGAAGCTCCAGCGCAACCTCCACGGCATCCGTGATCTCACGAAGCTCCCCGATGCGATCTACATCCTCGACACCAAGAAGGAAGAGATCGCGGTGCGGGAAGCTCGTAAGTTGGGGATCCCGATCATCGCGGTGCTCGATACGAACTGCGATCCGGACGACGTCGACTTCGGGATCCCGGGCAACGACGACGCGATCCGCGCGGGTCAGCTGCTCACCAGGGTGATCGCCGATGCGGTGATCGAAGGTAAGTCGCTCCGGGAGGACGCATCGGATCAGGTTGCCGAGGAAGCTCCCGCAGCTCCGGCCGCGGCCGATGCCGATCAGGTGCTCCCCGGTGCCGCAGCGCAGCCGAAGGCCGAGTGGGAACTCCAGCTCGAGGCCGAAGAGGCCGCGCAGGCGACCGCTACCGAGGCACCGCCGGCCGATGCACCGCCGGCCGATGCACCGGCGACCGAGGCGCCCGCCGACGAGCCCAAGACAGACGAGTAGTAACGACACCAGTAGAGGAAGGTTCCAGGAACGATGGCTGACATCAACGCTAAGGATGTAGCGGCGCTTCGCAAGTCGACCGGCGCCGGGATGATGGACTGCAAGAAGGCTCTGGCCGAGGCGAACGGCGACCTCGAGGCAGCCAAGCGGCTGCTCCGCGAGAAGGGCCTGGCCGACGCAGCCAAGAAGAGCGCGCGGGCCGCGACGGAGGGGCTCGTGTACGCATACATGCACCGGCCCCAGCCGGATTACCCCGCGAAGCTCGGAGTGATGGTCGAGCTCAACTGCGAGACTGACTTCGTCGCCAAGACGGAGGGTTTCGAGCGTCTGGCCAAGGACATCGCGATGCACATCTCGTTCGCGGACCCCGACTGGACGACCCGGGACCAGGTTCCCCAGAACGTGCTCGACGAGGAGTCGGCGATCTACGCGAAGCAGGCGAAGGACTCCGGCAAGCCGGACAGCATCATCGAGAAGATCGTCGCGGGCAAGCTCGAGGGCTTCTACAAGGAGCGGGTCCTGATGGACCAGGAGTGGATCCAGGACAAGTCCAAGTCGATCGCCGATCTGATCAATGAGGCGAAGGCGACGATGGGCGAGAACATCACGATCGGCCGCTTCGCCAGGATCAGGGTCGGCGAGGACTCCTAGGTGACGACTCCCCCCGAAGCCGAGACCAAGTCCCCGAAGTACAAGAGGGTCTTGCTCAAGCTTTCGGGGGAGGCGTTCGCCGATCCGTCACACGGCTTCGGGATCGACCCGCGCATCGTCGCGTCCATCGCGCGGCAGCTCGCCGAGGCGAAGGCGCTGGGTGTCCAGCTCGGCATCGTCGTCGGTGGCGGCAACATCATCCGGGGCCTCAGCGCCTCGGCCCAAGGGACCGACCGGACGACGGCCGACTACATGGGGATGCTCGGCACGGTCATCAACGCCCTCGCCCTGCAGGACGCCCTCGAGAAAGAGGGTGTGCAGACCCGCGTGCAGACCGCTATCTGGATGCAGGAACTGGCCGAGCCGTACATCCGGCGACGGGCGATGCGCCACCTCGAGAAGGGCCGTGTAGTCATCTTCGCCGGGGGTACCGGCAATCCATACTTCTCGACCGATACGACCGCGGCGCTCCGCGCGCTCGAGATCAACGCCGAGGCGATCCTCAAGGGAACCCAGGTCGACGGCGTCTTCGACTCCGATCCGATGGTGAACAAGGACGCCAAGATGTTCACGTCCCTCGCCTACCTCGAAGTCCTCAGTCGTGGCCTCAAGGTGATGGATTCCACGGCCGTGTCGCTGTGTATGGACAACCGGCTCCCGATCATCGTTTTCAATCTAAAAGCCGGCAACATCGTGCGGGTGCTCTCCGGTGAGGAAGTCGGGACCCTCGTACACGCCGAAGCGACCAGGTAGGGGAGGGACGAACAGCGATGGCTGAAACGGAAGCTGAAGTTCTCCGCGAAGCGGACGACAAGATGAAGAAGGCCGTGTCCGTGAACCTCGAGGAGCTGTCCATGATCCGGTCCGGGCGGGCGGCCCCCTCGCTCCTCAACCGGGTGACCGTCGACTACTACGGGACCCAGGTGCCGCTGAACCAGGTCGCCAACCTCTCGGTTCCGGAGCCTCGTCTCCTGGTCATCGCTCCCTACGACCCGAATTCGATCGCGGCGATCGAGAAGGCGATCCTCGCGTCCGATCTCGGTGTCACCCCGGCCAACGACGGTTCCGTGGTGCGGCTCGCCTTCCCGCAGTTGACCGAGGATCGCCGCAAGGAACTGATCAAGGTCGCCCACCTCCGCGCGGAGGAGGGGCGCGTCGCGGTCCGCGGCGTCCGCCGTCACGCAAAGCAGGAACTCGAGCGGATGAAGAAGGACGGGACCCTGTCCGAGGATGCAGAGCGGGGCGCCGAGACCGAACTTCAGAAACTCACCGACCGGCACGTGGCGGAAGTCGACAAGAACCTGCAGCACAAGGAACAAGAACTCTCCGAGGTCTGAGGCCACGCGTTGACGTCGGCCCCGGGACGCAATCTGACACAGGCGGTCGTCACCGCCCTCGTCCTCCTCGCGCTGATGCTCGGTGCGGTCGCGGGCGGGCCGACCGCATTCTTCTGGCTTGCCGCGCTCGTTGTCTCCCTGGCCGGTCTCGAGCTGTTCATCGCGTTGAGAGACGAGGGCAAGAGAACGGTGACGTTCATGGGCCCTCTCGGTGTCTTTGCACTGATGTCGGCCGCGTACTTCCGGCCGCGCGAGCTCGGCTATCTCGTGGCGGCCGGCGCCGTGCTGGTGGCCTTGACCTTCATCCTCACCCTGCGTCCGAACCGGGGCCCCGCACCAGCGACCGATATCGCATGGTCCGTGCTCGGGATCTTCTGGATCGGGGGCGGAGGCGCGGGCGCAGTGTCGATGCTCACGCTTCCCGACGGGGTGGTCATCTTGCTCGCGCACGTTCTGACCACCGCGGCCGACGACATCGGCGCGTTCTTCGCGGGGACCGCGCTCGGGCGTCACAAGATGGCGCCGTCGATCTCTCCGGCGAAATCGTGGGAGGGATTCGTCGGAGGCTTCATCGCCGCGCTGATCGTGGGGGCGGGGTTCGGCACCTTCACCGACGCGCTCGGGACGACTCACGGGCTGGCGATCGGCGCCATCATCGGGTTCCTTGCCCCGGCCGGTGACCTCGCCGAGTCCCTCGTCAAGAGGGAACTGGGGATCAAGGACTCGGGGAGGATGCTGCCGGGCCACGGGGGAATGCTCGATCGACTCGACGCGATCCTGTTCGGCGCTCCGCTGGTGTTCCTCTACCTTCACTTCGCCGTTCTCTAGGCAAAACTCCTACCGTGTGACAATCGTCCTGTGACCGAGATCAAGAACGTCGTCGTTCTAGGGTCGTCCGGCTCCGTTGGGCTTCAGGCCCTCGAAGTCATCCGTGAGCACCCCGATCGTTTCCGGGTGGTCGGACTCTGCGTCGGCAGCGATACCGAGACGCTCGCAGCCCAGCTCCGTGAGTTCAGCCTCGATCGCGGGGGTGTCGGAGCGGAGGCCGCGGCCGAACTCGCGGCCCTCGACGAGGCCGACGTCGTGCTCAACGCGATCGTCGGTGCCGCGGGGTTGCAGGCGTCGCTCGCCGCGCTGTCAACGGGCAAGGTCCTTGCGCTCGCCAACAAGGAGAGCCTCGTGGCCGGTGGAGAGCTCTGCCTCGCCGCCGCGGCGGCCGGAGGTGGACGGGTCGAGGCGGTCGACTCCGAGCACGCCGCGATCGCGCAGTGTCTCGCCGGTCGTGACCTTCGCACCGTCGAGCGGATCATCATCACCGCGTCGGGAGGGCCGTTCCGAACCAGGACATCGCTCGACGACGTGACGCCGGACGAAGCGCTTCGGCATCCGACCTGGACGATGGGCCCCAAGATCACGATCGATTCCGCCACCTTGATGAACAAGGGCCTCGAGGTGATCGAGGCACACTTCCTGTTCGGGTTCTCCTACGACCAGATCGATGTCGTCGTGCATCCGCAGTCGGTCATCCATGGGATCGCCTGCTTCATCGATGGCTCGGTGCTCCAGCAGGCCGGGCCCCCGGACATGAAGATCCCGATCCAGGCCGCGCTGTCGTTCCCCGATCGAATCGGTGGAGCCGCGGAGCGCATCGATCTCGCGTCGATCGGCTCGCTCGACTTCGAACCCATCGACCGTCAGAAGTTCCCGGCCCTCGACCTCGCCTACGAGGTGGGACGGAAGGCCGCGACCTACCCGGCGGTCCTCAACGCGGCGAACGAGATCGCGGTCGAGGCGTTCCTTGGAGGGCGGTTGTCGTTCACCGACATCACCCGGGTGATCGAAGAGACGTTGTCGATCCACGAGCCTCTCGATGCGACCGACCTCGCTGCCGTGCTCGAGGCCGACGCATGGGCGCGCTCCGAAGCCACTCGTTTGCTGACCGTGGCTCCGGTCGCGGGGGCGCCATGACCTTCGGCGTGGTCCTCTTCATCATCGCGATCCTGGTAGTCGTGATGATCCACGAATCCGGACACTTCTTCACTGCGAAGTATTTCAACTTCAAGGCGACTCAGTACTTCCTGGGGTTCGGGCCGACGATCTGGTCGACCCAGCGCGGAGAGACTGAGTACGGGATCAAGGCGCTTCCCCTCGGGGGCTTCGTGAAAATCATCGGGATGAACCCGTACGAGGACATCCCCGAGGAAGACCTCCCGCGCTCCTATCCCAACAAACCCGCGTGGCAGCGAGCGATCGTCCTGGTGGCCGGTTCCGCGACCCACTGGGTCGTCGCGTTCCTCCTTCTGACGTTCGCGTTCGCGGCGATCGGCTATCCGACCGGCAACGCGACGACCACGATCCAGGACATCACTTCATCCCTGGACGGGGAGGACACTCCGGCGGGAGACGGCGCCCTGTCCCCAGGTGATGAGATCGTCGGGATCGAGGGTGTGGCGGATGGGGGGGCCGATACCTGGGCCGAGATCCGTGCACACATCCAGGCGCATCCCGGCGAGACCGTGACCTTCGTTATCGAGCGTGACGGCAACACCAGGACCGAAGCGATCGAGCTGGGCACCGGGTTGTTCGATGCCGACGGGGCGATCGTCGATTACGCGCCACCCGGCGAAGACGTCAGGACCCCAAGCGAAGGCGAGACCGTCGGAGGCTTCCTCGGGGTTTCTCCGGAGCCCGAGTACAAGAGGGATTCGGTCACCGGGGCGATCAAGCGCGGCGGCAGCGAGACCTGGCAGCTGACCTACCTCTCGTTCAAAGGCATCGGGATCGTCTTCGGGACCGTGTTCGACAGTGACTTCTGGGCCCAGGTTTCCGGCTCCGAGGAACGTGACCCCCGAGGGGCGCTCGGGTTGGTGGGGGCCGGGAAGATCGCCGGCGAGACCGTGCAACGAGGCCAGTACCTCGATCTGATCGGGATGATCGCCGCGTTCACGGTGTTCATCGGGCTGATGAACCTCCTGCCGCTGCCGCCGCTCGATGGCGGGCATCTCGCGATCCTGGCCTTCGAGAAGATCACCGGCCGCAAGGTCGACATCCGCAAGACGATCCCGGTTGCCGCCGCGGTCATCTCGTTCTTCGTGGTGCTGTTCCTGGCGGTCCTCTATCTCGACATCGCCCATCCGATCCAGACGCCCTTCTAGCGTCCCCGTCCACCTAGACTGGACAAACATATGACCGAGATCACACATGAGCGTCGCAGATCCAGGCTGATCCACGTCGGGAAGGTTCCCGTCGGGGGCGATTCGCCGATCTCGATCCAGTCGATGACCACGACCAAGACCGACAACATCGACGAGACCCTGATCCAGGTGCACGCGCTGGCGACCCAGGGCGCCGACATGGTGCGGGTCGCGGTGCCGCACGAAGGTGACGCCAAGGCGCTGCCGACGATCGCCCGGGAGGGCGGTGTGCCGATCATCGCCGACATCCACTTCTCGGTGCGCCTGGCGATGATGGCGCTCGAGGCCGGCGTCCACGGCCTGCGTCTCAACCCCGGCAACATGCGGAACCCCAAACACATCAAGGAAGTGGCGGAGGCCGCCAAGGAGCGGGGGATCCCGATCCGCATCGGCGTCAACGCCGGGAGCCTCGACAAGAAGCTCGTCGAGAAGTACGGGCGGCCGACCGCCGAGGCGCTGGTCGAGAGCGCCCTCTACGAGATCTCACTCCTCGAGGAGCACGGGTTCCGGGACATCAAGGTCTCCGTGAAGCACCAGAACGTGCCCGAGATGATCAATGCCTACCGGCTACTGGCGTCGCAGACCGACGTGCCGCTGCACCTCGGCGTAACCGAGGCCGGGACCCCGAAGCAGGGGATCGTGAAATCGGCGATCGGGATCGGAACCCTGCTGGCCGAGGGGATCGGGGACACGATCAGGGTCTCGCTGACCGCCGACCCGGTCGAAGAGGTCAAGGTCGGCAAGCAGATCCTGAAGTCACTGGGGCTCAAGGAGGACGGGTTCGACTTCGTCGCCTGTCCGTCATGTGGTCGTGCCGAGCTCGATGTCTTCGAGCTGGCCGGTCAGGTCGAGGCCCGGATCGAGAAGATGGACCTCCCACCGATGCAGATCGCGGTGATGGGTTGCGAGGTCAACGGTCCGGGCGAGGCCCGGGATGCCGATATCGGGATCGCCGCCGGCCCCGGGCGGGGGTTGCTGTTCTCGAAGGGCAAGCAGATCGGCTGGGTCCCTCACGACCGGCTCGTAGATGCGTTGATCGAGGAGGCCGAGAAGGTCGCCGCCGAGATCAGGGCCTCAGGCGGCGGAGGAGATGGGGGAGCAACCGTCCTGAAGGGTGCCGGACGGAGACAGGATCCCGTCGTCCCGATCGGGATGGGGCCTCCGGCCGACTAGCCCTTGCGACCCGCGTTGGGTCGTTTGCCGTGGTTCGCCTTGTTCTTACGCCGTGCCCGGCGCTTACGGCCCTTCTTCGCCATATCTCCTCCATCTGTTACTCTAGTTAACCGGTGTGAGCGCCGAAGTCTAGGCGCGAACTCGAACGTTAACAGGCACGCTAGCTGGGACTATCGAAAGGGAAGCCCCTCAGAGGAGGGGCTTAATTTATGAGGAGGTCGGATGGGCGCTCTCGAGGAGGTCAGGGACCTCGCCGAGGCGGTTGCTCGACGGCACTCCTTACGGCTGTGGGATGTGGAGATGACCGGTCGGGGTGGATCCTCGGTCCTGAGGGTCTTCGTCGACGCCGATGACGGGGTCGATCTGGACACCGTCGCGACGGTCGCCGACGAACTCTCGAGGGCCCTGGACCTGAAGGACCCGATCGATACCCGCTACACGCTCGAGGTGTCATCTCCGGGGCTGGAGCGCGCACTTAAGGAACCAGAGCATTACCGATTGTCAAAAGGCAAGGAAGTAACGATCAAGACCAAGGAACCGGTGGTCGCTAACAGCAACCGGGTCGACGGGGTCATCAAGGACCTTGACGACTCCGCGGTGCAGATCGAAACGAAAGAAGGCGTGGTTGCGGTGCCGTTCGGATCAGTCAAGACGGCTCGAACGGTCTTCGAATGGAAGGGAAAGGACAAGCGATGAAGATCCCCATGGATTCATTGAGGGAGCTCGAGCGTGAGCGTGGGATCTCCTTTGAAACGGTCGTCGAAGCGATCGAGAAGGCACTCGCGTCCGCATACCTCCGCATGACCAACGCCGACGAGACCCGTGGAGCCCGTGCGGTCATCGAGCGCGAGTCCGGAGACGTCAAGGTCTTCGCTCAGGACATCGAGGTCGACGAAGAGACCGAAGAGATCACCGTGCTGAAGGAATGGGAGGACACCCCCGAGGACTTCGGCCGTATCGCCGCCCAGACCGCCAAGCAGGTCATCCTCCAGCGACTCCGGGAGGCAGAGCGAGACATCACCTTTGGTGAGTATTCCGGGCGCGAGGGTGACATCGTCACCGGCATCGTCGAGCAGCAGGATCACCGCTACACGATCCTCGACCTCGGCAAGGTCGAGGCCCTCATGCCCCCATCCGAGCAGATCCCGCACGAGCGCTACGAGCACGGCGCTCGCCTCAAGGCGTACATCGTCGAGGTGCGCAAGTCGTCGCGCGGTCCACAGATCATCGTGTCCCGTACCCACCCCGGGTTGATCAAGCGTCTGTTCGAGCTCGAGGTGCCCGAGATCCTCGACGGCGTCGTCGAGATCAAGGGCGTTGCCCGGGAGCCGGGTCACCGCTCGAAGGTCGCCGTCGTTTCCAACGATCGCAACGTCGATGCGGTCGGCGCGTGCGTGGGATCCAAGGGTTCACGCGTGCGCATGGTTACGAACGAGCTTCACGGCGAGAAGATCGACATCATCCCGTGGACCGAGGACCCGGCGGACTTCGTTAAGAACGCCCTGTCCCCGGCCAAAGCGAAAGACGTGCAGCTCCAGGAGGACGGGCAGACCGCGCTCGTCGTCGTGCCCGACCACCAGCTCTCGCTGGCGATCGGCAAGGAGGGGCAGAACGCACGGCTCGCCGCTCGTCTGACCGGGCTCCGGGTCGACATCAAGTCCGAGGCTCAGATGCGCGAAGCAGCCGCGGCCGCCGAACCCGAGCCGGCCGAGCCGGCCGAGCCAGCCGAGGAAGAGCCGGCGAACACCGAGCCGGCCGCCGAAGAGGTCTGAGCAGTACGACTAGGATTCAGGACGAGGAAAGGAATGCATGGCGAAGCCCAGGGTCCACGAGGTAGCTAAAGAACTCGGGCTGTCATCGAAGGAGGTTCTCGCTCACCTCGAGAAGATCGGGGAACCGGTGAAGAGCCACGCCTCCACGCTCGAAGACGACGTGGCCGACAAGGTCAGGTCCGCACTCGGCAACGGCAGCCAGACGAAGAAGAAGACGACGGCCACCAAGGCTGCGCCGAAGAAGGCTGCGCCCAAGAAGGCCCCGGCCAAGAAGACGACCGCAAAGAAGGCCACCGCCAAGAAGACCACGGCCAAGAAGTCCGCGGCTCCGAAGGCCGCGCCCAAGAAGGCGACTCCGGCCCCCGAGCCCAAGGCCGCCGAGGCGCCCGCGCCCGCTCCCAAAGAGGCGCCGGCTCCCAAGGCTGCCCCGGCTCCGACACCGGAGCCCGAGCCGGTACAGGAAGCGGCTCCGGCCCCCGAGCCGGACGTCCCCGAACCCGCCCCCGAGCGGCCCGCCGCGGCGGCGTCCGACGATTCGATCCTCAAGGTGCACCGCGGGATCACCGTCCAAGACTTCGCCGAGCGTGCCGAGGTTCCGGCGCAGGAGGTCGTGAAGCTCCTGTTCGCCGCCGGCGAGATGATGACCGTCACCCAGTCGATGAGCGACGAGGCGATCTTCCTGGCGGCCGAGGAACTCGGCGTGAAGACCGAGATCGTCGAGCCGGGACAGGACGAAGCCGAAGTTGACGAGTCCCTCGCCGAAGAGGACGAGGGTGTCGTGTTCGTCGATCGGCCGCCGGTCGTAACGGTCATGGGGCACGTCGACCATGGGAAAACCTCGATCCTTGACGTTATCCGCCGGGCCGATGTCGCCTCCGGTGAGGCCGGTGGCATCACCCAGCACATCGGTGCGTATCAGGTACACCGGAGTGGGCGCGAGATCACGTTCATCGACACCCCGGGTCACGAGGCGTTCACCAAGATGCGTGCCCGTGGCGCGCAGGCCACCGACATCGCCGTGCTCGTGGTGGCGGCCGACGACGGCGTTAAGCCGCAAACGGTCGAGGCGATCGACCACGCGAAGGCGGCCGGTGTTCCGATCGTCGTCGCGGTCAACAAGATCGACAAGGAAGGTGCGGACCCGACGCGGGTTCGACAGCAGCTCTCCGACTACGACCTCATGCCCGAAGAGTGGGGCGGCGAGACCGTCTACGTCGACGTCTCGGCCAAGAAGTCGCAGAACATCGACCAGTTGCTCGAGATGATCCTCCTCACGTCTGACGTTCAGCTCGACCTCAAGGCGAACGCCGAGGCGCTGGCGCGAGGGATCGTGATCGAGGCTCACCTCGACAAGGGTCGGGGGCCGGTCGCAACCGTCCTGGTTCACCGCGGCACCCTGTACGAGGGCGATCCCATCCTGGCAGGCGCCGCATGGGGACGCGTGCGCGCGATGCTCAACGAGAACGGCAAGGGGGTCGAGAAGGCCAGTCCCGGTCAGCCGGTTCAGATCCTCGGCTGGCAGTCGGTTCCCGATGCCGGCGACGAGTTCCGTGCGCTCGAGGACGAACGCGAGGCGCGCGACATCGCCTCCGAGCGTGAGCACCACAAGCGCGAGGCCGAGAACGTCTCGCAGCGCGCCACCTCGCTCGCCGGCTTGCTTGCCGCAACGCGCGAGGGCGAGATCCCCGAGCTCAACGTCCTTCTCAAGGCCGACGCTCAGGGTTCGGTCGAGGCTCTCGACGGACAGTTCAGCCAGCTCGACCAGTCGATGGTTAAGGTCAACGTCCTCCGAAAGGGCGTCGGCGCGATCACCGAGAACGACGTGACCCTGGCGGAAGCCTCGGATGCGATCGTGATCGGGTTCAACGTCGTCCCGACGGGACAGGCGCGCAAGATGGCCGACGAAGCCGGGGTCGACATCCGCAACTACCGGGTGATCTATCAGGCGGTACAGGAGATCGAGAATGCGGCCCGAGGCCTCCTCGGTCCCGAACTGCGCGAGGTTCCGATCGGACAGGCTGAAGTTCGGGCAACGTTCAAGGTCCCGAGGGTCGGTATCGCCGCCGGTTGCATGGTCACCGAGGGTGTCATCCGGAGGAACGCCAAGGTTCGGCTCGTGCGCGACGGGACCGTCGTCTACGAGTCGACCATCTCCACCCTTCGTCGCTTCAAGGATGACGTCCGCGAGGTTGCCGCCGGCTACGAGTGCGGTATCGGCCTCGAGAACTACCAGGACTACAAGGAAGGCGACTTCATCCAGGCCTTCGAGGTCCAAGAGATCGCTCGATAGCCGCCTAAGGCATGTTCATCGGCCTCGGTCGCTACGAGCTGTTCCTCCCGACGAGCGTGTCGCTGAAAGACAAACGCCGGGTGCTGAGGGCGGTGACGATGGTGGTGAACAAGAAGTTCAGCGTCTCGATCGCCGAGGTGGACCACCAGGATCTGTGGCAGCGCGCCGCCTTGGGCGTAGCGTGTGTCTCCGGATCGATGGACCACTGTCACCAGGTCCTCGACGAGGTCGAGCGCACGATGGAGAAGGTCGCCATCGAGGGAGCCGAGATCGTC
Source organism: Actinomycetota bacterium (assembly GCA_009377815.1). Taxonomy (GTDB): domain Bacteria; phylum Actinomycetota; class CADDZG01; order CADDZG01; family WHSQ01; genus WHTI01. The sequence goes on from WHTI01000039.1 coordinate 11,684, forward strand.
GACCGTCAACGACATTTCATCGCACTGGAGGATCTGTGAGTCAAAGGACCGAGAAGGTCCAGAAGGTCGCCAAGGAGATCCTTGGCGAATCCATCCAAACCCTGAAGGATCCGCGCATCGGATTCGTGACCGTCACCGCGGTCCGGGTCACGCCGGATCTCCGGAGCGCACGCGTCTTCGTCTCCGTGTTTGGATCTCCTGAGGAGCAAGCCGAGACCATGGCGGGACTCGAGAGCGCCAAGCCGTTCCTCCGATCCGAGATCGGCAAGGGTGTGCGCTTGCGCCATCTGCCGGAGCTGGTCTTCCATCGCGACGAGGGACCTGAGGTCGCCGAGCGCATCGAGGAGATCCTTCACAAGATCCACCATCCATCTGAAGAGCCGGAGGACGACGAGTGAACAAGCCGCCGGAGTGGAACACAGCGCTCGACGAGCTGCGCGCCGCGAAGACCGTCGCCCTTGCCTGTCACGTGAATCCCGATGGGGATGCGCTCGGATCGCTGCTGGGGATGTCGCTGGCGCTGCGGAAGATGGGGGCGACGACCTATCCGACGTGGGGTAGCTCACCGGCGAACGTGCCGTCGAACTACGCGTTCCTCCCCGGAGCGTCCTCGATCGTGCAGCCCGGAGACCTCCCCGAAGTCGATCTCTTCATCGCGGTCGACTGCGGTGATGCGAGCCGGGTGGGATCGGTCGAAGGTGCCCTCCGCAAAGCGCCGAGCTCGATCAACATCGACCACCACCCCGGCAACGACGGGTTCGCGACCCACAACATCGTGATCACCGACGCGTCGTCGACCGCCGAGATCGTCACCCGGATGCTCGAAGACCTCGGGGTGACGCTCGACAAGGACATCGCGACGTGCCTCTACACCGGAATCGTCACCGACACCGGCAGGTTCCAGTACACCAACTCATCACCCGAGGTGATGAGGCTGGCGGCCGATCTGCTCGCTCACGGCGTCCCTGCGACGACGATCGCGCAGGAGGTGTTCGAATCGGCCCCCTTCGGCTATCTGCAACTCACCGGACGGGTGCTCGACCGGGCGAAGCTGCTCAAGGACCACGGCTTCGTCTACTCGTGGTTCACGCGTAAGGATCTGAAGGAGACAGGGGTCCACGTCGAGGAGACCGAGAAGCTGATCGATCTGGTCCGCTCGACCCGGGACGCAGACGTCGCGGCCATGTTCAAGGAACAGGGCGACGGTGCGTTCCGAGTGAGCCTTCGCTCCAAAGGTCCGCGTAGTGTCGGTGCGATCGCGCGCGCCAACGGTGGGGGAGGGCACGAACTCGCTGCCGGCTTCACTGCTAAGACGGTCGAAGCGGCGATCGAAGCGATCGTCGCCGGTCTGTCCGAGCAGGGCACTCCCTGATGGATGGCGTGCTGGTGATCGACAAGCCGGCAGGGATGACCTCTCACGATGTCGTCGACAGGATCAGGAAGACCTTCAAGACGAGGAAGGTCGGACACGCGGGGACGCTCGACCCGGATGCGACCGGAGTCCTGATCCTCGGGATCGGACGCGCGACGCGCTTCCTCGCCTATTCGCAGACCGCTCCCAAGCGCTACGAGGCGGTCGCGCGCTTCGGCATCACCACTTCGACCCAAGATGCATCGGGCGAGGTGATCAGCGAGGCGGAGGCGACTTTCACCGAGGACGATCTCCGCGACGCCCTCGACGGCTTCCGCGGCGAGATCGAACAGATCCCTCCGATGGTGTCCGCGGTCAAGGTAGGTGGCGAACGTCTTTACAAGAAGGCGCGCCGCGGCGAAGAGGTCGAGCGCGCCGCCCGCAAGGTCACGATCTCGGACCTTGACCTGCGGGCCTTCGTCCCCGGGGCCAACCCGGAGGCGACGCTCGACGTCACGTGCTCCGGCGGGACCTACGTGCGGACCCTGGTGCACGATCTCGGCGATGCGCTGGGTTGCGGTGCTCACCTCGTGATTCTGCGGCGCACCGAGGCCGGCGGCTTCACCGTAGAGGACGCGATCCCACTAGACGATGTCGTCCCCGAGAGCCTCCGCCCGCTGGCTGACTCCGTGAGGCAACTGCAGCACCGCACGCCGAGCGCAGAGGATGCCGAGCACATACGGCACGGCCGGGCAGTCGCACCCGAGGATCTCGATGCCGAGGAGGGCGCGTTCGTCGCGTTCGTCAAGGATGGTGATCTGCTCGCGGTCTATCGCCGCGAGGGCGACCGCCTGAGGCCCGATCGGGTGGTGTCGTCGTGAAGTCGTTCGCCGGGGTCGATGCCTTGCGCGATACAGATCTCCAGTGCGCCGTCACGATCGGGACCTTCGACGGCGTCCACCTCGGACATCGTGCGTTGATCGCCCGCTGTATCGCGACCGCGGAGCGACTCGGGGTCGAGGCGGCGATCGTCACCTGGGACCGGCACCCGCTCGAGACCCTGCGCCCGGATAAGGCTCCGCCACTGCTGTCGTCACCGGAGCGGAAGATCGAACTCCTGGGCGAGACCGGCGCCGACGTGCTCTGGGTGTTGCCGTTCGATCACGAGTTCTCGACCTGGCCCCCCGAACGCTTCGTCGATGTCGTCCTCGTCGAGGGCCTGGGGTCAAAGGCCGTAGTAATCGGTGATGGATGGCGCTTCGGGCACAAAGCCGCGGGCAACGTCGCCCTGTTGGAGGAGCTCGGCTCGACGCACGGGTTCGAAGTCGAGGCGATGACCCTGGCTCAGGCCGAGGGCCGTAACGTGTCATCGAGCCGGACCCGAGCGCTGATCACGGCGGGAGAGGTCGAAGAGGCCTCGGGGCTGCTCGGCCGCCATTTCGACATCGATGGCCTCGTGGTCCACGGCGACGGCCGGGGCAAGGAACTGGGGTTCCCGACCGCCAACCTCGACTGCGATCACCGGGTCGCCCGGCCCTCCCTGGGCGTCTACGCCGGCCGCCTCCGGGTCCGGGGTTCGTGGTTCTCCGCCGCGATCAGCGTCGGGGTGAACCCGACCTTCGGGGGCGAGGCGGGGGTAAGCCCGGTCCGGATCGAGGCCTACGTGCTCGATATGGACCAAGACATCTACGGGGATAGTGTCCGGCTCGAGTTCTGGAAGCGTCTGAGGGATGAGCTCAAGTTCGATCGGGTCGAGGACCTCATCGAGCAGATGGGCCGGGACGTGACCGCGACCCGAGCCCTGGTGGGCTGAGGTGGTACCATGAGGCCTGCCTGCGGGCCCTCGTGTTCGCGTCCGGCAACCCGCAATCCCAAGCAACCCAAAAGAAAAAGGACCTCATATCAGCATGGCACTGCTCAAAGAAGAACGAACCGAGATCATCAAGGACAACGCTCGTAGCGAGGGCGACACCGGCTCTCCCGAGGTCCAGGTGGCAGTACTCACGCGCCGGATCACCGAGCTGACCGAACACCTCAAGACTCACCCCAAGGATCACCACTCCAGGCGCGGCCTCCTGCTACTGGTCGGTCGTCGCCGCCGTCTGCTCGAATACCTCCGGCGTGAGGACATCGAGCGCTACCGAGCCCTGATCGCGAAGCTGGGTCTGCGTCGATAACAGACGGAGCACGGCACGCGGACAAACAAAGGAGGCCGGCGCCCACGAGAACCTGAAGTAAGGAAGAGGGCCGGCTCGGCGGTCGGTTATCAGTTGCAAGGTCACACAGGCTCTTTCAGAAACGCCTTGTGTTGCCTTGCAACTGAGAATCGGCCCACGACCCAGCTAGCCCTTTTCTTGGAATGAGCCCACCGGGCTCACCCGGCTCAACCACGAGCCATGTCTTCCAAGGAGGAAGCTAGATGAATCCGGAACCATTTTCGGTAGAACGCAAGATCGGCGCAGACACCATGCGCCTAGAGAGCGGACGTTTCGCCGGCCAAGCCGGCGGTGCGGTACTCGCTCAGATGGGCGACACCACGGTGCTCGCCACCGCAACATCCTCGGACCCCCGCGGCGATGGAGATTTCTTCCCGCTGACCGTGGACGTCGAGGAGCGCATGTACGCCGCCGGCAAGATCCCCGGTGGTTTCTTCCGTCGTGAAGGTCGCGCCAGTGAGAAGGCGATCCTTCTCTGCCGCCTGATCGACCGCCCGATGCGTCCGGCATTCCCGGACGGTTTCAGGCACGAGGTCCACGTCGTCGTTACGATCCTGTCGGTCGACAACGAGGTTCCTCACGACGCCCTCGCCGTGAACGCCGCATCCGCGGCCCTCGCCATCTCGGACATGCCCTTCGAAGGCCCGATCGGTTGTGTGCGCATGAGCCACATCGGTGGGGACTGGGTCGCGAACCCGACCTATGAAGAGCAGAACGAAGCCACCATCGAGTTGGTCGTCGCCGGACGTCGTAACGACGCCGGTGAGGTCGACATCATGATGATCGAGGCGGGCGGTTCGGACCGTCTGTTCGATCTCGTTGACGCCGGCGCGACGAGGCCCGACGAGGAGCTCCTCGCCGAAGGTATCGAGGCATCCAAGTCGTACATCGCCGAGTCCATCGACTCGCAGATCGACCTGGTGGGCGACGCGGGGAAGCCGAAGGCAACCTTCGGTGGTCCGGAGACCGACTACCCGCTGTTCGTCGACTACACCGACGAGATTGCAGCGCGCGTGGGGGCAGAAGCCGAGGCCGGTCTCAAGGAGGCCATCTCGCTGACGGTCAAGAGGGAGCGCCGCTCCAAGATGGCCGAGGTCGAGACCGAGGTTCTCGAGAAGCTGGCCGACGAGTTCCCGGAAGAGGGACGAGCGATCAAGAACGCGTACCGCTCCTTCTACAAGAAGCTCGTCCGCAAGCGGGTGCTCGACGAGGGCGTGCGTCTCGACGGCCGCAAGGTCGACGAGGTGCGCCCGATCTGGACCCAGGTCGGGATCATCCCGAGGGTCCACGGCACGGGGCTCTTCACCAGAGGTGAGACCCAGGGCCTGTCGATCACCACACTCGGCATGCAGCGCATGGAGCAGATGGTCGACGACCTCTCGCCCGAGGACAGCAAGCGCTACATGCACAACTACAACTTCCCGCCGTACTCGACCGGTGAAGCCGGTTTCATGCGGGGGCCGAAGCGCCGTGAGATCGGCCACGGAGCGCTCGCCGAGAAGGCGATCCTCCCGGCGATCCCGTCGCGCGAGGACTTCCCCTACGCGATCCGGGTCGTCTCCGAGATCATGAGCTCCAACGGTTCGACCTCGATGGCGGCCGTATGCGGCTCGTCGCTGTCGCTGATGGATGCAGGTGTCCCGCTCCGCGGGGGCAAGCACATCGGTGGCGTCGCGATGGGGCTCATCGCTGATGAGGGCAAGTTCCTTCCTCTGACCGACATCCTCGGTGACGAGGACGCGCTCGGCGACATGGACTTCAAGGTTGCGGGAACCGAGGACATGGTGACCGCGCTGCAGCTCGACACTAAGATCTCGGGCGTTCCCGCCGAGGTCCTTCGGGATGCGTTGCGTGCGGCGAAGGTCGCCCGCCTCCACATCATCGAGCAGATGAACAAGTCCCTGACTGCGCCTCGCGACCACCTGGCCGACAACGCTCCGCGCGTCATGTCGATCCAGGTTCCGACCGACAAGATCGGTGAAGTCATCGGTCCCAAGGGCAAGAACATCCAGATGGTGCAGCAGATGACCGGAGCCGAGATCGACATCCGGGACGACGGCACCATCTTCATCGGCTCGGCCGATCAGGAAGGCGCCGAAGAGGCAGCCCGCATGATCGAAGAGACGGTGAACCCTCACCTTCCCGAGGTCGGCGAGCGGATCCAGGGTTCGGTGGTCAACACCACCACCTTCGGAGCGTTCGTCAACATCGCCCCGAACCGCGACGGGCTGGTCCACATCTCCAAGTTGGGAGAGGGCCGGATCGACCGGGTCGAGGACGCGGTGAAGGTCGGCGACAGCCTCGAGGTCGAGGTTTCCGAGGTCGACTCGCAGGGCCGCATCAACCTGACCCCGGTCGCATGGCTGGAGCGTCAGGTCGAGGGCGGCAAGACGATCGAAGAAGCTCGCGAGCAGGCCGTGTCCGGCGGCAAGCGTTCCGGTGGTGACCGCGGGGACCGCGGTGGCGATCGGGGCGGGCGCGGGGGACGCGACCGTGACCGCGGGGGCCGGGGCGGCGGCGGCGGCGGAGACCGCGGTCCCCGTCGTGAGCGTGCCCCTCGGGTGGACGGCGAGTGACGGAGTTCCAACGAACCACGCTTGATTCAGGTATCACCATCGTCACCGAGCGGATGAATGAAGTCCGCTCGGTGACGGCGGGACTCTGGTTCGATGTCGGCGCTCGCGATGAGTCCGACAAGCTGGCCGGCACGTCGCACTTCCTCGAGCACCTGCTCTTCAAGGGCACCGGAACGCGCTCGGCAAAAGACATCGCTGATGCGTTCGACGCCGTCGGTGGGGACATCAACGCGTTCACCGGCAAGGAGTACACCTGCTACTACTCTCGGGTCCTCGACGATGACCTCCCGATGGCGATGGAGATCCTCTCGGACATGGTCAACAACTCGACCATCGAGACGGCGGAGTTCGAGTCCGAGCGGAAGGTCATCCTCGAAGAGATCGCGATGCACGAGGATGCGCCCGACGAGCTCGTGCATGACCTCTTCTACCGGAGCATGTGGGACGGGCACCCGTTGGGCCGTCCAGTCCTCGGCTACAACTCCTCGATCGGCGCGGTTACCCGTGACCAGGTTGCGGGTTACTGGCGGGACCGCTACTCGCCGCCGAACCTGGTTGTTGCCGCCGCGGGGCACGTCGATCACGATGACCTCGTCGCCCGGGTCGAGGCGTTGTTCGCCTCGAGTGGGGGGCGCCGCAACCTCAGGAGCGGTACACCGCCGTCGCCGCAGCCAGGCGTAACGGTGCTCAAGCGCCCGACCGAGCAGGCCCACATCGTGCTCGGGACCGAAGGTCTGCCGCGCAACCACGACGATCGTCACGCCCTTGCGGTGCTCGACACGATCCTCGGCGGGGGCATGTCGTCCCGCCTCTTCCAGGAAGTGCGCGAGAAGCGTGGGCTTGCCTACTCGGTGTTCTCGTACCGGTCGTTGTTCGCCGACGCCGGCACCTTCGGTGTCTACGCGGGGACGACACCGCAGAATGCCGAGACCGTCATCGACATCGTCCGGAGCGAGATCCACTCGATCCTCAACGATGGTGTCTCGCCCGCGGAGCTCAAGCGCGCCAAGGGCCACGTGCGTGGCGCGCTCGTCCTCTCGGCGGAGGACCCTGGCTCGCGGATGAACCGGCTCGGCAAGCAGCAGTTGACCACCGGCGAGATCCTCTCGATCGACGAGATGATCGAGAAGTTCGACGCCATCGAGCTCACCGACCTCGAACGGGTCGCACAGACCGTGTTCGGGTCGGAGGCATTCCGGGTCACGGTCGTGGGTCCGTTCGACGAGGACGCATTCGACCGCTACGCCGCGTGATCAAGGTCGGGGTACTCGGCTCCAACGGACGTATGGGAACTGCGTCGTGCGCCGCGGTCGACGCGGCCGACGACATGGAGCTGGTTGCCCGGATCGCTTCGAAGGACGATCTCGACGCTTTGGTCGCCGGCGGCGCGGGGGTTGCGATCGAGTTCACGACGCCGGACTCCGTGATGGAAAACGTGAGGTTCCTCACAACGAATTCGATCCACGCCGTCGTGGGGACCACGGGTCTCGACGCCGATCGCCTGAAGACGATCGGGTCGTGGACCGAGGAGACCGGAACCAACGTCTTCGTTGCTCCCAACTTCGCGCTCGGCGCCGTGCTGATGATGCACTTCGCGACCCAGGCGGCCGCTCACTACGATGCGGCCGAGATCGTCGAGCGCCATCACCCGGGCAAGCTCGACTCGCCGTCGGGAACGTCGCTGCGGACCGCGTTACTGATGGCCGGCGCCCACGACGGACCGTTCGAGGCCTTGGGAGTGGCGGCCGGCCACGAGGGTGCGCCCGGAGAGAAGCACCACGGGGTCACGATCCATTCGCTGCGACTCCCGGACTCGGTCGCTCACCAAGAGGTTGTGTTCGGCGGCTCCGGAGAGACCCTGTCGATCCGTCACGATTCGCTCGACCGGACCTCGTTCATGCCGGGGGTTCTCATGGCGGTGAGGAAGGTCTCATCGCTTCCGGGTCTCACGGTGGGACTCGAGAGACTCCTCGATCTGTGATCCGGCCCGTCGTCGCAGCGCTTGCACTACTGGCACTCGTCGCTGGCGCCTGCGTCGGTGACTCCAACGTCACTTCGTCCGGCAAAGGCCTGCCCGATGTCACCGTCGAGTTCCCCGAGCAGGTGGCACCGGGAGACATCGCGACCGCGACCTTCCGGATCACCAATCCCGGGCCGGGCGACATGGTCGGGCTCGCGATCACCTTCGCCAGGGTGGGGAACAACACGCCGATCGTCGATGGGGGAGCCAAGAGCAAGAACCCCGCGATCGATGCGATCGACCCGGAACCACTCGCGGTCGACCTCGCCGGCGTGGTCTATCGATTCCCGGGCCTCGAAGAGGGTGAGTCGACGAGCATCTCGTTCGATCTCGTCATCCCGTCGACCACCGGGGTCGTGGCTAATTCGGTGACGGTCAGCGCCGCGGAGGATCAGGAACGCCTCTTCGGCCTCCGCCTCGAAACGACCGTCGGATAGGCGCCGCCCCGGGTGGGTTCCGAGCCCCCGGGCCGCGGCGAGTCATACTGATGGCAGGGAAGAACAGCGCGTGAACAGAGCCAGGCATGGCAGATACGGAGGTGCGCACATGGGCGCTGATGCCCGATTCGGCGAGCTGATCACCGCCATGGTGACGCCGTTCGCCAAGGATGGATCGCTGGACGCCGAGGGCGCCCGCGGGCTGGCCCGGTACCTGGTCGATCACGGGTCGGATGGGATCGTGGTCTGTGGGACCACCGGCGAATCGCCCACCCTGTCCCATGACGAGAAGATGGAACTGTTCGCCGCGGTCCTCGGCGAGGTCGGCGACCGCGCCTCGGTGATCGCAGGGACCGGCAGCTACAACACCGCCGAGACGATCGATCTGACGGTGGCGGCGGGGGAGTTGGGCGTCCACGCATGCCTCATCGTCACCCCCTATTACTCAAAGCCTCCACAGAACGGACTGCTCGCACACTTCACCGCGGTCGCCGATGCCTCGAGCGTTCCGCTATTGATCTACGACATCCCCGGCCGTACCGGTCGCCGGGTCGAGCGCCCCACGATGGTGGAGCTCGCCCGGCACGAGCAGATCGTCGGCGTCAAGGATGCGGTCGGCGATGCCGGCGAGACCGCGAACCTGCGGGCCGACCTCGTCGGTGCCGGCCTCGAGGACTTCGAGATCTATTCGGGCGACGACCCGATGCTCCTTCCTCATCTCGCCGCCGGTGCGGTGGGGATCATCTCGGTGTGTTCACACATCGTCGGCCCTCAGATCAAGCAGGTCCTGACCGCGTGGCACGACGGCAAGAACGAGGAGGCCCAGCGCGTCTACGCCGAGCTTCTCCCCCTGTTCGCCGTGATCATGGGCGTGACCGCCAGCCCGATCCCGGTGAAGCATGCGCTCGAGTTGATCGGCCAGCCGGCCGGCGAGCCGAGGCTTCCGCTGGTCCCGGTAACCGATGAGGAGTCCCGCATCATCCGAGCGAGCCTCGAGGGGGCCGGACTTCTGTGAGCTCCGATGCAGTAAAGGTCATCTTCCTGGGAGGTACCGGGGAGGTGGGCCGGAACATGCTCGCCATCGAGTCCATGGGCGAGATCCTCGTGATCGACTGTGGGCTCTCGTTCCCGACCGAGGAGATGCTCGGCGTCGACCTCGTGCTCCCGGATTTCACTTATCTGAAAGAGCGGCGCGAGCAGGTCCGCGGGATCGTGCTCACTCACGGACACGAGGATCATGTCGGGGCGCTGTCGTGGTTCCTGCGCGAGATCGACGTCCCGGTGTACGGAACCCCTTTGACGCTCGGGATCGCACGGCGCCGGCTCCAGGAGCACGGTGTCAAGTCGAACATGAAGACGGTGTCGGCCCCAGGCGAGCAGAAGATCGGGTCGTTCCAGTGCCGCTTCGTCGCGATGTCGCACTCGATCCCCGACGCGATGTCGGTGATCGTCGAGACTCCGCACGGGCGCATCCTCTACACCGGGGACTTCAAGCTCGATACCAACCCGATCGACGGACGTCACACCGACCTCGAGACCCTGGGCAAACTGGGGGCCGAGGGAGTCGACCTGCTGCTCGGCGACTCGACCAACTCCGAGCGACCGGGCCGCACGCCGTCCGAGAGCATCGTCGGCGACGGACTGCGCGAGATCTTCAAGGGCGCGACGCGCCGGATCGTGCTCGCCTGCTTCGCCTCCAACCTTCATCGCATCCAGCAGGTCGTCGAGATCGCCGAGGAGATGGGCCGCAAGGTCTCCTTCGTCGGGCGCTCGATGGTCGCCAACGTCGAGGTCGGTCGCGAACTCGGATACCTCAAGGTGAAGAGCGACACGATCGTCGACATCGACTCGCTCGGGCAGTTTGCACCTGAGGACACCGTCGTGGTGTGCACCGGATCCCAGGGCGAGCCGTTGTCCGCCCTCTCGCTGGTGGCGGCGGGGGACCACAAGAAGCTGAGGGTCGAGATGAACGACACCGTGATCCTCTCGGCCAGCCCGATCCCCGGCAACGAATCAGCGGTCCACCGCGTGCTCAACGGTCTCTACCGGGCGGGGGCCGATGTATTCCATTCCGGGAACGCCAACGTGCACGTTTCGGGCCACGGCGCGTCGGAGGAACTCGCCGATCTGATCAAGACGGTCAAGCCGGCGAACTTCGTCCCGGTCCATGGCGAGTATCGGCATCTGGCGTTGCATTCCGAGATCGCGGTGCGCAACGGCGTCCCGGCGGACCGGATCAAGATCGTCGAGGACGGGGACGTCATCGAGCTCAAGGACGGTCGCATCAAACGCGGCGACAAGGTCCGCCACGGGATGGTCTTCGTCGACGGCCTCGGGGTCGGAGACGTCGGGCCGGTCGTGTTGCGCGACCGCCAGGTCCTCGCCGGTGACGGCATC
>WHTI01000025.1 GCA_009377815.1 Actinomycetota bacterium
CCATGTGAGTTGCGATCTGCAACCATGTGAGTTGCGATCTGCAATCGACCATACCCACAATCAGTTGCATTTTGCAACTGACCGCCTATGATTGGTCTCATGACACCGGTGGACTTCTCCGAGATGGAATGCTCGGTCGCCCGCACCCTCGAGACGATCGGCGACCGCTGGACGATCCTGATCCTGCGCGATGCCTTCTACGGCGTGCGCCGGTTCGAGGATTTCCGGGGGGATCTCGGGGTGGCCAGCAACATCCTGACCGACCGGCTCCAGAAGCTGGTCGACCGGGAGATCCTCGAGAAGCGGCAGTACGAGGAGAGGCCGCCGCGCTACGAGTACCGGCTGACCGAGAAGGGGCAGGAACTGCTGCCGGTGATCCTCACCATGATGAAGTGGGGCGATCGCTGGGCCAATTCAGGGAGTACCCCGCCGGTGACGCTCACCCACACCACGTGCGGACACGTTACCGAGCCGGTCGTGACTTGCTCCCAGTGCGGGGAGGAGCTGCGACGCCGTGACCTCCGGGCGCATCCGATCACAGTCCGGGGTGGAAACCCGAGCGGCGAACTAGCGAGGGCCGAAACTAGCTAAAGGCTTCGAGGCCCGTGATCGCTTTGCCCAGGATCAGCGTGTGGATCTCGCTCGTGCCCTCGTAGGTGAGGACCGATTCGAGGTTGTTGGCGTGACGGATCACCGGGTACTCGAGCGTGATCCCGTTGGCACCGAGGATCGTGCGAGCTTCACGAGCGATCTTGATCGCCTCGCGGACGTTGTTGAGCTTCCCGAACGAGATGTGCTCGGGCGCCGCGTTGCCCTCGTCCTTCATCCGCCCGAGGTGGAGCGATAACAGGATCCCCTTGTTGATCTCGACCATCATGTTGACGAGCTTCTGCTGGGTGAGCTGGAAACCGCCGATCGGGGTGTCGAACTGCTTGCGGGTCTTCGAATATTCGAGAGCGGTCTCGTAACAGGACCTCGCCGCACCCATGGCTCCCCAGATGATCCCGTAGCGAGCCTCGCTGAGGCACGATAGGGGACCCTTCATCCCGGTCACACCGGGAAGCACCGCGTCGGCCGGCAGTCTGCAGTCCTCCATGATCAACTCCGAAGTCACGGAAGCGCGCAATGAGAGCTTCCGGTGGATGTCTCTCGTGGTGAAGCCGGGGGTGCCGCGGGGAACGATGAAGCCCTTAACGCCCTCTGCGGACTTGGCCCACACGATCGCGAGGTCGGCGATCCCGCCGTTGGTGATCCACATCTTGGTGCCGTTGAGGACCCAGTCGTCACCGTCCCTCTTGGCGTGCGTCCTCATCGCGCCGGGATCGCTGCCGGCGTCGGGTTCGGTGAGTCCGAAGCAGCCGATCAGCTCACCCTTGGCCATGCCGGGGAGCCACTGCTCCTTCTGCTCCTCGGATCCGTACTTCCAGATCGGGAACATCGCGAGCGATCCCTGGACCGAGACGAAGCTCCGGAACCCGGAGTCGCCGGCTTCGAGCTCGAGGCAGGCGAGGCCGTAGGAGACCGCGTTGGTCCCGGCGCACCCATAGCCCTCGAGATGCATCCCGAGGAGCCCGATCGCTCCGATCTCGGTGGCCATCTCGCGGGGGAACTCTCCCGCTTCGAACCACTTCTCGATCCCCGGGTTCACGCGTTCGGTGACGAATTGGCGGACGGCGTCCCGAAGCATCCTCTCCTCGGGGGAGAGGAGGGCGTCGATATCGAGGAAGTCCTTGGGCCTGAGGGTGACCTTCTTGGGGTTCGTGCTCATCGTGGTTGATGCTCCTTCGTGTTCGATTCTCCTCAGCCTAGGGCATCCCGTACCCTGCGACCCTTCGATAGGTGCGGTTAGGTACAGACCGGAACGCGATTACATAAGGAGTCCAGAACGCCCATGGGCCTTCAGATAGACGCCCTCGTATGCGACCTCGACGGCGTGGTGTACCGGGGCGGCAACGCGATCGACGGTGCCGCTGAGGCACTCGGAGCTCTGCGGGAACGGGGGGTCAGGCTCCTGTTCGCCACCAACAACTCCCGCTACACGGTCGAGGAGTACGTGGTGCGCCTCGACGGTTTCGGGGTTGCGGCCGAGGCCGACGAGATCGTGACCTCGGGCGTCGTGCTCGAGGCGGTCCTCAAGGGGGTCGGAGTTGATGGCATGGGCGCCCTGGTTGTCGGCGGCACGGGCCTGAGGACCGCGGTCGAGGCAGCGGGTGCTCATGTGGTCGAGGATCCTCGCGAGGCCGGCCTGGTGGCGGTCGGGTGGGATGTCGATTTCACCTACGAGAAGATGAAGGCAGCCTCGCTCGCGGTGCAGGCGGGGGCGCTGTTCTACGCCTCCAACAAGGACGCCACTTTTCCGGCCACCGACGGCACCCTGTGGCCGGGGGCCGGAGCGATCGTCGCTTCGATCGAAGCCGCAGGCGGCAGGCACGCGATCTCGGTCGGCAAGCCCACGGCCCCGATGGCCGAGTTCTGCGAGCGGCGGCTCTCAGGAGCCTCCAACATCGCGGCGATCGGGGACCGCCCCGACACGGATCTGGCCCTCGGCAAGGACAGGGGTTGGACGACGATCCTCGTGACGTCCGGGATCATCTCGCCCGACGCCGTCTCGTCGGTCGACCCGACCCCAGACCTCGTGCTGGGGAGCATCGCCGAGCTGCCGGCGCTGCTGGATGATCGAGCGAATCGGTAGCGCTCCCCGGAGCGCGAAAGGAGGCTCCAAGGCCCTTCCTCCTCGGGACCTGAGTGGCTAAGCTGGACCGATAGCAGTACGAGCGAGGATGGGGGGGCAACATGAAGCGGACGATCGCTTGGATCGTGGTTGGTTTGTTCATCTCCGGGATCGTGCCGGTGTCGGCAGGTGATCTGCCGACCAGCGTCACGCCGGACCCCGTGAAGCAGAACAAGAAGATCACGGTGACGGCCTCGGATTGTGTGTCGGGGGACACCTGGGAGGCGTTCGTGAGCATCGCCATCCTGACCTCGAGTGAGGAAACCGTGTACTCGCTCTACCTGCCGGCCGACGATGACGGCACGACCGTCAAAAAGATCAAGATGAAGAAGAAGAAGTATCCCAAGGGGAGCTACCTCGTCTACGTCGACTGCATCCACGAGTTTGATGAGGGCGGCTCCGGCGTCTGGTACGAGACGGATCACGACCTCAAGGTGAAGAAGGCGAAGAAGAAATAGGAGCGGCGATCCTCCTCGTGATCGTCCGGTAGGTTCGGGGCGTGGGAGACGTTTCGGTAGTGCCGTTCGCGGTGAGTGAAAAGGAGACCCTGAGCGCTCTCCTCGACCAGCAGCGCGCCGCGATGGTGGCGATCTGCGCCGGATGCTCGGACGAGGACCTCCGGAAGCACCTCGTCCCCTCCGACACGACGATCCTCGGGATCGTCAAACACCTCGCGTGGGTCGAGGGATGGTGGTTCCACACCGTCTTCGGCGGTCGGCCGGACATCGGTCCGTCTTCGCCCGAAGATCCGAACGCCGACTTCCGGATCGAGCCCGACGAGTCGACCAGTGACATCCTCGACTTCTACGCGGCGCAGTGTGCCAAGAGCAACGCCTTGATCGAGGCCGGGAGCCTCGACGATCTTGGCCATGATCCCCGCCCGAGCGCTCGCAAAGACGTCAGCCTGCGTTGGATCGTCGGCCGCATGATCGCCGAGACCGCGCGTCACGCGGGCCAGGCCGACATCCTGAGAGAGCAGCTCGACGGCGCCGTCGAGCTGGGCCATTCCTCGACCCCGACGTTCGACTAGGGGCCGCTAGATGGCTTGCCTCGGGGTCCTTCTTGCACTGGCCATGCCCCGGTTCATCATGGTCGTGCTGTGGCTGTTCGGCGACTACCTGAGCCGCGCCTACGACAACTTCCTTCTGCCGTTCCTCGGGTTTTTCTTCCTCCCGACCACGACCCTGGCTTACGCGGTCGGCTCAGAACGAAACGAACGGGCTTCGTCGCTGGGGGCTCGCGATCTTCATCGTGGCGCTACTGATCGACCTCGGCATCTGGGGCGGGGGGCGCGGGGCCTTCAAGCGCCGTTAACGGGTCACCTTCGGTCGACAAGGGGTCTTCTCCTCACGCTCTCCATTGGCTAGGCTGAACCGATAGCAGACCAAGCAAGAGTGGGGGGGATCATGAGACGGACGATCGCTCGAATCGTAGTGGGAGTGTTGTTCGGCGGCATGGCGCCGGTCTCGGCGGGGCCGCCGCTGACCTCTGTGACGCCGAACCCCGTGAGACAGAAGAAGACGATCACCATCATTGCCTACAACTGCACCTCGGGTCCGACCTGGGATCCATTCGTGAGTATCTCTATCGTCGACTCCGAAGGCGCCGAGAAGTATTCAGCCTACGTCCCCGGTGATGACACCGATGGAGTCAATGAGAGCAAGGTCAAGATAAGGAAGAAGAAGTACCCGAAGGGCACCTACAAGGTCTATGTCGACTGCGTTCACGAGACGCTTACCGGTCCCGAATTCGACTATCAATACGTGCACGAGCTCAAGGTCAAGAAGCCGAAGAAGAAGTAGCGGAGGTTAGTGCTCGCGACGTGAAGCGAGGACCGCACCACCGATGACCAGGACCACGCCGGCGAGGGCGATCGCGGCCACCTTCTCGTCGAGGAACACCGCCCCGAGTATCAGCGCCACGACCGGGATGAGATAGGTGACGAAGGATCCCCTCGGGCCCCCGACGCGACCGACGAGCGAGCCCATGAAGACGAAGGCCCACCCGGTTCCCAGGATCCCCAGGACGGCGACCGCCGCGCCGGGCTTCCAGGCGAACTCCGAGCGGGTGAGCCCGAGGATGCCGAAGGGGGTGGTCCACAGGGTCCCCAGCGTCAGGACCTTGGCCATCACCGTGATCGAGCCGTATTTCTGCTGGAGAGGTCCGATGATGTTCGTGGCGTAGCCATAGCAAACGGTCGCAAACACAACCATCAATACACCAACGAATGCCGTCCCGCCCTCCGAGCTCGAACCCACGCTGACGAGAACGATGCCGGCGAAGCCGACCGCGATCCCGAGGCGCTGCGATCCGCGAGGCGTGCGGGAGAAGAACAGGGCACCGAAGAGTCCGGCGAACAGGGGGGTCCCGCCGTTGAGCAGCCCGGTCACGGCCGAGTTGATGTGTTCCTCGGCGAGCGGGAAGAGCGTGAAGGGGATCCCCACCCAGACGATCGAAAGGAGGACCAACGCGTTACGGTCTTCCCGGGCGAGCCTCTTCCGCGCTGCGGGAAGGACCATCAAGGCCGCGGCACCCATCCCAACCCGAACCCAGGTGATAAGCCCGGGATGGAAGGACTCGAGGCCGACCTTGATCAAGAGGAACGACGATCCCCAGATGAGCCCGACCGCGGTGAACAGCATCCAATCGAGGGCTTCGAACGGCTCTCGGTCGGAGCGGACGGCGGCGGCGATGGAGACGGGTTCACTCACCGCGCCATGGTGCCACGCGACTTCCCTTGCTTCTGTCGCTTTCCCGACTCAACGCCCTTCGGGGGGCACCGGCTCCCGCAGCTTCTTGGGGAGGAAATTGGCCCCCGGTCCGTAGCGCGCGGCGAAATCATCAGGGTTCTGGATCGCGCACCGCTTGAGAGACAGGCACCCACACCCGATACATCCGTCCAGTCCGTCACGCAACGCCTCGAGGGACTCGATCTGCGCGTTAAGCCGCTGACGCCAGGCCCCCGAGAGACGTGACCAGTCCGCCTTGGTAGGGGTTCGGGAGTGGGGGAGTGAGTCGAGTGCGGCCTTCACCTCTTCAAGGGTCAACCCGACATGTCGCGCGGCCCTGATGAACGCAAGCCTGCGGAGGACCTCGCGATGGAATCGACGCTGGTTGCCGTCGGTGCGCTCGGCCGAGATCAGGCCCTCTCGCTCGTAGAAGCGGAGCGCCGAGGTCGCATACCCGCTCCGCGCGGCGACCTCTCCGACAGATAGTGAATCGTGTGTCGATAGCTGCATGCCTGACCCCCAGTGACTTGACTTAAAGCTTACTTCAACTTCTAGGATGCGCGGAGACAACGGAGAGGGAGGTCTTCACATGCCTGTGGCACTGGTAACCGGAGGCTCGCTGGGGTTCGGCCGTGCTCTCGCAACAGAGCTGGCCGCACGCAACTGGAGGGTCGTGATCGACGGCCGCGACCCGACCGACCTGGAGGCGACCGCGGCGGCGCTGCCGCGCGGGGCAGTCCGCGCCATCGCCGGCGACATCTCCGACCCGGGGCACCGAAGGGAGCTGATGGCGGCGGCGACGGAGGAGGGCGGGCTCGATCTCCTCGTCAACAACGCCAGTTTCCTCGGTCCGAGCCCGCAACCCCTTCTGGCCAGCTATCCCCTTGACGTCCTGCAGCGGGTCTTCGAAGTAAACGTCCTGGCCCCACTGGCACTGATCCAGGTCGCTCTGCCCGTGTTCGGAGACGGAGGGGTCGTGGTGAACGTGACCTCGGACGCGGCGGTCGAGGCCTACGAGGGGTGGGGTGGCTATGGATCGTCCAAGGCGGCACTCGAAGGGCTCACGAGGATCCTGGGCGTCGAGCATCCAGCGCTCCACATCTACGCGTTCGATCCGGGTGACATGCGCACTCGGATGCATCAGGAAGCGTTCCCGGGCGAGGACATCTCCGATCGTCCCGAGCCCGGGATCGTGGTGCCATCGCTCCTAAGGTTGATCGACGAGCGGCCCCCAAGTGGTCGCTACCGGGCGAGCGATCTCCTGGTTTCAGGGAGTGCTTCGTGACGGCCCTCCGCGCCGAGGCACTCGTCGAGGAACCCCGCCGGCTCGAGGACGCCACCGAGCCTCCCGAAGCGCGCGGCCTGGACCGGGATGAGGTCAGACTCATGGTCGTCTCCAACGACGGTCTCGAGCACACGCGCTTCTTCGATCTCTCGCGTTTCCTCATCCCCGGTGACCTCGTGGTCGTGAATACGTCGGCGACCCTGCCGGCGGCTGTCGATGGGATCAGGGCCGATGCGCGATGGACGGTCGTGCATCTGGCCGCTCCGCTCGATGACGGAACCTGGACGATCGAACTCCGGGAGCCCGACGCCTCGGGTCCGCAAGCCGACTCCAGGGATGGAGAGCGCGTCGACCTGATCGGCGGTGCGCAACTCGAGGTCGTGTCTGCGTATCCGCAGACCGATAGATTCCGCCGTATCGTGCGAGCCCGGCTCGAGGTAGACGGACCGTTGGGCGATTACCTGGCGCGATTCGGACGCCCGATCAGCTACTGCTACGTACAGCAGCGCTGGCCGCTGGCGATGTACCAGACCGTGTTCGCTCGCGACGCGGGAAGCGCGGAGATGCCGAGCGCCGGGCGCCCTTTCACCACCGAGTTGGTGACCGAGTTGACCGTCCGAGGCATCGCCGTGGCGCCGGTGACTCTGCACACCGGAGTCTCGTCTCAGGAAGCCGGCGAGACCCCACTGCCGGAGCGTTTCCACGTCTCGGCTTCGACCGCGAGTCTGGTTAACCACACCCATTCCAATGGCGGTCGCGTGATCGCGGTCGGTACCACCGTTACCCGGGCGCTCGAGTCGGCTGCAGATGACACTGGGTTCGTGACGCCATCGGAGGGATGGACCGATGTCGTTCTGGGCCCTGACCGCCAAACTCGGGTCGTCGACGGTCTCGTTACCGGTTGGCATGCCCCGGAGGCATCTCACATCGAGCTCCTGCGTGCGGTCGCCGGCGTCGAGCTAGTAGAGCGCGCCTACGAGGCGGCGCGCGCCGAGGGCTATCTGTGGCACGAGTTCGGCGATTCCTGCCTGCTGGTGCCGGAGCGCAGATGAAGGTCACGGGCGCGCCTAGGGCGCCGCCCGAGGGGGCATGATGAGGTCATGACGAGATGGAACGATCCTGAGATCGCCGCCGGGATCCTCGAGAGCTACAAGTCGTGGGCGGTGGTCGGTTGCTCCAACGATCCCAGCAGACCCAGTCATGGGGTAGCGACCTTCCTCCAGAGGCGGGGCTACGAGGTTGTGTGCATCAACCCCAACTACGACAGCTGCATCGAAGGTCTGCCCTGTTACCCGGACCTGCTGTCGGTCGAAGAGACGATCGAGGTGGTCGATATCTTCCGGAAACCCGAGCTGGCCGAGCCTCACATCGAAGAAGCGATCGAGATCGGAGCGAAGGCGGTCTGGATGCAACTCGGCGTGATCAACGAGAAGGCCGCCCAGCGCGCCTCCGACGCCGGCCTGCAGGTGGTCATGGACCGTTGCCCCCGCATCGACCTTTCCTGAATCAGTCGGCGAGGTGGTAAGGGACGCTCGCCACGACGACTCCACGTTCGAACAGCAGATGCCGCTTCACGAGTAGGGCGGTTTGCCCGTGCAGAAGATTGTGCCGGCGCTTCCGCACGATGAATTCAGGGAGGATCACCGTTACCACTCGCTGTCTGCCGTCCGCTTCGAACTGCTGGATGTAGTCGGCGAGCGATCGGCCGATGTCCCTGAAGGGTGAATCGTGGATCTCCAATGGGACGAGAAGCTTGTTGCTCAGCCATTCCTCCGCGAGCCGCTCGGTGGACGTCGGGTCGAGACCGAAAGAGAGCGCACGCAGGTCCGCCGGCCCGAGTGTTTCGGCGTACTCAAGAGCTTGAAGCGTTGCGTTATGCACTCCCGACACGAGCACCACGACGTGATTCCGTGCAGGCTCGTGTGCAACTTCCGGATCGCCTTGCATCGCTGGGACGTCGATGACCTGAACGGAACGCTCCCCGAGGAATGACGCCTTCAGTCGATGCACCGCGGGACGACGCACGATCTCCCAGAGGCCCTTTCCTTCGAGCATCTCGGGGACGAGCAGGCTGAAGAACTCCTCGGGTGGCAGATCCTTCCTTCGCCGTTCGATGTGCGCCTTGATCCGCTCCGCCGGTCGTCCCGAGCCATCGAGGATGGTTAGGGGGATCTCCGGCGCGAGCTGCTCGAATCCGGCAGCATCCTCTTCGCTCAGTGAGATCGCGGTCAGCTCCCGAGGTCGCGCCGATCGCGCATAACCGACCGCCCGTGACGTCGCCGCGTCGACTCCCCGCACCAGGATGACCATCGAGTGATGTCCGGCACGGCGATCCAGTGGACGCCGCGCCGGATTTGCAAGTTGTTGCCCAACGTCACGGTAGTGCCGGTCGATCGATCGCATCAGGAGGATCACCAACGGGATCATGGAAACGACGATCCACGCCCCCGTGAGGAACTTGGTCGTCACCACGATGAAGAACACGAGTCCCGTGATGGATGCGCCGAAGCCGTTGATGAGCATCCGATGTCCTGACCCCGGTTCCCCCGACCGCTTCCAATGCAGGACCATGCCGGCTTGCGAGAGGGTGAACGAGATGAAGACGCCCACCAGATAGAGCTGGATCAGTTTGTTGAGGTTCGCGTCGAAGATGACGACCAGTGCCGAGGCAAGTACAGCAAGGATGACGATCCCGTTGGAGAACACCAGACGATCGCCTCGGTTGACGAATTGGCGGGGCATGAACCGGTCTTGGGCGAGGATCGAGATGAGCCTGGGGAAATCCTGATAGGCGGTGTTGGCGGCGAGGATGAGGATGCCAGCAGTCATCGTCTGCAGGACGTAGAACATGAACCCCCCGCTGAAGACCGCGTGAGATATCTGAGCGACGACGGTGCGGGTGGACTCTTCTGTGTAAACGACCTGCGTCTTGTTCGCGAGCCACGTGATCCCGACGAACATCGAGATGGACATGACTCCCATGACCGTCAGGGTGGTGGCGGCGTTCCGCGATTGCGGATAGCGGAACGCGGGCACTCCGTTCGAGATCGCCTCGACGCCCGTCAGAGCGGTGGTCCCAGCTGAGAACGCCTTGAGGATAAGGAACAGGGTCAGGGCATGGTGCGGCTCGAGATGGGTCCCGGCACTCTCGGCGAGGGGACAGCCGCCTACGCACTTCACCAGTCCCGTGACGAGCAGGGCATATATCGAGATGACGAATCCGTAGGTGGGGATCGCGAAGAGCGTCCCCGACTCTTTCGTGCCACGCAGGTTCATCAGCGTTACGAAGACGATAAATCCGATGGCGATCGGGATCTTGCGATCAGTCAGGCCTGGGGCGGCGGACGTGATCGCATCGACCCCCGCGGTGATGGAGACCGAGACCGTCAGGATGTAGTCGATCAAGAGAGCGGCGGCCGCAAGGAGCCCTGGGTAAGTTCCGAGGTTCTCATGGGCGACGATGTATGCGCCTCCACCGCTCGGATACGCGCGCACCGTTTGCCGGTACGAGATGACGACGGTTCCTAGGAGGAACGCGACCGCGAGGGATATCGGCAGAACCAGGCTGAGGGCGCTCGAGCCAACCATCGCCAGGACGAGCAGGATCTCCTGGGTCGCGTAAGCGTTGGAGGAAAGGGGGTCCGAGGAGAAGACGGGGAGGGCGAGGACCTTCGGGAGAAGCGTGTGTTCCAACTCACTCGACGCCATCTCCCGCCCGAGCAAGATGCGCTTGAACAGGCGTGTCGTGCTCATCGAATCTGTCACTCGGAGGCGAGCCTTCCTGAAAGGGTATGTCGTCCCTCAGTGTCGCGACCCCGTTATGACGATGGTGTTAGGAAACCCCTTGCTCGTGTAAGGATTTCGTTAGTTTCGCCGAGCGCAAGCGTGCGTTCCGGGCTCGATCGGGCGGACAATGAAACCAGATGATGGATCCAAAGTCGCGTCGTAGGCCACGCACCCCTCCCTGGCGGGGGGTAGCCGTCGCCTTGATCAGCCCCGCGCTGGTGACGGCCCTAGCCATTCCGTACGCTCATCCCTCCCGGTCGGTGGTGGCGGTCCTGTACGTCTTGTCGATCGTCATCGCGGCGCGGATCGGGGGATCTCTGGCAGGGGTTGGTGCCTCGGTGGTCTCTTTCCTGGCCCTCAACTACTTCTTCACCCCTCCTCTTCACACGTTCGAGGTCGGCACTGTCGAGGACGTCGCAGCACTGATCGTCTTTCTCGTCGTCTCGATGATTGTGGGATTCCTGTATTCCTCGGCCGACGCGGCTAGATCGAGGAGTGAGCAACGCGAACTCGAAGCGCGCCTGTTGCATCGGCTCGCAACGCGGTTGCTTTCGGGCGACCCACCGGAGGTGGCCCTAGCGGCGTTCGGCTCTGGGGTTGTGGAGCTCCTGGGTCTGGCGCATTGCGAGATCGAAACCGTGTTCAGTGGGGCCCCGGCTGAAGCACCTCGAGAGAGCGTGCGCTCGGAACCATCTCGAGAAGTGGTTCTGCTTGCGAGGGGAAGCGAGATCGGGACCATGCGACTGTGGTTCGGATCGCACGGTCGCCTCGGCGACGGGGAGGAGCAGTTGCTGGACTCGCTCGCGACTCAGCTGGCGCTCGCTCTCGAGAGCATGCGACTCAGTCTTGAGGTCCGCCGGGCGGAGTTGGAGGTCAGTGCCACTCGCCTCAAAGCCGCCTTGTTCTCGGGAGTCACTCACGATGTGAAAACGCCTCTCGCCGCGATCATGGCGGCAGCGACCAGTCTCATCGATGGGCGGGGATTCTCGGAGGACGAGCAGCGCGATCACCTCGAGACGATCAAGCAGGAAGCGGAACGACTCCACCGAGTCGTTAACAACCTGCTCGATGTCGCGCGGCTGCGCGCTGGAGCTCTCGTTGCCACCAAGGTCCCCAGTCCGATCGACGAACTGATGGAGAGCGTGGTCCATCGCCTCCGACTGAGCCTGGGGACACGAGAGGTCGAGATACGGGTTGGCGATGAAGTCCCAGAGATCCCGATGGACGTTGTCCAGATCGATCAGGTGCTCACCAACCTGATAGAGAACGCGATCAAGTTCACGCCCGATGGGGGTCCGATCTTCCTGTCGGCGGTCGGGCATCCTGGTGGCGTCAGGGTGACCGTGGAAGACCGGGGGCCGGGGATCGCGAGAACGGATCGCGATCGCATCCTGGAACCCTTCGAGACCGGACGAACCGCGAAGTCCGGCACCGGGCTGGGTCTGGCGATCTCGAAAGCGATCGTTGTCGCGCACGGGGGCAGGCTCTGGATAGCCGAAGCGCCCGGCGGGGGAGCGGCCATCACCTTCGAGTTGCCATGCGAGTTCGACGTTCTTCCGGAGGCGGTGATCGATGACCGCGCGGGTACTGGTCGTTGACGACGACAAGCAGATGCTTCGGGCGGTCAAGAACGCGCTATCGGCGCGCGGCTACGAGGTCGTGACCGCCGCGACCGGTGAGGGGGCGTTGGGGGTGGCCGCAGACGGGGATCTCGATCTCGTGCTGCTTGACCTCGGGCTACCGGGGGTCCAAGGGCACGAGGTGATCGAACGCCTACGATCGTTCACCGACGTACCGGTGATCGTGATCTCGGTAAGGGAGTCACAAGAAGACAAGGTCGCGGCCCTGGACGTGGGCGCCGATGATTTCGTGACCAAGCCGTTCGGGATGGCCGAGCTTCTTGCGCGAATGCGGGCCGTACTGCGGCGAGCCACAGGCGAAACAGAGGTTCAGACCGTTCTGCGCTTCAAGGGACTGGAGATCGACGTACTCAACAAGCTCGTCAAGCTCGGTGATGAGCCTATCCATCTCACGCCGACGGAGTACCGGCTCCTCGAGTCGATGGCCGCTCATCCCGGGAAGCTGCTCACCCATCAGTGGCTCTTGCAGAAAGTGTGGGGTCGGGGATACGGCACCGAGTCTCACTACCTGCGCCTCTACGTGAAACAGCTGAGAGCGAAGCTTGGAGATAGACCCTCGGCGCCCGTCTGGATCACGACGGAGCCGGGACTGGGCTATCGGTGGCTCCCCGAACCGATCTGAACGACCCTCTCCGACACCTTGTCTTGTCACCGCGGGGGACGCTGGTCAGAGGATCAAGAAGTAAGCGTCAGCTGGGTTTCGTAGGGTCCTCGGCCCATGAGCACGGAGGCTCCGCAGCGCGCCGCGAAAGCGACGGCCTCCCGGGGGGAACGTCCTTCGGCGAGCGCGAACGTGAGACCCCCGGCGAAGCAGTCGCCGGCTCCGTAGCGGTCCACGATCGGACCGGGCAGGGGAGCCGGTTCGTAACGCTCGGGCTCTTCCCCGGCCAGTTGGAAAGTGCCTCCTGCGCTGCTCGC
The DNA here is from genome assembly GCA_009377815.1 of Actinomycetota bacterium. Classification (GTDB taxonomy): domain Bacteria; phylum Actinomycetota; class CADDZG01; order CADDZG01; family WHSQ01; genus WHTI01. The sequence goes on from WHTI01000025.1 coordinate 13,090, forward strand.
GGTGCGCACGACGAGGTGGGGGAGGGGAACAAGATCGCCATCCTGGTAGCTCTCCCCGGCGTCGAGGGAACTACCGACCAGAGCGTCGAGCTGCACCGCGGCATCGGCGAGCGCGGGTAGCACCCGCGATGTCGATACGAGAACCTTCGCTTGCCGCGCGTGCCCCAGCACCGCCGAGTCCCCGGCGGTGAAGTAGCAGCCCGCGGCCTCGGCGAGGAGTTCCCAGGGCAGGTCGTCGTCACCGTTGGCGTGGAGGCGACTACCGATCACCGTGATGGTGCGTTCGCCGTTGTCGTCGATATGGACGATGCCTCGTCGGGTGGGCTCATCGCGGTAGACCGTGTGAACCGTGAAGCCCATGCGTTCCAACTCGCGCTCGGCTCGATGTCCGAGTTCATCATCGCCGAGAGCGACGAACAGATCGACGTTCCCCGCCAGCTTGAACAGTTGTCCAGCGGCCGCGGGCGCGCCTCCTGCGGGTGCCGACCACGAGGTGGTCGCGTGGACGATCTCTCCGGGGGCCGGCAGGTGGTCTACGCGGAGCGCTTCGATCCATTCGTGGTGTCCGACGACGGCAACCCGCACTAGTGCACCATCAGCGCCAGGACGGATAGGGGTTGTGATACACGGGCGGATGAGGTCGTCCGCCGAGCAGAAATACGCCGATGACCCCGAAGGCGAACCCCCCTACGTGCGCCATCCACGCCACCCCACCTTCGCCGGCGAGTTCCTGCGTTCCGATGAGGAACTGATAGAGGAACCACACGCCGAGCACGATGACCGCAGACATCTGGATGATGGTGAAGATGAAGATGATCGGAACGAGGACGTTGACCCTCGCCTTCGGATAGAGGACCAGATAGGCACCCATGACCGCCGCCACCGCTCCCGATGCCCCCACGAGCGGGGCAACAGAATCGAGATGCGTGTAGATGTGAGCGAACGCCGCGGCGAAACCTCCTGCCAGATAGAACAACAGGTACTTGAGGTGACCCAGGTGATCCTCGACGTTGTTGCCGAAGACCCACAGGAACAAGAGGTTCCCGATGATGTGGAACCAGCCAGCGTGGAGGAACATCGCCACGAGGATGGCGAAGAGGACCTCAATGGTGGAATCCGGGTGTGGGATGGCAGATGTGCAGCGCTCCACGAGCTCACAAGGAGCCGGGGCGTGTTCGACGAAATAGCGATTGGACGCCTGCGTCTGGCCCAATCCGGGAGTCATGAAGAACATGATCATGTTGGCAGCGACCAGCCCGATCGTGACATAAGGGGTCCGTCTGGTTGGATTGACGTCTGAGATCGGGATGAGACTGAGCACCGATCGAGTATAGGTTTCAGTCCGGAAGAAAGCGGCCTTAGGCCGTGTCCACTGAGGAACCAAACCAGGGAGGACCCGATGAGGGACGAATTGCGGAGGATGGCCTTGATCGGCTCGGGCGTTGCTGAGCTCACCAAGGCGCGCGCGGAGCAGATCGTCAAGGACCTCGTCAAGAAGGGTGAGGTCGGCCGGGAGCAGGCCTCCCAGGTGGTCAAGGACCTCATGGAGCGCAGCAAGGACAACCGCAAGGAGATCGCGGCCTTCGTCCGGGGAGAGATCCGCTCCCAGATCGAATCGCTCGGGCTTGCGACCAAGCGTGACTTCGAACGCCTGGAGCGTCGTGTGGGACGCCTCGAGGAGCAGGCCAAGAAGAGCGCCGCCCCCAAGAAGTCCGCCGCTCCCAAGGCCAGCGCGAAGAAGAGTACCGCCAAGAAGTCAACCGCCAAGCCGGCTTCCTCCTGATCGATGGTGGCCGAAGGCGGAAGCGAGGTCGAAGCATTCATTCTGCGGGCGCGGAACCTGCTCGAATCTGCGGAGGCGGCGGACGCCGACGCGCGCTTGAAGGCTCTCGAGGATCTCCATGTCCTTCTAGAGGAGGAGCTCGATCGCATCGTCGAGCAGAACCCGCCTCGACAGTGAGCTCATGAGACGAGGTCTCGCTCGCTCCCGCTCGGAAGCCCAGCGGGCGATCGAGCAAGGACTCGTTGTCGTGGGCGGTATGCCCGCGATGAAGCCCGCCACGATGGTCGATCGTGAAGCTTCGATCGTCATGGCCGCGACTCCCTCTCGGTTCGTGTCGCGCGGGGGAGAGAAGCTTGACGGTGCTCTCGATCGCTTAGGCATCGATGTCTCCGGGCGCCGGTGGCTTGATGCCGGCGCGTCGACCGGAGGATTCACCGATCGTCTCCTAAAGGGCGGCGCTACCGCGGTGATCGCTGCGGATGTCGGCTACGGGCAACTCGATTGGACCCTTCGTGAGGACGAACGCGTCACCGTGCTAGAGCGAACCAACATCCGAGCGCTGACTCCCGGGGACCTCCCGTGGGTGCCAGAGGGGATCGTCGCGGATCTGTCGTTCATCTCATTGGTGACCGTCCTCCCTGCACTCGCTGCCCTCGTGACGGACACCGGAGAGATGGTCCTGTTGGTGAAACCTCAGTTCGAGGTCGGACGCGCCGAGGTCGGCAAGGGCGGAGTGGTCCGGGACCCCGATCTGTGGCGCGGAGCCTTGGTCAAGGTGATCGATGCCGCGGAATCTCTCGGCTGGGGCGGCGCCGGCGTTACGTACTCATCGCCCCCCGGTCCCTCGGGCAATCGTGAGTTCTTCGTCCATCTGCGCAAGGATGGGGGCCTGGATACATCAACGATCGATCGCGCCATCGAGGAGGCGCCGTGAAGCTCGAGCGGATCTCACTGATCGTCCATAGCGATAAGTCCGACTCGTCTTCGGTGACGACCAAGATCGAACGGTGGGCGAGCTCCCACGACATCGCGATCTCCGAGGATGACCCCGATCTCGTGATCGCCGCGGGCGGAGATGGAACGATGCTGCGCGCCGCTCAGACCGCACATCGAGAGGACGCTCCGCTTCTCGGGATCAACCTCGGCCGACTCGGCTACCTTCCAGAGGTTGAGGTCGGGGGAGAGGACGAGGCCCTGACACGTATCTCTTCGGGCGACTTCCACCTCGAAGAACGGATGATGCTGCGGTGCGAGGACTCCACGGGGACCGAGCGTGTTGCTCTCAACGAGGTCCTCGTCGAACGCTCCACGCGCCACCGCCTGGTGCGCCTCGCGGTAAAGGTGAGCGGCGAACAACTCGCGACGTTCTCTGCCGACGGGCTGATACTTTCGACGCCAACCGGTTCGACCGCGTACGCGTTGTCCGCCGGAGGTCCGCTTGTCTCACCACGCACGCAGTGCATGGTCCTGGTCCCCGTCAGCGCACACATGCTGTTCTCGCGCCCCCTGGTGCTCGCCCCGGACGACGAGGTTCAGATCGACGTCGACCCCGGTGGGGACACCGCCGCGACGGCCCTCGATGGTGCCGACGGCTGGGACGTTCCCCCTGGACGATCGATCACGATCCGCCGCCATCCGAGGCCGCTGAACCTGGTCCGCCTCTCGGGCCCGCGGTTCCTCGAGCGCCTCCGAACCAAGCTCGATCTCCCCGGCTGACGCGGCTCTAGGGAGCGCCGGGAATGATCTTGAAGATCGCCCCGGCGAGCGACACCGCGTAGAGCTCTCCGGTGTGGTCTTCGAAGAAGGATGCCGCTAGGGGCACGGTGAGACCCAGCTCTCCGGACTCGATGACCTCGCCGTTCTCCTGCCGGAGGTAGCGAAGTTTCCCGTCGCACCAGTCCGAGAAGACGTAGGCACCCTGTAGCCACGGGATCGCCTCACCACGGTAGACGTAACCGCCGGTGACCGAGCAGGCATCCGAACCTTCGTTGGGGTAGATGTGGATCGGCGGTACGTGATCCGCCGGTTCCTCGGCGCCAGCGGGTCGTCCGGTGTAGAGCTGCAGTCCTTCCATGTGATTCCAGCCGTAGTTTTCGCCGCCGGCCGAAGCGGCGGGTTGGAAGTTGATCTCCTCCTCGGCACTCTGGCCGACGTCCGCTATCCACAGGTCCCCAGTGTCGCGGTCGAACGAGAACTTCCACGGATTGCGGAGTCCGTAAGCCCAGATCTCCGGTGAACCACCCCCGCCGACGAAGGGATTGTCGGCGGGGACCGTGTATGGAGCGTCTCCCTCGGGCCGCGGGTCGATGCGAAGCATCTTGCCCAACAGGACCTCTCGGTTCTGCGCGTTGTAGTTGGGATCGCCCGCCCCACCGCCGTCACCGAAGCCGAGGTACAGGTAGCCATCGGGTCCGAAGACCAGGGTGCCCCCGTTGTGATTCGCCTCGGGCTGATCGAGGAACAGGACCTCACGCCGCGACGTAGGAACCGCAACGCCGTTCGCGAACTCGAACTCGAGGATGTGAGTGTCGCCCGCGATGCCGGTGAGGTTGACGTACATGAAGTCGCCGTCCGGCGAGAAGGCGAGCCCCAGGAGACCTTGCTCCAGCCCGGTCGAAACCTCCGCCGACACGTCGAGAACCGGGACCGGATCGAAGAGCAACCCGTCGCGCACCGCTCGGATCGTGCCGGTCTTCTCAACCACGTAGAAGTCGTCACTGTCGGGATGTTGGACGACCGCGACCGGAAGGGCGAAGGCGCCGGGAACGGGGGCCAGGAGCAGGCTCGGGGCGGTCTGCGCAGAACTCCGGGGGGCCGGCAGGGTTCCGACCGTCCCGCCGACCAGGATCAAACCAAGCAGTAGCGCGACGCGGCGCATCTCTCTCCTCCTCTAACCGAAGCAAGGTCTAGAGGGGAAATATGACAACAAAGAGGACTTTCCTGCCTCGGTCTTAGGGATCCGGGCCGGCGTCGAGGTCATCTTCCGGACGGAGCTTGCCCGAGTCCCTGAGTCCTCGGTTGCGGTCGCTCAGGGCCAGATCGGCGCAATAGACCATGCTGCCGGGCTCGCCGCCCCAGCCGGGGAGACAGGTCTGGGAGTCGGTCTCGATCCCGCGCTCCCGGTTCAGCTGCGAGAGATCCTTCACGGCGGTCAGCCGCGGGCGTTCGAGGACCCGTCCCCGGTCGTCCCGGAACACGAGACCTTCTTCCGTACGCTCGATGGTGATGCGACCGGCGTCGAGGTCCTTGTGGTGCGGGGGACAGGCGAGCACCGTGCCGTCCTGGGTCGTCTCCTGCAGATCGCGGTAGGGGATCACGTGATGTGATTGACGATGAGCGACCCGGTTGCAACCCGGGATCACGCAACACCTGTCCCGGGCCTCCAATGCCCGCCTGAGCGCGGTGTTGGGAAGGCGTCGCTTCTTATCGACGTGGATGATGTTGCCGCCGTGCTCGATCATCTCGATGACCGAAGCACCGTCACCGAGCAACCGCTCGATGGTCCCGCCCGAGACGACGCCTCCTCCTTCGATCTTCCCAAGACCGTCCTTACCGAGGAGCGTCTCGAGCTCGGCATGGATCACCACGGTGTGACGCTCGTGCGCCTTACGAAGCTCGGATGACAGATAGGACTCGGCGATCTTGAGGAGTGCATCGGCTCTCCGGGCTCCCCACGGATCGAGGGCGCCTTCATCTAACTCGATGCCCTCTTCGTGCATCTCAGAGAGCGCCTGGCGCAGGGCGGCCTCGATGATCTCGCCGTGCTCGGATGCAAGAGAGCACGAGGCCGACCACGAGCCGTCGTCGTGATGCTGGCTCGAGAGACGCCGGTCCCGATGGGCGGTGTCCTCCTGCAGGGTGATCGCCCGCCGGTAGTGACCGGCGAAGCGGGCCAGTTGCGCTCCCGAGAGGTGGAGCCCGTAGTGGAGGAGCAGGCCCTCGGTCTCGGGCTCGGCGATCGAGACCAGGATCCTCAATTGCGCCAGCGACAACGACCCGGCCTCGAATGAGGCCTTGAGTTTGGGGAAGGACCCGAGCTTGGAGGCGACCTCGAGCAGCCGGGCGGCCTCCGAGGGGGTCTGGCCCAGTTTCCAGGTGAGGAACCCGGTCGCGGAGCGGATCCCTACGTGATCGCCCCAGTATTCGTGATCGAGATGCTCGGAGACGAGCGCTACCAGGCGGGCGTGGCCGGCGTTGATAGCCGCCTGGGCCTCGGTGAGCTCGTCCTCGAGCGCCAACCGCCGCTCCTCCCGGGAGCGGTAGTCGACCTCCTGGTCTACTTCTTGGTCCACTTCCTGCATGGCGAACATATGTTCGATACTATGACAAAAGCCCCCGCAGGGCAAGTCTTTTCGCGCCTTTGTTCCGGATTTCTAGGCGGGGGGATGGGCCGGAAGTGGGCCCCTTCTGGCGTCCGGCCCCACGTCGGGGGCTGACCGTAGGATTCACACATGCTGAATGAGTTGGTGGTCGATTCGCTAGGGGTAATCGATCACGCAGAGCTGGCCCCCGGGCCGGGGTCGAACACTCTCACCGGTGAAACCGGAGCCGGCAAGACCCTCGTCGTCGCCGCGCTGTCCCTTCTGTTGGGGGGACGGGCCGACCGTGGGCTGATCCGTGAGGGCTCGAGTGAGGCTCGGGTAGAGGGCCGCTTCACGCTTCCCGACGACCATCCCGCGGTCACGCTGTTGAGAGCGGCGGGAATGGTCGACGAGGAGCCCGCCGGAGAGATCGAGGTTCTCGTCGCCCGGGTTGTCTCCGCCGATGGGCGCGCGGGAAAGGTCCGCATCAACGGGCGTTTGGCGACCGTCGCCCTGCTGTCTGAGATCGGTTCCGCACTTGCCGAGATCGCCGGACAGCACGAGCATCAACGCCTCAACTCGGCCGCCGCACAACGAGAGATCCTCGACCGCTTTGCCGGTCCCGACGCCCACCAGCTGGCGCTCGAGGTTACCGAGGCCGTCCGGGCCGCGGCTCGGACGCGTCGCCGCCTCGAAGAGTTGAAGGCGGGGGAGCGGGAGCGACGGCGCGAGCTCGACGTGCTCGAGTTCGAGATCAAGGAGATCGGCTCCGCGGAACTCGCTTCCGGCGAATCGGCGCGGTTGAGTTTCGAGGCGCGCCGTCTTGAGCATGCCGAGGCGCTCGCCGAGGGTCTGTCGGGAGCAACCGATGTGATCAAGGGTGAGGACGGTGCGATCGAGCGCTTAGCCGAAGCGATCGGGACCCTCCGGTCGCTGGTGGACTTCGACCCCGGTCTCGCCGAGTCGATCACCCGGCTCGAGTCCGCCGCGGTCGAGATCGAAGACGTCGCCGAGGACCTTGCCGCGCGCGTGGTCGATGCCGACCCTGCGACCCTCGCCGCGTCGCGGGAGCGTCTCGATCAGATCGCGCGGCTCAAACGCAAGTACGGCGACGACGAGGACGAGATCCTCGCCTACCTCGAGCGCGCGCAGGCCCGGTCCGCGGAACTGGAATCGGCAGGGCTCAGCCTCGAAAGCGGAGAGAAGGAACTTAAGGAACTCGAGGACCGCGCCGCCGATCTCGCCGCAAAGCTCACGAAGACCCGTAAGAAGGCTGGCGGACATCTTGAGACCGAGGTCGAGGGATTGCTGCGCACGCTGGCGCTTCCAGAGGCGCGCTTCGAGGTCGCTCTTGAGTCACGCGAGCTCTACGAGGGCGGCGCCGAGTCCGTCGAGCTGCGGGTCGCCGCCAACCCCGGGGAGGCACCCCGTGCGGTCTCGAAGGTCGCCTCCGGCGGTGAGTTGTCCCGCATCGCCCTGGCGCTCCATCTCCTCACCAAGAACACAACGAGTTCTCCTTCCCCGGTCGCTCACCGCTCCACTTTGGTGTTCGATGAGGTCGACGCCGGAGTCGGGGGAGCCGCAGCTCAGGCGGTCGGCAAGGCCCTCGGCGAACTCGGGACCGGGGGCCAGGTGATAGTCGTCACACACCTACCCCAGGTAGCAGCGTACGCCGACCGGCACTTCACGATCCAGAAGTCAACTCGCGACGAGCGTGCGATCTCGGACGTTACGGAGGTTGCCGGTGAGGAGCGGGTCGAGGAGCTCTCCCGGATGCTGTCCGGGCTGCCGGAGAGTGAACGGGCGCGCGAGCACGCGCAGGAGTTGCTCGAGATCTCTGAGGCCGCACGATGAGCCTCTGGCGCTGGCGTTCGTCGCACAACGCGCCCGGCGATGACGACGGGGTGATCCGTGGGCGAGCGCGCGTCGATAAGCGGACGAAGAACCTGCTTCCCAAGCTTCAACCGCGCGAGATAGCGGTCATCGATCACCAGGACATCGATCGCATCGCCGCCGAGGGGATCATCGAACGACAGCCTGCCGCGGTCGTCAACGCGTCCCGCTCCAGCAGTGGGCGCTATCCGAACATCGGTGCGCTCCTTCTCGTCAGCGCTGGCATCCCGGTGATCGACGACATCGGCAAGGGGATCATGGAAACGTCCGAGGGGGCCCGGCTGTGTATCGATGATGGCCTCGTGTTCCGCGAGTCGGGCGGAAACCGGATCGAGCTCGGCAAGGGTCAGGTCCTGACCATCGAAGCGGTCGAGGCGACCCTGGACGAAGCGAAACGTTCGATCGCGACGCAGATCGAGCGATTCGCCGAGAACACGATCGAGTACGTCCGTGAGGAACGCGATGTGTTGCTCGAGGCGGCTCGCCTCCCCGACGTCAAGACCACGTTCCACGGCCGGCACGTGCTGATCGTGGTGCGCGGCTACGACTACAAGGACGACATCCGCGCCCTGAGGTCATACATCCGCGAGATGAGGCCCGTCCTCGTCGGCGTGGACGGCGGCGCCGATGCACTGCTCGACGTGGGCCTCAAGCCCGACATCATCATCGGGGACATGGACTCGGTAACGACCGAAGCGATGCTCTCGGGCGCGGAGCTGATCGTCCACGCCTATCCGGGGGGCGAGGCCCCCGGGCTCGAGCGTCTGGAGGCCCTCGAAGTGCCTAACGTCGTCTACGAGGCGCCGGGGACCTCCGAGGACATCGCGATGCTGCTCGCCTACGAACAGGGGGCGGAGCTGATCGTCGCGGTGGGCACGCACGCCAACCTCGTCGAGTTCATGGACAAGGGGCGCAAAGGGATGGCTTCGACCTTCCTCACGCGCTTGCGCGTGGGCACGATCCTGATCGATGCCAAAGGGGTCAGCCGGCTCTACCGGGGTCGGGTGCGGAGGCGCGACCTAGCGTTGCTCGTGGTGGCCGCACTCTTGACGATGGCTATCGTGGTTTCCCTGTCGGAGCCGATGCGTTTGCGGCTCGAGTTGTACTGGCTCCAGCTGCAGAACCTATGGTTCAAATTCACACAGGCCATTTTCGGATGAGAGAGAGTTTTCGTTGATCGACTTCAGGTACCACCTTGTCTCGATCGTAGCGGTCTTCCTCGCGCTCGGGATCGGCGTGCTGATGGGTTCCGCGGTGCTGGGCGAGAACCTCATCAAGGACCTTCGGAACGATCTCAAGGACATCCGCACGACGAACGAGGACCTGCGTCAACAGACCCTCTCGCTCGAGGAACAGCTCAGTGAAAGCGAGGGCTTCGCCTCCGAGATCCAGCCCCTGTTGATCAACGGTGCGCTCTCCGGCCGGCAAGTCGTCATCGTTCAGTTCGAGGGCACCAACGGAGATTTCGTGGACGAGATCCAGTCACTGATCGGAGAATCCGGCGGCGAGATCACCTCGATCATCACCTTCTTGGAGCAAGCCTCTCTGTCCGATGATGCGACCGTCGACCAGATCGCGCTGTTGCTGGGGTCGTCGGAGAGCGATCCGGACCGGCTGCGAGCCGAACTGGGCGACGACGTGGGCGACCTGATCGGCAAGGCTTCGCTGGGCGGGGTGGGCGATGAGGGGGAGCAAGAGAGCACCGCCCAAGAGACGCTCGAGGAACTCGCGACGCAACTACAGGAAGCGGGCTTCATCGAGACGCAGGTGGTCGAGGAGCAGCAGTTGGTCAACGAGGGAGCGACCATCCTGGTGCTGGTCGGATCGGATTCCGATCCTCCCTTCCGGATCAACGAGTTCACCAGAGCGCTGGGGAGCTCGATCGCCCAGAACGATGTAGCGGTGGTGCTGGCGGAGTCGTCCTCGAGCATCTGGGCCGCGGTTCAGATGATCCGTTCCGATGAGGATGCGGCGGCTCTGGTGTCCACGGTCGACGATGCAGGGTCGCCTGCGGGAGGGACCGCGACCATCCTCACCCTCGAGGAGGCCATCGGCGGCGTAAGGGGCCATCACTACGGCGTGGGTAGCGGAGCGGAGAGCATCCTGCCGCAGCCCATACCGTCGAGCTGAACGTGACGGTGGGATCCGGACCTCCATCGCTGGCGCGGGGTGCGGCGGTCATCACGCTCGCGACCGCGGCCTCGAGGGTCACCGGTTTCATCCGCGTCATCGTCGTCGCCGCCGCGATGGGGACGACCTTCCTGGCGAACACCTACCAGACCGCCAACACCGCGCCCAACGTCATCTTCGAACTGGTTGCCGCGGGCGTACTCACCTCGATCTTCGTGCCGACCTTCGTCGAGTACCTGGTGAAGGGTGAAGAGAAAGAGGGGTGGGATGCGGCCAACGCGCTGACTTCGGTGGCACTGGTCGGGCTGATCGTCATCGGCGGACTCCTCGCTCTCGCGGCCCCCCTGATCATGCGCGTCCTGACGATCGGTGTGAACGACGCGGCCCTGCGGGACGAGGAGGTCGAGCTCGGGTCGACCTTCCTGCGCCTGTTCGCCCCTCAGGTGATCTTCTACGGCGCCGGGATGATCATGACCGGCGCGTTGCACGCTCGCAGGAGGTTCGCGCTGGCGGCGGTCGCCCCGATCTTCAGCAACCTCGTGGTCATCGGCACGTACCTTCTCTACGCGTCCATGCGAGGGAACCGGCCCCCGTCCGTGCAGGGCATCACCTCGGGGGAGGTCCTGGTCCTAGGCATCGGTACGACGCTCGGAGTCGTGGCGATGACCGTAGTGCTGATCCCACAGCTCGTCAGGCTTGGGTGGCACTTCCGCTTCCGTTTCGATCCGCGCCACCCGGCGGTCAAGCGAGGAGCGCGCCTCGGGGTCTGGGCGCTCGGATACGCGGGCGGCTATCAGGCCGGACTGATCGTGGTCCTCGTGCTCGCCAACAAGGTCGAGGGTGGGGTGGCCGCCTATCAGTGGGCGTACACCTTCTTCTATCTACCCCATGCCCTGTTCGCGGCACCGATCTTCTCAGTGCTTTTCACGGCGATGTCGGAGCATGTGGCGCGGAAGGAGGAGGGGCAACTGCTGGTTCGGATGCGAGACGGCCTGCGGATGCTCGGTTTCGTCCTGCTGCCGATGGCGGCGACGCTGGTCGCTCTCGCCCAGCCTCTGTCCCAGGTGACCTTGCAGTATGGGGTGATGACACCGGCGGGGGCCGAACTGGTCGGCCGGGTCCTGCTCGCGTTCGCGGTCGGGCTCCCGATGTACTCGTCGTTCCTGGTGTTCACGCGCGGGTTCTACGCCTTGGGGGATACGAAGACGCCCACGCTCGTCAACGCGGGCACGGTCGTGGTCTCTAGCGTCGCGGGCGTCGTCCTGTTCAATGCGCTGCCCGAGGGATGGGAGGTGGCGGGACTCGCCTTCGGGCATTCGCTCGGGTTCGCGCTCGGAGCGATCGTCCTCGGCCGGACGTTCCACGTGCGGGTTGGGTCCACGAGGTCCGCGGCCCTCCGGACATCTTTGCTGAGAACGACAACGATCGCGATCGGTGCCCTGCTGGCGATGCTCGCCGTATCGCGTGTGATGGAGGGGACCTCGAAGAGCGCAGCCTTCACGGAACTCGCCGTGGCCGGACTCGCCGGGGCGGTTTTCTACTTCGCCGCGATGATGATGCTGAAAACACCGGAGCTGAAGCAACTCCGCCGGATCCTGCCGGGAGCGTCGTGACCGGCCCGATCAAGGTCCTCGAGGTGCTCGGGACATCGACCGGCGGTGTGGCGGCTCACGTCGCGAGGGTCACGGAGGAGCTGAACCGGGACGCCGGCTGCGAGATCGAGATCGCAGGGGCTCCCGACCTCCCCGCCGAGATGCCCGGAGACGTCCACCCCCTTCACGTTCCCAAGGGACCACTCGGGCACCGGCAAGCGGTCAAAACGCTGCGAACGCTGATCTCCAGGCGCGGCTACCAGGTGGTCCACGGACACGGGCTGCGGGCGGGGATCGATGCCGCGCGTGCGGCTAGGGACGCCGGCGTTCCGGTCGTGGTCACGGTCCACAACCTCGTGCAGCCGGAGATCGCAGGGGCACTCAAGGCGAGCGCGTTCCGCATGGCCGAACCATTGGTGGCCAAGCTCAGTGACAGAACCCTCGCGGTGTCGGAGGAGATCGCCGACCGTCTTCGGTCCGCCGCTCCGGCGCGTGCCGCGACGATCGAGGTCCTCCATCTCGGAGTGGGGGAGGCCCCGGCCGTCACCAGGAGCAGCGACGACGTTCGCAGGGAACTGCGACTGAGCGCGGACGACCAGATGGTCGTCACCGTCGCCCGCTTGGTGCCGCAGAAGGCGCTTCACGTGATGCTCGGTGCCATCGCGCGTCTTCCTGGAACGGTTCACCTGGTCATCCTCGGAGAGGGGCGGCTGGAAAGGGACCTGAGGGCCGCCGCGGAACGGTCGGGGATAGCCGGTCGGGTTCACTTCCTCGGATTCCGCCCCGACGTGCCCGACCACCTCGCCGCGGCCGATGCCTACGTTCTGTCGTCGATCTGGGAAGGCGTGCCGCTGTCCGCCCAGGAGGCCATCCTGCTGGGCACTCCGATCGTTGCTACGAACGTGGGTGGGATGCCGGAGTTGATCGAGGACCGCGTCTCCGGACGTCTGGTTCCGCGCGACGACCCCGAGGCCCTGGCATCCGCTCTGTCCGAAGTGCTCGACGATCGCACCGCCGCCGAGGGCTACGCACGGAAGGCGGCCGGGGACCTCAGGAAGAACTTCTCTACCTCGGCGATGCTGGCGAGATTGACAGAGATCTACCGGGAGCTCGCACATGAGGCTTAGGGCGGCGATCGTCGTTGCGTTCCTGGCCGCACTCGTCGTGCCGGCCAGCACTGCCGAGGCGCAAGAGGGTTCCTGCGGTCGCGCCGTGATCTTCACGCTTCCTGGTGTTACGTGGCGTGACATCGAGACGTTCCGGCCCCCGGAGCTACTGAGGCTGACCGAGGCCGGTGCGGCCGGATCGATATCGGTGCGGACGAACGCGGCCCGGACCACTTACGCGTCGGGGTTCGCCACGATCGGGGCGGGGGCGCGCGTCGAGGGGGGAGCGATGTCCGGCGGGCCGATCGGAAGACCCCGAGCTCAGGGTCCCTTCGAGACCGACGTCCGGGTGGCCGGGATGAGGGAGATCGAAGAGCTGGCCGAGGAGGCCGGCTACGGAGCGGTGCCCGGTGCGCTGGCGACGGCCGTCGACGCGCCCGTCATCGCGATCGGGAACGGCGACCCGGGTTATCCGGCACCGCTGCCGGGACGTGACGGGCGATTCACGCTCCTTGCCGCGATGGACGACTTGGGGGTCGTCGAGTTGGCCGCCACGGGTCCCTCACTGCTCCGAGACGACCCGGACGCTCCGTTCGGGGTGCGTACCGATCAAGACGCCTTAGCCGAGGCACTCGACGTCGCGCTTGCCGAAGACTGTGCGGTCATCGTGGCGGATCAAGGGGATCTGCTGCGAACCGACTTGCTCGCCGGCATGAACGATGTCCCACTCACCGCCCAACGAGGAGAAGCCCTGGCGAGCGCGGACGAGGCCCTCGCTCACATCAGCGGTCAGCTGGACCAGTCGAGAGACCTGCTGCTCGTGGTGTCGCCCACGGCACCGGCGTGGGACGTCGCTCATCTCGGAGTGGCGATCGCCGTCGGTCCGGGATTCGAGCCGGGCGACACGCTCCGCTCCGCGTCGACGCGACGAACAGGAGTGGTCACGCTCCCCGGCGTAGCCCCAACCGTGATCGAGTTCCTGGGGCTCGATCGTCCGGCCTCGATGAACGGGCGGACGTTCGAGTCGATCCCTATGGACGGCGACCGTATCGCGACCGCGGTCGCACTCGATGAGGAGAGTGTCTTCATCGACGGGGTCAAGAACGGCATCAACGCGACCTTCGTGATCTTCCAGATCGCGGTCTATCTCCTGGCCCTCCTCCTGTTGTCGTGGCGCGAACGACGGAAGCACGAGGTCGCCGGCGCCGCCCTGGGAAGGACCCTCGAGGCGGCCGGCCTCGGGATCGTCGCGTTCCCGATCTCGACGTTCCTCGCCGGCGCTCTCCCCGCGCACGACCTCGGGTTACCTCTCTACGTGGGTGCGATCCTCGCGATCGATGCGGCGCTGGTGGCGGGGGTGTGGCTCGTGAGGCAACACGCTCTCGATCGCCTACTTATGCTCAGCGCGGGCACCCTGGGTCTACTGTCGCTCGACCTCATGTTCGGCGCCCGACTTCAGATGAACACCGTGTTCGGTTACTCGCCCATCGTTGCCGGGCGGTTCTCGGGGGCCGGCAACATCGCGTTCTCCGTCCTCGCCGGCACCGCGGTCCTGACCGCAGCCCTGGTCGTTCACCGGTGGGGGAGCACCCGGCGCACACTGGTCACCATCGCACTCCTTTTCCTGTTCGTGGTCATCGTCGACGGCGCTCCTCAGTTCGGGAGCGATGTCGGAGGGGTCATCGCCCTGGTCCCCGGGTTCACGGTCACATGGATGCTGCTGGCCGGGGTCCGGCCGAGCCTTCGGACCATCGGTCTGGCGATCCTCGGCGCGGTCGCGGCCGTCGGGGTGTTCCTGATGGTCGATCTTGCTCGCCCCTCGGGATCCCGGACCCACCTCGGGAGGCTCTTCGACGACGTCCGGTCCCGGGGCTACGGGATCTTGTGGGACACGATCTCGCGTAAGGCGGAAGCGAACCTCAGGGTGTTTCGTAGCTCGATATACACCCTCTTCGTGCCCCCTGCTCTCGGCGCGATGGCCTGGCTCCTGCGGAGGCCGGTTGGACAGTGGCACGAGATGGCCGCCCGCTACCCGAAGCTGTGGCAGGGGATGATCGCCGGTCTCATCGTTGCCGTGTTCGGGTTCGCCACCAACGACTCCGGCATCGTCATCCCCGCCGTGATCCTGTCGTTCCTGGTTCCGACGGCCCTCCTGGTCCACCTCCTGATCGGCAAGGTCCTGCCCGAGGACGGCGCATGAGCGGGTCAACGTACGCCCGTCCCGTGGCACGCCCTTCGCGATGGGGGAATGCATGAGCGGGTCAACGTACGCCCGTCCCGTGGCACGCCCTTCGCGATGGGGGAATGCATGAGCGGGTCAACGTACG
>WHTI01000220.1 GCA_009377815.1 Actinomycetota bacterium
ACCTCGCGGAGGACCTCGCCATTGGCGCCGCCGGCAGCCCGGTAACGGTAGGCGTCGTTCACCAGCTCCATCAGACGAGCGATCGCGGTGTTGAAGGAGAGGCTTTCGAAGTCGGCGGAGACGGCCTTGATGGTGCGGTGCTGGCTCTTGAGTAGATCCTGCTCGGCGTCGCCGCGATCGCTACCCTCCAGGGTTCTCGCCAGTTCGCACAGGCGCCACACGCGCTGGAGCCACGGGGCCGTCACGCGACCTATGGAGGTCACGCCCTCAGAGGGCCAGTCGTAGTCCTGCTCGGGGGGGCCTGAGAACAGGATGAACAAGCGCAAGGCATCGGCGCCGTAGAGCTCGAACGCCTCGGCCGGAGACACGAGGTTGCCTCTGCTCTTCGACATCCTCTTGCCGCCCATCGTGATCTGGCCCTGGTTGACCATGCGCGGGAACGGCTCGGGGTCTCGGGCCATGCCGATGTCGACGAAGAACTTCTGGAAGAACCGGGCATACAAGAGATGGAGGACGGCGTGCTCGATGCCACCGGTGTAGATGTCCATGGGCATCCACGCATCGGACTTGGCGCGGTCGAACGGGATCTCCTCGTTGTGTGGATCGAGATAGCGCTGGAAGTACCACGACGAGTCCACGAACGTGTCCATCGTGTCGGTCTCCCGCTTCGCCGGACCACCGCACTTCGGGCACGGCACATTGACCCAATCGTGGGCATTGGCCAGCGGCGAGGCTTCATCCGACGGCGTGAAGTCGATCCCGTCGGGTAGCACGACCGGCAATTGGTCGTCGGGGACCGGTATCTGCCCACAGTGGTCACACGAGATGATCGGGATCGGCGTGCCCCAGTAACGCTGACGCGAGATCAACCAGTCGCGCAGCCGGAAGTTGCCCGCCCCTTTGCCGATCCCCTTCTTCTCGAGCCACGCGGTCACCTTCGCAACGGCCTCATCGGCCGGGGTGCCGTCGAACTCCCCCGAGTTCACCATCGCCCCGTCGTGCGGGAAGGCCTCGGTCATGGAGTCGGCGTCGGTCGACTCGCCCTCAGGTTGTATCACCACGCGAACCTCGAGGTCGTAGCGACGCGCGAACTCGAAGTCCCTTTGATCGTGGGCCGGCACGGCCATGATGGCGCCGGTGCCGTAGTCGAGGAGCACGTAGTCCGCGATCCAGATCGGTATCGGCTCGCCGTTGACCGGGTTGGTCGCGTACTTACCGAGGAACAATCCCTTCTTCTCGCGCTCGGTTGAGGTCCGGTCCATCTCGGTCATGCGTTCGACCTCGGTGCGGAACTCCCTCAGTTCGGCCTCGACCGGCGTCCCCTTGACCAGCTCCTCGGCCAGCTTGTGCTCCGGTGCCATCACGAAGAAGGTGGCGCCCCACAACGTGTCCGGTCTGGTGGTGTAGACCGTGATCGGTTCGTCGAGATCCTCGATCGGGAACTCGACCTCGGCGCCGTAGGAGCGGCCGATCCAGTTGGACTGCAGCATCCTCAGGCGGTCGGTCCAGTGCTCGTTGATCACCATGTCGTCGAGGAGCCGGTCGGCGTAGTCGGTGACCTTGAAGAACCATTGGGTCATGTAACGCTTGACGACGAGGGTGTCGCAGCGCTCGCAGCGTCCCCCGATCACTTGTTCGTTGGCCAGAACCGTCTTGTCCTTGGGACACCAGTTGGCCGCGGCCTCTTTCTTGTAAGCGAGTCCGCGCTCGAATAGGCGCAGAAAGATCCACTGGTTCCAGCGGTAGTACTCCGGATCACAGGTTCGGAAGGTTCGCGTCCAGTCGAACGAGCAACCCAGGCGTTCTGCGCTCGAACGGAGCTTCTCGATGTTCGAGTAGGTCCACTCCCGCGGGTTGATGCCTCTCTTGATCGCCGCGTTCTCGGCGGGAAGTCCAAAGGCGTCGAAACCCAAGGGATTCAGCACCTCGAACCCGTTCATCCGGGCGTGCCGGGCGTAGGCATCGTGGATCGAGAACACCTCGACGTGGCCCATGTGCATATCCCCGGAGGGATACGGAAGCATGGTCAGGGCATAGCGCTTCCGAGAGGGATCGAGCGGGACCTCGGGCGCGACGTAATCGCCGTCCTGGACCCACCTGACCGCTAGCCGGGTCTCGAGCTCCTCGAAGTCGTACTCATGCTCCATGAGCCCAACCCTAAATGCAGGAGGGCTTATCCCGGGCAGTTCCCGAAGGGCGCGCCGGCGAACTCGGGGTATCGGCTCAGTCCCTCATAAGTCTCCTTCGATTCCTCGGTACGGATCTCGACCAGGAGGTCGTCGTCCAGCCGGTAGAAGGTCCGTTCGAGCAGATACTTCTTGCCTGGGAGACCGGCTCCCGAGATCACAACAGTGCCCGATTCGTCGGGCGCGCACGCCGCTCCATCGAGGTGGGTCACGCCCCCACCGAAAGCGATCAGATCGCCGTTACCCCGGTCCGGATCTCCGAAGGTCACCGGCCGCACGGGATCGAGCAGGAACAGGGCACCGAACTCGGTTGAGGCCCCGGCTTGGACGCTGATGAATACCTCGGGTGCACCGGACCCGTCTATGTCGACGAGCTCGCGGACCTGGGGCGGGATGAGCTCGAGCTGTATATCTCCCTCGACAACATTGGAAGACGTGACCTGGTCAACGGTCGCCACGACGAACACTTGACAGTCGATGGGAGCATCCGCATCGATCACGATCTCGACCTCGCCCTCCTCACCCTCCCCGTCGATCCCGGCCTCCGCCCACGACGATCCGCTGATCGCTTCTCCGGTGGCCGCCGCCGCGGCTTCGTTGGGACAGTCGGACCCGGTGATGACCTCGGGGGTCGGGGACTCGGAGGGTGTGGGCGAGGGGCTCTCGGCCGGGGCCGGGGCCGGAGTCGGTGCCGACCCGGGTTCTTCGTCCCCGTCGCACGCGCTGAGGACGACGACTATCGCCACAAGGGAGATCAGGAGTGCCCGGAACTTCATCTCAACCATCGTAGAACGCGCTTCTGGAGCACTGGGTTCCGGGTGGGGGTCGGAACCTTCATGCTCCAGAAGTCGTTTTCATCCGGCTTGCGCCGAAAGCTTGCCGAGCCGTATCGAGGGGGCGGGGCGGCCCCCTCGATCAGTTCGGCTGCTGAGAGGAAAGTGGGGCGACTCTCCTCCCGGGGGTTGTGGTCGGGGGTAAAACCTGAGTCCATGCTGCCCGAGGCGGGGCCCCCGAGCATCCGGCAAAGGTCGCCGATGTCGGGCCCGAAGGTCTTACGAGGGATGTGAGGTCCGGCGGGCGAAGAGATGCCGGGCCTCACATCCCGAGGTCGGCGGGATCCGGACCTCGTAGGGGGATTCGATCTCCTCGGCGACGGTCCCGTCGCGGTGGAACACGAGGAAGCGATCCATGAGCTGCATGAACCACCGGTCGTGGGTGACCGCGATCACCGCCCCCTGGTAGGCCGCCAGGCCCCGCTCGAGGGCCTCGGCGGAATCGATGTCGAGGTTGTCGGTCGGCTCGTCGAGGAGCAGCATCGTCGGGGACCTGAGCTCC
>WHTI01000188.1 GCA_009377815.1 Actinomycetota bacterium
CCGGCCTCGTCGAGGATCCAGCCGGCCATGGCGGGGTAGCGCGCTTCCAGCCCGCGCACGACCGACACGAGATCCTCGCCCTCGATCTCGACGCGGTCCTGCTCGTCGGCCAGACCTCGAAGCGGATGTCTCAGATTGACGATCGCCATGCCAAACCCCCTGGTCTTCATGCCGTGCGGGCATCCCGTGCGGATCCACTCCCCTTTAGACTCCCCACTCCCCAGGAAATCATCGGCGCTGGGAGGCCGGCTGTCTAGAGCAGCAGCTGCTGCTGCCACACGCTCTTGGTGTAGGCGGTGGCGAAGCCGGAGCGCTCCATGTTGCGCTGGCTCGGGGTGCCCACCCCGCATCTCGTGACCGCGATCTTGCAGCCGGCGTCGGCGGCGTCGATGAGCCGCCGGTTGATGGCGACGGACTGGCATCCGCGGCCCCGGAGCGTGTACATCGTGGCCCCACCGGCGAGCGTCGCTACGTCGTCGGCGATGTGAAGGGCGGCGCCCCCAGCGGGGACGCCATCCACGAGCATCATGTAGAAGGTCCACTCCGGTTTGCCGAAGCGCGCCTTCATCGAGTCGATGCGGAAGCGACTGAGCAGTGCCGGAGCCCGATCGCCGTGATAGGCGCTCTCGTAGAGCTGAGCGTAGAAGTCGATCTCGCTAGGGCTCACCGGGCGGATCTCGACACTGGGTGCCGATACCTCTTCGATGTCGTCGAGGTCGGCGCGGTACAGCGTCGTCTGGAACTCCGACGGATGCAGTCCCCGATCGTTCAAGGCACTGAGGAGCTGGGGGCCGGACGAGAACGGATCGATGTCGAAGCGGCACGGCGTGAAGCGCTCGCCGTAAAGGGCGAGGATGTCGTCGATCAGGGTCGTGTCGTACTCACCGACCCCCAGGACGCGGTTGAAGACGGGTACCGGCGCGCTGTGTACGTGCAGCGCCGATACCCGTCCAAACCGAAAAACCTCGACGCCATGGGGGTTCTCGTGGAGATCGCGTACCGCTTCTCCCCACGAATGCCAGTAGGAGGAGTCGGCGCGCGTGAGGCGCTCGGCGAGATCGCTCGTAGCCGTGACCACTCCACCAGGCTAGGCACCCCACATTGATTTTTCGCGTTCTCGCCGCGACGCGGAGGTGAATTCAGTCCCTGGGGTTGGGCTCCATGGGGATGTGGACGCCTCGGGCTCCGGCGACCTCGATCGCTCGTGAGTAGCCCGCGTCGACGTGGCGGATGACGCCGGTACCGGGGTCGACGTCGAGGACGCGTTCGAGCCTCGCCGCGGCTTCCGGGGTGCCGTCGGCGACCACGACCATGCCGGCGTGGATCGAGTTGCCGATGCCGACGCCGCCTCCGTGATGGACGCTCACCCAGTGGGCACCGGCCGCGGTGTTCAGCAGCGCGTTGAGGATCGGCCAGTCGGCGATCGCATCGGAGCCGTCGATCATCCCCTCGGTCTCGCGGTAAGGCGACGCGACCGAGCCGGCATCGAGGTGATCGCGACCGATGACGATGGGGGCCGAGATCTTTCCCGAGGCGACGAGGTCGTTGAACGCGAGTCCTGCCTTCGCTCGTTCGCCGTAGCCGAGCCAGCAGATGCGCGCCGGGAGTCCCTGGAACGCGACCTTCTCGGATGCCATTCGGATCCACCGGGCGAGACGTTCGTCTTCGGGGAACAGCTCGAGGATCGCCTCGTCGGTGACGTGGATGTCGTTCGGGTCGCCCGACAGAGCGGCCCAGCGGAACGGACCCTTGCCCTCGCAGAACAACGGACGAACGTAAGCCTCGACGAAGCCGGGGATGTCGAAGGCGTTGGTGACGCCTGCCTTCTCCGCTTGCGCCCTGATCGCGTTGCCGTACTCGACCGCGATGGCGCCCTTCGACTGGAATCCGAGCCACGCTTCGACGTGCAGCGCGACGGACTCGTAGGAATGCTTCATGTAGCTCTCGGGATCGTCGCCTCGGAGTGCGAGCGCGTCGGCGAGCGGCATGCCGGCGGGAACGTAGCCCTCGAGCATGTCGTGGGCCGAGGTCTGATCGGTCACGACGTCGGGGGCGAAACCCATCTCGAGGAGCCGGGGATGGGTCTCGGCGGCGTTGCCGAGAAGACCGATGGATTCTGCGCGCTTGGCGGTGCGGGCGTCCTCGGCCCAGGCGACGGCCTCGTCGAGGTCTTCGGTCCAGCGATCGAGGTAGCGGGTCTCGATACGCTTGGCGAGCCGGGTCGGGTCGACCTCCACACACAGGGCGACCCCGCCGTTCATCGTCACCGCCAGGGGCTGGGCGCCCCCCATGCCCCCGAGGCCTGCGGTAAGGACGATCCGGCCCGCCAGCGTTCCATCGAAGCTCTGGATCGCCAGCTCGGCGAGCGTCTCGTAGGTGCCCTGCAGGATGCCCTGGGAGCCGATGTAGATCCACGACCCGGCGGTCATCTGGCCGTACATCGTTAGCCCGAGGGTTTCGAGGCGGTGGAACTCATCGAAGGTCGCCCAGTGGGGGACCAGCATCGAGTTCGAGATCAGGACCCTCGGCGCCCCGGGGTGGGTCCGGAAGCGGCCCACCGGCTTGCCGGACTGGACCAGGAGCGTCTCGTCGTCCCCGAGGTCCCTGAGCTCGGTGACGATGGCGTCGAACGCGGCCCACGAGCGGGCCGCCCGCCCGGAGCCGCCGTAGACGACGAGATCCTCCGGCCGCTCGGCGACCTCCGGATCGAGGTTGTTCATGAGCATCCGGAGCGCCGCCTCTTGCGGCCACCCGCGGCACGAAAGCTCGGTCCCACGGGGGGCTCGGATGGATTTCCGACTTTGTGCCATGTGCCTCCTTATACTCCGATGACATGACTCTAGACCTCTCGAAGTACCCCGATCTCGTTTCCCGGGACATCCGCGAGGGCGATAAGCCCAACGAATTGCTGCTCTTCGATCATGGCTTCGTGCGCCTCGATTCGGCGATGGCCGACGACCTTTCCGTAGTCAATTCGGCGCGCGTTTCGTTCGCGGTGCGCAAGGAAGAGATGGACGATCGTGACATGGGTCTCATCCGGTTCCTTATGCGGGCTGCACACGGATCCCCGTTCGAACATAATTCGTTCCGCTTTCACATCCGGTGCCCGATCTTCGTGGTGCGCGAATGGATGAGACATAGGGTCAGTTCTTTCAACGAGGAATCTGCCAGATACCACCAGCTCGAGGCCGACTTTTACGTTCCCGAGGTTCACAACGTCAGATCGCAAGTGGGTAAACCCGGCGCGTATTCGTTCGAGCCTGTCGACGATGACCTGGCGAACGAGACGCGAGGTCGCTTCGAGCAGATCTACCGCGAGGTTTACAAGGAATACGAAGAGATGCTCGAACAGGGGGTAGCCAAAGAGGTTGCTCGGGCCATCCTCCCGGTTGGCATCTACACGCAGTTCTATTGGACGGTCAACGCCCGTTCGATGATGAATTTCCTCGCCCTGAGGAACGCAGAGAGCGCGCAGTATGAGATCCGGACCTACGCGAAGGCGGTGGAGAGGTTGTTCGCGGAGCGGATGCCCCTGACCCACGAGTGCTTCGTGGAGTTCGGGCGGACGTGTCCGTGAGTTTCGTCTTGTGACCCTCGCCGCTCTCCCCGTTAAGTTCACGATCAACCCGCTGGAGTGGGAGATCTTGTCGCGGATCCACATCGGGCCGGTCGCGGTCAGTCCGCATGGGATCGGCATCGCACTCGGCTTCCTGATCGGCGCGCAGTACATGGTGCGGCGATCGAAGCGGTGGGGTGGGCCGCACGAGAACGACATCTGGAACGCGTTGTTCTGGGGACTGCTGGGCTCGATGGTGGGGGCCAGGGTGGCTTACACGATCGGGCACTTCTCCGAGATCACCGACAACTTCGACGACCCGCTCGCCGTGTTCAGGGTGTGGGAGGGAGGCATCTCGCTCCTCGGTGGCATCACCGGTGGGGTACTCGCGGCCTATCCCTACGTCCGCAAGCACAGGATGGGGTTCTGGCCGATGACCGACCTTGCGGCACCCGGGCTCGCACTCGGGATCTTCATCGGGCGCATCGGCGACCTGATGATCGGCGATCACCTCGGCAAACCGACGGACTTCTTCCTCGGCTGGCGCTGCGTCGGTTCCTCGGGGAACCCGCCGCTCTCGGAGAGTGTGTACCGCGCCGCCCTTGAGCGAGGAAGCCCGCCGTCGCTCGGGTGCTACGACATCACGCTCCACCAGACCGCTATCTACGACTTCATCTCCGCCGGGATCCTGTTCGCGGTGCTCGTGTGGGTCGGCCGCAAGGCTCGGAACCGGGGGCTCCTGACCTTGATCTTCGGTCTCTGGTACGGAGGGATGAGGGTCGTCGAGGACTTCCTGCGGGTCGACAAGCGCTACTTCGGGCTCACCGGGAGCCAGATCACCGCGCTCATCGTGATGGCGATATGCCTCTACCTCCTGGTCCGCTACCGGGGTGCCCCGCCTGCGATGGCCGAGCCCCCGCCGCCCGACGAGGGGGGCCCGACTACCGATAGTGACCTTTCTCCGGTTCCAGCCGCCCCTTCAGGCTCTACCGACGACTCTCCG
>WHTI01000024.1 GCA_009377815.1 Actinomycetota bacterium
ATCGGAGCGCGGTCTATCGGGGTCCTCGTTCGTCTAAGTATCGTGAACAGGACCAGAGAGCAAGTGGCGGCAGCAAGGGGCGCGGAAGCGTCCAAGGGGGCGATGACCCTGGGCAGGGGTAGAGCGGGCGATCTCTTCCATCAGCATTCTGCTGATGCTGTACGTCTGGCTTACCTCATGACCGGGGATCGACACCTGGCCGAGGATCTCGCCCAGGAGGCGTTCGTGCGCACCTTCGGGCGCTTCCAGGACCTCCGTCGACCCGAGGCGTTCGGCCCCTATCTGCGACGTGTCGTGGTCAATCTCTGCAGAGATCACTTCCGGCGCGTGACCAGGGAACGACTCTTCGCCCGGCATCAGCGCGCGGTCGAGGGAGAGGACGACGTCCGGTTGGGACAAGTCGAGGTTCGCGATGAGCTCCTGCATGCGCTCGGGGTGCTGCCTCAACGTCAGCGCGCCGCGATCGTGCTTCGTCACTGTGAAGGATTGTCCGAGCAAGAGACTGCGTCGGCCCTGAGCACATCCGTGGGAGCCGTCAACTCCTTGGTGGCGCGAGGTCTTTCGTCACTCCGCGAGCACATGAGAGGTGAGAACGGTGAGTGATCTCGAACGCGAGCTGAGAGAGTTGCGGGATCGGGTGTCGGAGGACGTCAGGCCGTCCCCTCAGATGGAGGGAGTCGTTTTCCGGCGAACCAGGATCAGGAGGGCCGTTACCGCGCTGAGCGGGATAGCGGTGATCGCGGCCATCTCGGTGGTCTCGATCGTGACGGTGGGGGCCATCACCGGGGAGAACCGCCTCGTGAATCCGGTCGCCACGCCGTCGAAGAGCCCCACGCCTGAGGAGACCCAGGCCCCCGAAGTCGGACGGGACATCGGCCTCGGCTTCCCGGTGTGCGACATCAAGAGGCTTCGGGGGATCGACCTCCTCGGCGACGGTAGTGACGGCACCGCCTGGACGGCGACGACCCTCCGGGACGACGGACGGTGCGACCGCGAGTACGAGGACTCCTATCTAGTGGCAGTCGACGTTACTGGAGACGGCCGAGCGGATGCCTCGTGGGCCGCGCTCAAGTGGTGTGTCTTCTGCCGACCATACGCGACTGTTGACTTCGACAGCGATGGGGCCGACGAACTCATAGTCCTCTTGCAGGGAGGGTCCGTCACCCAGTACGGAGTGTTCGCGGCGGCGGAGACGAATGGCTCCGTCGAGTTCGGCCCGGTAGCAGTGGGCGAATCCGGTGACCGTAAGAGCGGTTTCCGATCCGGCGATATGACCAACTTCTGGGTGGGAGGGGACGAAGGCTTCTCGGGCGCCTTCGGCTGCGAGGGCTATCCCGAGGATCCCGTGTTGGTCATCGGTTGGACGAACCATCCCATCGATGGACCCGAGGCGGAAATCACCGAGGTTCACCTGACACGCCTTGCACTGCGGGAGGGATTCTTCGGGGTCGTCGATGCGCTGAACACAGAACAGCCCACGAACGATCCGATGCCGGACGGCTTCCCTACCGGAACCAGAGGGTGCGGCCTCGATCTCAACCCGTTCCGATAACTGCCAATGCCCCCACTGCGCGAACCGGGCTTTTCCTTCCAATCTAGACAAGTTGTGTATACGATGCCTCGGTTGCATCCAACCTAGTGGGAGCGGCAGAGCCATTCCTTTCTATTTCGAACTCAAGCGGAACAACGAAGATGACCAGAGAACGGCCCATCGCCTTCTGGCGCTAAAGGAAGGGATCCGAGCTTCGGGGATCCCCGAACGAACCGTCGAGTCCACGCTGCTGCTGGCGACTTGGAACATCAGGGAATTCGACTCCACCAAGTACGGAGAACGCGGGCGGGAGTCCCTCCTCTACATCGCCGAGGTCATCAACTCCTTCGACGTGGTTGCGGTCCAGGAAGTGAACGAGGACCTCCGTGCATTGGACAAGTTGCTCGGATACCTCGGTGGTTGGTGGAAGCACCTGATCACCGACGTGACCAAGGGCGTAAGGGGAAACAGGGAGAGGATCGCCTTTCTGTACGACTCCAGAAAGATCGGCTTCGGGGGCCTGGCGGGCGAGATCGTGCTTCCTCCGTCAGGAAAGACATCCACCGCACAATTCGCACGCACGCCGTTCCTCGTGGGCTTCCGTGCCGGTTGGTTCAAGTTCACTATCTGCTCGGCTCACATTTACTACGGAGATGGTGCCGAGGACCCTGACCGCGTTAGAGAGCTCCAGGAGCTCAGCAAATTCCTCAAGGAGCAGGCCACCTCCAAACACGCTTGGGCAAGGAACATGATCCTGCTTGGCGATTTCAACGTTTTCCAGACCGAGGATGCAACCATGCGAGCCATCCTCGGCAACGGCTTCCAAGTCTCCAAGAAGCTGCTTGGTACGCCTTCCAACGTCCTGCGAACGAAACACTTCGATCAGATCGCGTTCATGACGCCGGATGTCCACGACCAACTCAACGAGTCTCGGGCAGGAGTCTTCAACTTCCTTGAGTACGTCTACAAGGACGAGGATGAAGAGACCTACGCGAAGTCGATGGGAAAGGCGTACGAGGAGAAGCCTACCGCTCAGAAGAAGACGCGTTATTACAAGGACTGGCGGACCTTTCAGATGTCCGATCACCTTCCGATGTGGATCGAGCTCAAGACCGACTTCGGGCGTCAATATCTCCAGAACAAGATCTCACGAGCGGGCGAGCAAGACCTGGCCGAGTCCCTTCTGATGCGGAACATCCTCTAGGTCGGGAAATTGTCCTTGACTTGC
This sequence comes from Actinomycetota bacterium, assembly GCA_009377815.1. Lineage (GTDB taxonomy): Bacteria > Actinomycetota > CADDZG01 > CADDZG01 > WHSQ01 > WHTI01. Next base: position 2,760 of record WHTI01000024.1, read on the forward strand.
CTGTCCTCTGTGAGTACAAAGCTAAAAAGACATAAAGGATAAGCACGACTTAAACGGGTGAGCACCTACAAACGTGGGTCCTTTCCCCTGAGCTGGTGGGTGGTGCCATGCAGGCTGAATCTGTGCAGATGGTGAGATAGCGGATGCAGGCTGGGCTGATAGACGAACTCGATGACGAGATCACTAGGTGGGCAGGCGCCACGGCGGAGGGTTTCGCGGTGTCGCTGGATCCTCCGACGCCAGAAGCCGGTGAATCCTCGCTGAGCCTGTATCTCCTCGAATTGGCGCCGGAGCCACCGGGCAGGGGACCGAGGAGGGCGCCACTACAGTTCCGGGCCCGATATCTGGTGACGGCATCTGCGACCGATCCCCGCGAGGCCCATGCTGCGCTCGGCGCTCTGCTCTTCTCGGCGCTCGAGAACCACGAGTGGGAGGTCGATCAACGCCCCGTCTCCCTCGAGGTGTGGGGCGGACTCGGGGTCGCACCGCGGCCCTCGTTCGTAGTTAGCGGCACCGTCAGGAAGGAGCTACCGGAGAGTCCCGGGAAGCAGGTGCGCGAAGCGGTGTTCCTACCAACCACGGTCTCGAGCTTCCACGGCATCGTGTTGACCCCGGATGACGTACCGATCCCACTCGCCCGGGTCGAGCTGCCTCAGCTGGATGTCATGACCACTACCGACGCACGTGGACGGTTCGCCATCCAGAACGTTCCTTCCGAGCCCGCGGCGCGGGTCGTGACCGTCGCCGCCAAAGGCCGTCACCGCCACTACGAAGTGGCTGCGCTTGCACTCATAGAGGATCCGCTGGTCCTGCGTTTCGAGATGGAGGAGGAGTGACGTGGCGACGACTTACCTGACACCCGGCGTCTACATCGAGGAAGTGCCGGAGGGACCTCGGCCCATCGAAGGTGTGGGCACCAACACGGCCGGCTTCGTGGGTGAGGCCCCCGATGCGAAGAAGCACGTCAATGAAGTTGTCGCGATCAACAACTGGTCCGACTTCCGCAGGAACTTCGCGGACGAAGAGGGCTGTAAGAGCACTCCTCTGTCTCACGCGGTCTATGGATTCTTCCAGAACGGCGGGGTCCGGTGTTACATCGTCAACGTTGGGCCGCGGGGAAACATCGCCGGGGGAGGACGCAAACGCGAGGGACTTAAGCTACTCGAAACGATCGATGAGATAGCGATCGTTGCGGCTCCCGGCTACAGCGACGCGGCCTCCTACGACGCGGTCCTCAGCCACTGTGAGAACCTCAAGGACCGGGTGGCGATCCTGGATCCCCCGCGCGAGGTCTCATCCACACATGCGCTGACCGAGGTGGTCACCGCATCGAGCAGTTCCAGGCCTTCGGACGATGAAGGTGGGGGAGAGGGAGGGGCTTCGTCGGGAGGTCTACGGGCCCGACAGTCGGATGGGGGCTTCGGTGCGATGTACTTCCCCTACATAACCGTGAAGGATCCCCTTCCACCAAATGAGCTCGTAGATGTGGCTCCCTCCGGGCACATGGCCGGGATCTGGGCTCGCACCGACGCTACCCGAGGGGTCCATAAGGCTCCTGCCAATGAGAACGTGCGGGGCGCGCTCAACGTGACCTACAGCACGACGAAGGAGGAACAGGGCGAGCTGAACCCTGCCGGGGTTAACGTGATCCGGTTCTTCGGCACAGAAGGCATCCGCGTTTGGGGGGCCAGGACCCTCGCCGATAGCGCCAGTGAATGGCGCTACCTGAACGTGCGCCGGTTGTTCAACATGATTGAGGAATCGATCGAGGAGAGCACGAGATGGATCGTGTTCGAACCCAACGATCGGACACTGTGGAGGTCCATCCGCCGCGATGTGACTGCGTTCCTTACTCGACTCTGGCGTGATGGTGCGCTCATGGGAGCAACTCCGCAGCAGGCGTTCTTCGTCCAGTGCGACGAAGAGACTAATCCACCCGACATGATCGACGCGGGAATGGTGGTGACGCGCATCGGGATCGCTCCAGTCAAACCTGCCGAATTCATCCTGTTCCGCATCAGCCAGTTTGCCGGCGGGGCGGAGGTCGAGATAGAGGGAGGTACCAATGCCTGAGGCCGCTCCGACCGTGGCACCTAGTACTTCAGGTGCACAACCCGGTGTTTTCATCGATCCGTTCCGCGCCTACAACTTCAAGCTGAGCATCGGCGGAGTTACCGAGGGGCACTTCGTCGAGTGCAGCGGACTCGACATCAAGATCAATACGATCAGATACAGGGAGGGCGGCACGCAGCAGGTCGTTCACGCGATCCCTGGGCGCGTTGAATACGGCGACATCGTCCTGCGATATGGGCTAACGCGCTCCCGCGAACTGTGGCAATGGTTCATGTCGGGCATTCAAGGCAAGGTCGAACGCAGGAATGTCTCCATCCTGCTTCTCGAGGCTGATGGTGTGCTGGAGGCCACGCGATGGGATCTGACGAACGCGTGGCCGGCTAGATGGCGAGGAGCAGTTCTCGACGCCATGACGAACGAAGTCGCTATCGAAAGCGTGACCCTGGTCTTCGAGACACTGCAGCGGGCGTAGGACATGCTGGGCCGCGGCCTTGTAGGGAGGTTCATGCGGGTGCTGGCGCGCGCCGCGCGCGTTGTCACTCATTTCGTGTCCACGCGCATCCAACGCGATGACCGGCGCTCGTCGCCTGCGGAGCCAACCTCTCGGCGTGCCTATGAAGACTGGGTTGCCCGGGTCAGAGCCCGCGCTCCATGGCTCCTGGAACCAGGGCAGTCGCGCTCCCTGCAGTTCCGGCCGCTCCCCCCAGATGTGGGCGACAGGGGCCCCGGGGCCACGTCGGATGATCCTCAGCGCGGGACATCGAGGGGACCCGAGCCCGACCCGGATGAACGGTTTCGAGCTCCACGAAAACCCGAGGGGGAACTGGCCGGTAATGGTCCCGGAATGAAGCCGTCCCAGAAGGAGAGTGCACGCGCCGAGCCCACGGGGTCGGTCGGTCGCCGCCGTCGGCGGGGCGGCCGGGACGACCTACCACCTCGGTCCGAATACGCGTTGGAAGGAGGGCCAGAGCCTTCAGTGGCTCGATCAAGAATCTCGGAGGTTGCGGAAGAACCTGTTGCCGATCGAGCACCATCTACGGGATCCAAGCCCCGTTCGTTGCCATCAGTGGATTCCAGTCTCAGAGCCCATCCGGACGTTCCACCCGACCCGGGCCCTGAGGCCGGCTCCACTCCCACCCGTCCCGCGCAACACATCGAGCCGTCCGATCTCGGTGAGGCTGTTTCCATTCCCGGTGTGCGGCTCGCGGTCGAGGTCGACACCTCCGATCGTCGGCCGGTTGTGCGTCGGGAGAGACAACCCATGACGGGTGAGGGATGGGACGGGGGCGGATCACGTCAGCCCCTTTCGTTGGAGACCACCTGGCCGTCCCTGGCCCCGCGTGGCGGGGACGCTCTCTCCGCTTCTCCGCCCGAGGGCGCGCCGGTACGAGCGCGTCCGGTCGATGAGGAGACGCAGGAGGGTCTTGACTCCTCCGGAGGGTGGCCGGAGCTTCCCGACGGGTGGCCTCCGGAACCGGCAGTGCTCGGGGGCCTGTTGCAGCGCTTGGACCGTCGCAGAATGCTCGACAATGAACAGCGGAGGCTCTGATGGAACGGGTTGCCTTCCTCATCGAGGAGACGGGTCAGCGATTGGCGGCTCTACTCAACCCGGAGTCGCTCGTGATGCGTCGGAGAAGCGGCGTTCGACCCCGATCATCGGCCACCGGACGACTGACGTCCGCTCGGCTCATGGACGATCCGCTTCTCTACACCGGAGGCGGGGAGACCGAACTCGAACTGGATCTCCTATTCGATACGTTCCTGGTCGAGCCTCCGGTCACTACCGACGTGCGAGATCTCACCCGCCCACTGTGGCAACTTGCCGAGAATGCGGGCATCCGCGAAGGCTACGGGCGTCCGCCTCTCGTGCGTTTCCTGTGGGGGAAGGTGTGGAACTTGCCGGGGATCGTTCAGGCGGTGGCCGAGCGTCTCGAGCAGTTCGATCAGAGCGGGACGCCGCGGCGATCGTGGCTGAGGATGCGGTTGCTACGATCGGCTGAACCTCCACCCTCAACGGTGTCGCCCCCGGCCGAAGACGGGCTGCTGCTCCTTCCCGAAGGGGCTGAGTTGGCGCCCGACAACGTCGTAGTCCATGAGGTCATCGGAGCCGGACCGGATGCACCAGGCGAGCGCTTAGAGGTCATAGCGGAGCGGTATTACGGCAACGCTGCCCTGTGGCGGGCGATCGCTGCGTTCAACGGCATCAGCGATCCACTCGATGTCCCTGCCGGGACTCTCCTTCGTATCCCGCCGCTGTCCGTCTTTACGAGGTCATCGTGACTCACGCAACAATCATTCCCGACATCACCATCGAGTTGGATGGATACGAGCTCGCGCCTGAGTCTCCGGGCCCACTGGCCTCCTTGGAGGTGCGGCGTATCTTGGGGACGCCCGACCTATGCGAGCTGACGTTCGAGGAGCTTCCGGGTGGTCAACCCCTCGGTACATCCCTCTTCGGAAAGTCGATGAAGGTGACGCTCGATGGCTTCTCCGATCCCCTCTTTGTCGGTGAGGTCACGGGGGTCGAGCACGGTTATGGAGCGAACAACCTACGGGAGACGCGTATCCGCGGATACGACCTGCTTCACCGGCTGAAGAAGAGTCAGCCGGTACGGGTGCACACGGATGCGACCGCGAAGTCGATCGCCGAGGAGCTGGGGGCGACGCTTGGCGTGGCCGTGGAGGCCTCCTACGACGGGCCAGCGTGGCCGGTCCTGATCCAGTACCGCCAGTCCGATCTGGAGTTCCTCGTGGACGTCGCTCAACGCTGCGGGCTCTATCCCATGCTCCAAGGCACCGACCTCAAGCTGATCACCCTCGAGGGGGATGGGGATTCGGATCCACTCGTTCTGGGGGAAGCGCTGTTGGAGGTTCGCATCGACGTCAGCGGGGCGCCGGGGTGCGGTGAGGTCGCGGCTTCGGGGTGGGACACCTCTCTGGTCGAGCTACGCGAGGGCTCGGCTTCGGGGTCATCTGCCGGGTCAGACATCGAGGCAGGCAGGGTTCCCTTGCCGTCGAGCACGGATGCATCGAGGACCCTGGTGGACGAGGCCACCGCGAGCGAGGACCACGCCGAGTTTCTGGCCCAGGCCGAGCTGGACCGGCGCGCCGCCGAGGAGGTGGTGCTCCGCGCAGTGGCGGAAGGGGATCCGCGATTACGGCCGGGCATCAGGGTCGAGGTGAAGGGGGTTCTCGATGACCTCGTGGGCAGCTACGTATTGACTTCCGTGGGCCACCGGATCGATCGAGACGTGGGGTTCGTAAGTGAGCTGTCGACCGAGGTGCCCCCATCACGGGTCCGTCCGAGGTCGGCGATCACATCCATCGGCGTCGTCAGTGCCATCGACGATCCAGAGGAGATCGGGCGTCTGCGCGTGAGGCTGCCCGCCTACGGCGACGTTGAGACCGGTTGGATCCCGGCACTGAGCCCCGGCGCCGGTGAGGGGAAGGGTTTGATGACACTTCCCGACGTTGACGATCACGTCCTCTGCATCTTCGGCAACGAGGATCCCGCTCGAGCCTTCGTGCTGGGAGGTCTCTACGGTGCAGGCGGCCCGCCCGACTCCGGGATCGAGGAGGGTTCGGTACGCCGGTACACGTTGTTGACCCCGGGCAACCATCGCGTGCTTCTGGACGACGACAAACAGCTGGTACGGATCGAGGACACGACCGGCAGTTTCGTCGAGATGTCTCCCGAAGGGGTGCGACTGCATGCCGCGGTAGACATGCAGATCGATGCCCCCGGAAAGGCCATCATCGTTCGCTCGAAGACGGTCGATTTCGTACGTGCTCCCGAGGTCGAGGAGACCGAAGCCTGATGGCCGGCATCCTGGTTCTGACCGAGGACGCAAAGCTCGTGTGCATGCACCAGGCGGGCGTCGTCGAGATCGAGCCATCCCAGGTGTGGGTGACGATCGATACGCGGCTCGTGCTCGTCTCGACCGACCCCGAGGACAAGGCGATCAACGGTTGCCCGAACATCAACGTCGGGATCAGGCCGTGCAAGAACACACTGAAGGTGAAGAAGGGTTACTCGACCTGGGTGCGGATCGATGAGGACAGGGTCTGTCTGGATTCAGTTGAGGGTTTGACCGACGGGACGCCTTCTATGTTCGTGAAGTACATCGTCGAGGACCCTGGGCAGATGTTCGTATCGGAGGCCGGATGAGGGAGCGGCCTCAATACCGCGCGTTCCGATTCCTGCACCCCGACCTCGGCGGCGTGGGCGGAGGGTTGGTGCTGTCCCCTCGGACAGGGGTCGAGATGGTTGCCGAAGATGAATCGATCAGGCAGGCGATCCTGCTCCTGATCTCCACCGTGCCCGGCGAAAGGGTCATGCGCCCCAGTTACGGCTGCCTGCTCCACCGGCTCATCTTCTCGCCGAACGACGACACGACTGCCGGGTTGGCGATCCACTACGTGCGACAAGCGCTCGAGAGATGGGAGCCCCGAATCGACATCCTGAAGATCGATGCGGGGCGCAACGAGACCGATCCGGGTCGACTGGATGTTTCGCTTGCATACCGGGTGAGGGCGACGCTCCGAACCGACGAGTTGATCATTCCCGTAAGGCTCACCGACGAGGTGCCTGCATGACGCTTCCGGTGCCTAACCTCGACGATCGTGACTTCGAAGATCTCCTGGAACAAGCGCGGCGCCGCATCGTGCAGTTGTCTCCCGATTGGAACGATCTGTCGCCCAGTGACCCAGGCATGGTCCTCGTCGAGCTGTTCGCTTTCTTGACGGAGAGCATGATCTACCGGCTCAACAGGTTTCCCGACAAGGCCTTCATCGCATTCCTCAATCTAATCGGCGTGCGCTTGATGCCACCTGGTGCGGCCAGCGTCATGCTCACGTTCAAGCGAAAGTCGGCTGGAGAAACGGCTCTCGAGATCCCTCGGGGCACGCGAGTTATCGCGGCCCGGGCCACAAGAGGAGGGGCGCCGCCGGTCTTCGCGACGGCCGATGGAGCGTCGATCCCGCCGGGGGAGAAGGAAGTAGCGGTTCTGGCTCACCACTGCGATCTCGTGATTGCCGAGGAGATCGGAACGGGGAACGGGATGGCGGGGCTCACTGCGAAGGTTCGGCGTCCGCCCATCGTTGCATCGACCAGTCATCCTCTCGACCTCATCATCGGCGTGCGTGCCGAAGCAGACGAGTTGGACGAACGATCCGCGGCGATCGAAGACAACGGGATCCCCTACCGGATCTGGCGAGAGGTCGAGACCTTTTCGAACGTCGAGGATGATCCCTACGTCTTCATCGCCGACCGCGTTGCTGGAACCGTCACGTTCGCTCCCGCGGTGAGGTCGCGATCCCAAGAGGGCGGACTCACCGAGGTCCCGGAAGCCCTAGCTGCGATCCCTCAGGCGGGCCGGGAGATCCTGGCCTGGTATCGGAGCGGTGGGGGACCGGACGGCAACGTCGCTGCGGGCACCTTGACGACGATGAAGGATCCCATCCCTGGTGTCGAGGTCACCAATCTCTCGCCCGCCACAGGTGGACGACCGGGCGAGTCCCTCGACAACGCACTCCTGCGAGGCCCGCAGGAACTGCATTCGCTGGAGCGCGCCGTGACCGCGCGCGATTTCCAACTCGTTGCCCTCCGCAGTTCCGGCGCGGTGGCGCGCGCACGAGCCTTCACCAAGGCGGACCTGTGGCGTCACGCGCTTCCGGGAACCGTGCAGTTGCTTCTCGTCCCGTACCTCCCCAGCGAATCCCGGACCGGCGGGGCTCTTACGGTTTCCCAACTGAAGGAGTACGAAACCGAAAGCGCACTGACCGAAGTGGTGTCCGCCCTTTCCGGCCGCCGCCCAGCGGCGACGATCGTGGAGACGCAATGGGCTCACTACAAGACCGTGAGCGTAAAAGCCCGCATCGTCGTCCATCGGGAGGAGGACCTGGATGCCGTCCATCGCAGGGTTCTGGCCCGGCTGCACGGGACCGTCAATCCACTCCCGACCGAGATGAATCCGAGGGGCTGGCGCTTCGGGGAAGCTCTACGGGCTTCGAACGTCTACGACATGGTCCTCGCGGAAGCCGGGGTTCGCTACGTCGATCGGGTTCGCTTGATCGTTGACGAGGTTCCCGACAAGGGCGTGCTCGCTCTTGACTCGGACCAGTTCCAGCCGGCGACCTGGTACGCAGGGAGCACCACCGCCCTCTTCAGATCCCTCAACGATGGCGAGGGCTGGGAGGTGTGCCACCGCTTCCCCGGCGAAACCATCGATGCCGTGAAGTGCCATCCGGACATTCCCGGGCTCGTCGCCGTGGCATCGCGCCTCAGCGATGAGTCGTCGCACCTCCAGATATCGCGCGACAGTGGCGAGAGTTGGGAGCCCCCAGTCCAACTCGAGCGTATCGAGGACCTGGCCTGGACCACGAGAGGCTCCACGCCGGTCCTGATGATGGCAACGCACCGGGGACTGTACGAATTGAGCGTCGAGCCCGGGGCAACGCCGCTACAGGTCGTCGTCGACCCCTCGAATCCCAACCTCGGTTTCTACAGCGCCGTGGTTGCCACCGACCCCAGCGGGGTTGTGAGCGTGGCCCTGGCCGCTCGGGACACCGGGGGCATCTATCTATCGACCGCGGGGGGACGGAGCGACAGCTTCGGATCGATCGGCCTCGTCGGGGAGGACGTCCGCGTGCTGGCGGTCCAGCATGATGGTCCCCGCTCTTTCCTGTGGGCAGGCACCGCGGGGGTAGGGGCCGATGACCCCGGGAAGGGCTGCTACTCGTGGGAGCTCCGAGGTGAGGACAAACCACCAGAGGGATGGCGACCGCGGCAGCTCAGATGGCGAGGCGGTAGTTGCTGGGCCCTGGCTTTCCTCGGTTCGAGTGTGTTCGCCGCCACTCACAGTGGGGGCGTACTACTGATGGACCCATCGACGGCGGATCCGGAATGGGAGGCGTCGGACGTTCGCTGCGGCCTTCCCATGCGCGACCCGGGCAGGTTCCACCCAGTGCAAGCTCTGGCCTCCGATCCCTCCGGACAGAAGCTCTTGGCCGGTGGCCCGGAAGGGGTCGCTCGCAGCGATGACGGGGGCGCGAGATACATAGTCATTTCCGAGAGGGACTTCTCGGAAAGGGTCACCCTCCCCGCGACATGGCTGTTCTGCAGCGGCGAGCACGAGCTCGAGATGGTGAGTGAACTTGCGGCAGACTGAGATCGCTGAGCTCCTCCCCGACGTCTTCAAGCGCACCGTGCCGGGCGAGGGCCCTTTGCGCCCTCTCCTCGGCGTGATGGAAACACTCCAGGAACCCTCGGAGGAGATCCTCGCGACGATCGACGAATACTTCCTTCCACACCGAACAAGGGAGAACTTCGTCCCCTTGTTGGCGAGGTGGTTGGATCTCGACTGGTTGATGGTCGAGAACCCCGACGACTCACTACCCCAAGACTTCACGCCGCTCGCGAGCGGTACCGGACGTCTTCGAAACCTGATCGGCGCGGCCGTCCCTTTGTCGAAGATGCGGGGCACAACCGACGGACTCATCGCGTTCCTCGAGATCGCGACCGGGATCAAGGGCTTCACCGTCGACGAGAACATCTCTGCCGACGGGTCTCCCTGGGCCTTTCACCTCCTCATCAGAGTTCCGCGCGGTGCCCAGATGTATCAAGCAATGCTCCATCGCATCGTCCAGGCGCAGAAACCGGCATACGTCACCTACGAATTGGACTTTGAGCTAGAAGGGGAGGAATCAGATGGCTAGAACGTGGGCAATCACGGGACCCGCAAAGACGGCTTTGACGAACGGCGTGGGTGAAGCCGCATTCACAGTTACCAGTCAGACGGCGACTCCGATGCGCGGCTTGATCCGCATCATTCCGGAGGGCAACGCAACTCAAGAGATGTTCAAAGTCGTCGGCGAAAGTACGTTGGACTGGGGAGCGAACGAGACCAAACAGGTGACGGTGCAGATCGATTCCAAGGGAGCCGCCGTGGGCTCGTACGTCTACAGCTTCGCGGTCGTGTCCGAAACCGATCCCAGCGAGTTGTCGGATCGCATCTCCTCGTCGTTCGACGTCACCGCGGCTCCGGTCAAGAAGCCGTTCCCCGTAGGCGCCCTGATCGGTGCGATCGTCGCGGTACTGGTGATCGGAGGGGTGATCGCATTCTTCCTGACGCGTGGGGGCTTCGAGGTTCCCAACCTCGAAGGGAAGTCCTCCCAGGAGGCCGGGGAGTTACTCGATCAGGAGGGGCTCATCGTCTCTAAGGAGAGGACCCTCGATGTCGACAGCGAGGAGGCTCCCGGCACGGTCCTTGGGTCCGAGCCCCCTGCGGGGACGAAGGTGGATGAGGGAGCGGAGATCAGCCTCATCGTCGCGGCATTAGAGGTGGAAGATCTGAGCGGGCTCGACGCCCTTACAGCTCGGACCCAACTCGAAGAGTTCGGCCTGACCGTTGCTCCAGACGTCTCTGCTTCATCCGATACCTTCGCGGAAGGTTTGGTGGCCGGCCAAGTTCCTCCACCGGGTCCCAACGGGGGAGACACGATCACCCTCACGGTGTCCACAGGGCCAGAGACCGGGGCCGCTATCTTCCTGCCCAATGTGGTGGGTCAGACGCTGGATGCGGCAAGGGCCTTATTGCGGACGGCGGATCCCACCTGCGAACCAAACTGCGTGGGCGAGATCTACACCCAGACGATCTTCGACATCTCCGTACCCAGTGGGACCGTCAGGCTCCAGATCCCATCGAGCACAGTAGCTTTCGAGCCCGGAAACGACATCAGCCTTCAGGTCACCACCGTCAATTGGGGGTGGGGGATCGGCGACGACATCTGTGCATTCTGCGACGTGGTAATCGATCAATGAACAAGATCCTCATCCTCGTCCTCGTCGTCATCGCGGTCGTGTTCGCGGTCGGGATCGCTGCCGGGACGACGCATGACGACGATGACGGGATCGACACGGAGGGTTCATTCGTTGAGGATCTGAAGGACTCCCTTCTCGGAGAAACCAAGAACGTCCCCCCCGGAGACATCATCAGTAACTGTCGAGAGGACGACGGCCTCGTCCTATTCAACGGGCAGTCCTGCACGGCTCGCATAGGGGAAGGCGGGTACGTGCGGGATCTTGCCCTCCAGGCCCTTTCCGGCTCGGTGCGGCTCAGCTTCCTACAGAAGGATCAGGTCACGATCCGCAAGGACCTCGCGGCAGGAGATGACCTCACCTTTCAAGTATTCAAGGAGGGTGGGTCGCTGCTAACCCAGTGCCTCGACCCCGCCGGCTGCGCGCTCGCCATCATCGAAGACGACTGAACCCTACGTCAGAAGAGCAGCTTCACGAGGGCGACGATCGAGAAGATCAACATAACGATCGCCCAGATGACGGCCAGGATCGCCACGATCAGCGCGGCGATCGAATCGGTGATGCTCACCAGGAACAGTGGGACGAAACCGTGCAGGAATGAGATCACGATGGTGGCGATCAGCGACGTAAGGGTGAGCAAGACGATGCTCTTGTTCTGAAGGAAGCGTTGCGCGGCAAGCACCAGGCAGATCACGAACCCGATCTTCAAGAGCATGATCAGGCTAAGAACGACCGTCGCTCCGGTCCGGTTGAAGAAGGCGAAGATCGCGAAGTAGGCGATGGTCCCGAACGGCGGCGATGTGAGCAGCGCGATCATGATGAGGAGTAGCACGAAGGCGATGATGATCAGGATGATCGCTGCGATGATCAGAAGGATGGAGAAGATGATCCCGACGATGCCCTGGATCCGGCCCTGCACCCGTTCGGGAGCCACCAGGGACAGGGCCATCATGCCTACGGCGTAGAGAAGGATGACGTCCAGAAGGGCCATGTAGGGGATGGCGCGGCCGGGGGGGCGATTCTCCCGGCTCATCTCCTCCAGTTCCGGGAGAGCGTCCACGGCGTCATCCAGGTCGAAATCGTCGTCGTCGCTGCGGTTTGCTTCCTGGAAGGTCAGCCTGCGGAGATCTCCGGGTTCAACCGGCGACCGCTTGAGGATGGAGGCGGCCCCGACCTCCAGGAGCACGGCGATGCCCATGAGGACGACCGCCGCGATGAGGAACGGCCGCCTCAGCTCGTCCATGGCAGAAGCGGCAAACCGTCCCTTAGATCGGTTGCCTCGTACTACTTGGGCCCGGTGCCCACATCGGGATGATGATGTCCGCCAACGTGGTAGCGGGGTCGTTGCTCTCAGCGAGACGTTCGGAGAACGCCTCATGCCCTCCGCCGGTGACGTTCTCGTCGATGGCACCGATCAGGTGGAAGATGCTCCCGAATGCTCCGAGATTCAGGGTGTGCCCTGCTTCATGCTCGAGATGCCACTCGGGCGATTCCTCCGGCGGCAGATGAGGTTTTGCATCGACGAAGGCGAATGTGCCCATGTTGAAAGCCGTGTCGATCGGGTTGAGGTTGGCGATCAGGCCTCCCCTGGTGAAGAAGGTCCCAGTCTTCCAGTCAGCTCGCATCATCTGGATCCGGAAGTAGTTGGAACGCCCGATCACGTACCCGAAAAGATGGCCGAGACCGCTGACGATCCAGAACAGGAACCCCAGGAGAACGATCAGCCACGAGGTCGGAAGGAGCCAGTTCGCCCACCCGAGGAACGCTTGATAGATGTCGTTGGTGGAGATCGATCCGAAGATGGCCAGCATGCTGAGCGCCGCCAGTGCCGTCGCGAGGACGACACCGGCGGCGGTGCCGAAGATCAGCGCATAGATCTTGCCGGCCAGCACACCATTCAGCCCTGCGTTGAGGCCCACGAGCAGATAGCGAGTGAAATCACCCTCCGGACACTCACACGGAGAGGCCGCGGAGGACACGTACTTGTTGGCGACCACGTACCCGACCACCGTGGCGACCAGCAGGACGCCGAGGATGATCCAACCGCCGATCCCTGGGAGCAGGACGATCAGCGCGATCCCGCTCCCGATCCCGACGACTGCACCTATCAAGCCACCCAGCTTGGACACGTGTTCTCCTCCCGCTCTCGTTTACGCGCCGTTTGGTTGCCCGTCGTCAGGCGAGGTACTCGGTCAGGGTCGGGGTGTTCGAGGCCACCGTCGTCGGGGTTGCGGTACTTGAGGCGGGGTTCAGAGCCGATCCGGCGAGACGTCGCAGGACCTCGGGGCCGCCGAATCCCAACGCGACGGCCTGACCCGCACTGGTTGGGTCCAACAGCATGGAGGCGACCCCGCCCAGGAGAATGGTGATGCCGAGGATGACCCACCACCACGGCTTCTTGAGGTAGTCAGGGATCTTGGTCTTGTTATTGCTTTGGATCAGCTGCAGGACGTCGGGCAACACCCCACCCAGCATTCCCCACAGGAATGCAGTGCTGGTAGACATGCTTTGGTCCCCCTTCCGGGTAAATGTAACCTTGTGACAGAGAACGTCCGAGTTTTACCGGTTGTGGAGCCTAATGTCTAGGGTTGCTTTGTTTTTTTTTCCAGGGACCCCCTACGGCTAGACCCGGCGGTCGATCTTGAGTGCCGGGTGTCCGTAGAACTGATAGGCGAGATACGCGGCCGACGTCGTGTCGGGCGAGTCCAGGAACGCGCCCCGCTCCTCCCGGAATACCTCAGCCGGGAGGCGACCCTCGAAGGCGCGCTGGTAGAACCGGAGGGCGATGTCCTTGGCGAGGACGTCTTGGACCGACCAGAGAGGCGCCACGACGCCGGAGGCACCTGCGTAAAGGAATGCAGCCGCGATGCCCGAGTAGTCCCCGAGGACCTCGTCTGCGCTCCCGACCTGACAGGCGTTGAGGAAAACCAAAGGAGAGGCTTCCAGGGTCCGACTACGGATCTGTTGGGCCGCGAGAACCGTGCCGTCCACTAACGCCAGACCCGATTCGATCTCGCCGGGGTCGTAGCGTCCGTGGACTGCGAAGTGAAGGACCTCGGCTGGAGGGATCCCCTTGAGACAATCGAGAACCTCGCGCATGTCGGCATTGACGGGGGACGCCTGGTAGGTCTCCTCGAGGATCCTTCCTTCCTCCTCAGCCTCCAGCAGCCGCTGTCCGTCGGGTCCGCTGTAGGCGCCCTTGACCACCGCACAGTTCCTCACCTCAAGGAGTGATGGAGGCGGCAGCTTGGGACCGCGATCGGCGAGTATCCATCGGCCGACATTCGCCTGGGCCGCTAGGAATGGGGGAATGCTCTCGTCTAGAAGCTCGTCGAGCACGGCAAGTTCCCACGGGATGTACGGCTCCTGGGTCAGGATGAGGATCGCTGGGGGGCGGCCAGCGGTCTTTGCGGCAACTTGGGCGAACGAGTCCCAGAAGGCCTGAGGGAGCTGGGCTGCGATCTCCTTGCCGGTTCCAAGAAGGAACTCATACAGTCCAGGTTGTCCCTCGCGAGCACCCACTTGTTTGACCAAGTTGGCGGCATAGGTTGCCGCGTCTTGTCCGATCTCGACGTTGAAGCTGCCCTCCGGCAGACTGATCCCGGAGAAGGGAGTGTCGATACTCACATGCAGGGATCCGGGCTTGTCCTCTTGCGGGATGAGGATGCGGATCGTCATGTCGGGTGCCTGTTGATCGCTCGGGATCGAGATGTTGACCGGCTGTGTCTCGGAGCTACTTACGTTGGTGACGACGCTTTGATCCTTGAGAACGGCGACCGGACGAACGGCCAGTCCTATGGTCTGTCCCTCGACCGCGTAGATGGCCTGGATCGAGCGTGCTTCTACATCCGTCTCTTGTGCGTTCGCCGCGAGGTGGAGATTGAACGAGGGATAGGGGTTCTCCGCGGTAACGGAGAGGTTGTTCCGCCAGTTCTCTCCTGAGCCAATGGTGAAGCCGTCGGCGACGACCTCGACGGAGAGGACGTACGAGCCGACGCTGGTCGGTGGGCGGTGCATCTCGCCTCCGACAACCCCGGGAGTCGGCTTCGCGGAGATCCCGATAACCACCTCCATCGGTTCTCCGGCGTGGGTGGCGGGAGGAGCATCGAGCCGCGCGTAAGCGCTCCGAGGAGGGTCCTCCTCGGCGATCTCCCTGATCCCATCGGCAGGAGCGCCCTCGCCCGCCGTGGATGGTTCCGTCTCTGCAGCTGGGGGAGTGGCCGCCGGCTCAGGGGTGGCCGGTGGGGAAGCAGGCGCCACCGCTTCCGGCGCCGAGGTGGCGACCGGTATCTCCATATCTCGTGAGAGGAACTTCCGCCCTCCGAGCAAGTGTCCAACCCCGCCGACTCCAACCGATGCAAGGCTCAAGCCCGACATCCACTCGGTGGTTGCGGGAATCGCTCCGTGTTGCTGCGCGAGTACACACACTCCGAGGCCGGTGGGGATGCCCGCCGCCAGCGCCAGGATGCGGCCGCCACGGCCCCCGAAGCCGCGCAGCACGCCGAGGCCTTGAAGTATTAGCCCGAGAGCAATGGTTCCCGTGGCGGCTAGCCCAAGGACGGTCGTGAACGGGGATCGCCCGCTGATCCTGATCCAAACCGGCGTCGTGCAGCCATCGCTGCTGGCGGTGGCTTGATAGAGCCCGACACCGGCCGGAGCGAATTCCGATACGTTCATCCTCCCTGACCATTCCTGCCGCGGTGGATCGATCTCGCGATCGAGGAGAGTCCAGTGGAGGGGTCCCAGCTGAAGTCCTACCTGTACCAAGGACATGGGTTGAGAGGCGGTGGCGGACACCCTGACAACAGAGTCGGCATCCAGTTCCACCGGATGGTTGGAGGATGAGGCTTCGGACGTGGGGACACCAGCAACGGTTCCGCCGCAGCGCAGATCCTGTGCCGCGGCTGGGTTGGAAGCCAGGATTATCAAACAACCGGCCAACACGAAGGCCGCAAGTGTCAATACCTTCACGAGAAGATCTGCCTGGATTTGAGGCTCTTCGGCCCCTCGAGTTGGGGGTGCTGAGGGTAGCCCGCGCCGTTCACGAGGGGTACCAGCTGAGCAGCTAGTTCCTGATAGGTGATCTTGTAGCCGGCATCATTGATTATCTTGAGGGCGTGGTAACTCATCGCGCCGTGGTACGCACCATCGATCATGGCGTCGTATGAGACTTCGACGTCCATGCATCCGCTTAAGAGCACGTGACTCATCGTCGACTGTGGATACGCCTGCCGTTTTCGAGGTACGGCCCCCGCGGCATCGGGGATGACGCTGGACCTCGGCTTCTCTTCGGGACGCCAGTAGAGGGGATTGAGGAATCTGACCCGGCGATCGTCGTTGGGGCCGGCCCCGGGGAGGATGTCCGAGACGGCAACCCTGGTGACATTGCCCGAGTGGCAGGAGTCCGAGATGACGGTCAGGCTCACGCCGTCGGGCAGATCGGTGAACAACTCACGGAGTTCATCGTCGACGATCTGGTTGTCCTCGATGTCGTAGGTGCACAGAACCTCGTCGTAGCCGTTCGGTTCGTCGCCATCGGCATCCGGGATGTACGAACCGTGCGATGAGTTCGTGAAGACGAGAACATCTCCCGAGTTTGCTCCTGCAATGAGATCTTGCAGATGCTTCATCACGTTCTTCTTGATGGCTTGTTCGTTGATGATCATCTGGACGTCGGACTTCGGGAAGTCGTAGTGACCGGTTAGGAGGGAGGCCCAACCCTCAGCGTCGTTGACGCAACCCTGCAGGTCGGCGTCCTTGATCGGGTAGTCGTTGATTCCGACGCATACCGCCTTCTTCGCCATGACCCGTCCTTTCATCGGCCGACCGCCGTCGAGTAAGTAGGTTCCCCGGACTAGCCCCTTAGGGAGCAATCTCCAGCATCATGATGATCCAGTCAATAGCGACAATATGGGCGAGACTTGGGCGCAAAGGTTCTAGGCGGCGAGCACGATGTCGATCGCCGCGAAGATGACTGCCGCGGCTGCGAGCACTTCGAGGATCAGGGCGGCCCTGACGCATCGGGCCTTGAAATCGTTGTTTCTCTGAGCATCCCAGAGAAGGTTCGAACGGAGCCGGAATACACGGCGCTCCGCGGATGCGGGTGGGTCGGGGAGGCGGCGGTAGAGATCCGGAATGGCATCGATAGCCAGTTCTTGATAATTCCTGATGAAGTTGGCGAACATGCCCAGAACCGCCGCAGCCAGAAGACAGACCAGAGCGAAGCCGACCACGACCTTCATCCGAAAGGGCAGATCGATCGGATCATCCCCGGATCGGATGAGGCCAACAGCCCCGAACACGATGGAGCCGAGGAAGCCGGCGACCGACATCACCGAGAAACCCCGTTGCTCTAGTGACTTCTTCCGGGCCCGTTCCTCCAAGAGCTGGTCCCTGACGATCTCCGAATAGGGCGATCGTCCGGCTGCTTCGGGAGATGCCTGCGGGGTCGAATCAGTGACTCTCGGAGTTACGTTCCCCCGTGATCGCTCCGATGGGGGAGCCACACCCTTGGGCACCGGGGACGTGGGGATGTCGTCGGGATCATCGAATGGCCTCGCAGAATCCGTCACACCGCCTCCTTCAACCCCGCAGCTCTCAACCAGACCGAGGTTATTGCGTTTACCGGTCGAATGATGTTGATTTATCAGGATTTATGCAAGAGGGTCGGCCGGAGGACGAGACCTGGGAGGGAGAACGAGGGGTGGACAGGATCTTCGAACTGGTCCCTATCGTCGCCCTGCTGGTCGCAGGGGTGGGCGGAGGGATCGCCGCGGCGATCCGTAAATCCCCTGCGGCGTCGGCTTCCACCACCGGCGCACCGACGGCGGCCCCGACGAAGACCGGATTGGTGGCCGAGACCGTTGCACTGACCATCCTTGGTGGGCTCTTCGCTCGGATCCTGATCGGAGTGTTGCTCGATGCCGCCGGCGATGCGAAGGGTGCGCGACTAGCGATCGGGTGGGCCTTCTTTCTGGTGCCCGGGATCGTGGACGCGATCGCCAGCATCTTCTCCGACTCCCGGCCGCTGACCGATGGCTCAGTGCTCCTCTGGTTCGCAACGGTGGTGGGCGCTTTCACCGGACTCATGGCGGGATTGCACCGCATCTACGATTGGAGTCGCCTTGGGGCCCCACAGTTCCTAGGCGACACCACATGGGGGCTGGGCGGGTCGACGACCGCGGCCCTGGTGGCCTTCCTCAACATCTTCATCGGCACGTGTTCGAGCGATGAGAGGAAAGGTGCCCATCGTTACGACAAGGGCTTCCGCCTGAAGGAGGACTTCGCATTCACCCAGGGCAACGTCATGAGTTCATTGACCGACGATGAGACCCAGCCTCTGTATAAGCACGAGCGCCTGCACGTCTTTCAGAACCGTGCTTTTGGACCAGGGTTCATCTTGTCGTATCTAGGTTGGATGGCGCTGTGGATCATCCCGAGCCTTGCCACTTCACTCGCCCGACGTGATCCGCGCTTCATCGAAGGTTGGTGCTATCGGAGCAATCCATGGGAGGTCTGGGCGTACTTCATCCAGCGGCGTGCTGCCGAGCAAGCCGAGGGTAGGGACTTCCGTTCGGGAGGGGAGTGGGGTCCGTTCGTACTCCGAGAAGCCTCCGCCGTCATCTACGCGGTTCCCTTCTTTCTCCTGTTCGTGCTCCTCTTCCTGGTCGCAGGAGTCACTCTTTGGTAGGAGGAGATCGGGAGATGACCGCCTCCCATGACCCCCAGGTTGGCACAAGCCTCACCCCCGTTAACGGACGCGGCTAAACGGGCCGCTGGTGTCGATCTTGAGAACGTCCCCGCCGAACATTGCATACGTCATGAGGTCGAGCGCGGTCTTCGGGTGTCCTCGTTCGTCTAAGTATCGTGAACAGGACCCGAGAGCGAGTGGCGGTAGCAGGGGGCGCGGAAGCGTCCGAGGGGCGGTGACCCTGGGCAGGGGCAGAGCGGGCGATCTCTTCCATCGGCATTCTGCGGACCGAGTTCGATGGCGAGGTCCGGGGGCCCCCTTGGCGCCGGCAGGATTGGTGCGAGCGGCGATGGCTCCTCTGGTGTGGCTGGCGAAACGCCGGGGACTCGGCGCTCGCTATCGGAAGCCGGTCATGGCACCGCAGGCGCGTCGCGACCAGCGGCGGCCGCGCTCTCCTCACCCTGGGCGGCCACCGATCCAATGATCCGAAGGCGGGCTTGCCCCGCGGGACGTTGTCTCAGACCTCCGTCTGGCGAGGAGGTCCCTTGGGACCGGCCGCAGGGCGAGTCACACCGCTTTCGTAGGCGAAGATGACCGCCTGGATGCGGTCGCGAAGGTGGAGCTTCATCAGGATCTGCTTCACATGGCTTCTGATCGTCGATTCTTCAACGACGAGCGCAGAAGCGATCTCCCGGTTCGACAGGCCCCGGGCCAGGAACGAGAAGACCTCCCGCTCGCGCGGCGTCAGATAATCGAGCTTCGTCTGATCCGACAGCTCCGGGGTGGGTTGCTGTGACATCCGTTCGATCACGCGTCGGGTAACCGATGGTGATAGCAGCGAGTCTCCCGCAGCGATCGTGTGTACGGCGGCGATCAACTCTTCGGGCCTGGCACGCTTGAGCAGGAAGCCCGAGGCACCGGCGCGCAGTGCGCCGAAAACATAGTCGTCCTGCTCGAAGGTGGTCAGGATCAGGACCCTGACACTCTGGGCTACTCGTGACAGCTCTCGGGTGGCACTGATGCCATCGAGGTCGGGCATGCGAACGTCCATCAGGACGACATCCGGGGCGAGCCGGCTGGCTTGGTCGATGGCTTCCCTTCCGGTCGCTGCCTGACCGACGATATCGATCTCTGGATCGGCGGTCAGGAGCTCGATGAGCCCGGCCCGCATCAAGTCGTCGTCGTCCGCAACCAATACCCGGATCAAGCGCGCGGAGTCCCGTAGGCGATACGAGCATGTACCCGGAAGTGCCCGTTGACTCGCTCAGTGTCGAGAGAGCCACCCAGCAGGGTCGCCCGTTCACGCATGCCGACGATCCCGTGACCGCCGCCGGCACGCGGAGACTCATCAAGAACGGGGTTCGTGATGGTGAGGTCTACCGCCGTATCGCCGTAGGCCAGCTCGACGAGCGCGCCACCGGAACCATGACGAGCCGCGTTCGTGAGTGCTTCTTGAAGGATCCGATAAACGCCCTGGTCGGCGGCTCCTCCGAGCGGACGCGCCACACCCTTCGTATCGAGTGTTACCTCGAGCCCCGCCGACGCGTTGAGGTCGATCAATCTGTTCAGCGATGCGAGTCCGACCGGGTCTTCGATGACACCAGTTGGGGGATCACCCTCGCGCAGAGAGCCGACGATCTGGTCGATCTCCTCGGCGGTCTGACGCGCGAGCTCCTCGATCGCCTCAAGCGCGAGCACAGCGCGATCGGGATCCTCGTGGTGGCGCAGCCGTGCTGCACCGGCGCGGACGGCGATCACGCTGATCGCATGGCCGGCCGAGTCGTGGAGATCCCGTGCTATCCGAGCGCGTTCCTCGGCAACGGCGAGCAGGCGTTCCCGCTCCGCCTCCTGCGCGACGAGAAGGGCGCGTTCCTTGAGTTCGGCTACGTGTTCTCTGCGGAGGCGCGCGCGTTCGCCGGCGAACCACCCGACTCCCCACGCGAGCCCCGTGTGTAGGAGCTCGGTTCCCGGGAAGCCTCTCTGCGCGATGGCGCTGGCAACAAGGTAGGCCACCAACAGGCCGACGACGGCAGTGGTCGTGCGGGAAGACCACGGCGCCTCCTCCGTGCGGCTCGCGGCGAGCAGGTAGAGGACGATGGTCGGACCGAGCGGAAGGTCGAGCCCATAGTCGAGGCCGGCCAGCAGTGCGCTCGCTCCGGCGGTCACCACGAACACACCGAGCGGGGCGCGCCGCCAGACGACGAGCGGGAGTGTCGTGCACGCCGCGAGAACGATCCCGACGAGATCGAGTTCCCCCGATCCTGGTCGGAGAGGGCTGATCCCGCCGTGTCTGAGCATCGCCAAGGTGCCGGCAAGCGTGGCGGCTGCGGTAGCGAAATCGAGCAGTGCGCTCGAATTCGGCCGGGCCTCAGGATGCTTGTGGGCGATGGCCGTCGACGACATGAGTATCACGAGGGTACCTCCGGGCCCCCTCTTGGGAATCCCCCGACAGGATGATCCGCCTCCACTGATCGTGGACAAGCAACTTCCCCTTGGCGGGCGATTCGTCGACGGCCCCCATTACCTAGGTTCGTGGCTAAGGCGAAGAGCCGGCGGTGGAGCCGGGCCGGCCATGGAACGAAACGGAGGGACGTTGATCGAGGTTCGGGCACTGACCAAGGCCTTTGGGGCTCAGCGCGCCGTCGATGAGTTGAGCTTCACCGCACCCGCAGGGAAGGTCACCGGGTTCCTGGGACCCAATGGGGCCGGCAAGACCACAACGTTTCGGTGCTTGCTCGGCCTCGCCGAACCGACGTCCGGTGACGCCTTGATCGGGGGCCGGCCCTACGGGGACCTGGTTAGTCCTCGCCGCCACGTGGGGGCCGTCCTCGAGTCCATGGGTTTCCATCCGGCCCGCACCGGCCGGGATCACTTGCGGGTCATCGCCCGAGCGGCGGGCCTCGATGCCGCCGGTATCGACCCGCTGCTCGAGGTCGTCGGGCTCCGCACCGCTGTAGACCGCCGCGTAGGCGCTTATTCGTTGGGCATGCGCCAGCGCCTCGGCATCGCCGCTGCGATGCTTGGTGACCCCCAGGTGCTGGTCTTGGATGAACCCGCCAACGGTCTCGATCCGGGGGGCGTCAGCTGGATCCGACGACTCCTGCGCCTCTGGGCCGACGAGGGTCGAACGGTCGTGGTGTCCAGCCATCTGCTCGCCGAGGTGGCTCAAGTAGTTGACCGGGTGGTCATCATCAACGAGGGAATGTTGGTCGCCGAGACAGATATCGCCGCTCTGACGGCCGATCGCGTAACCGTGCGAGTCGATCGGGCCGATCTGATGCAGAGCGCCCTCCGCGCCGAAGGAGCCGATTTCGAGATGCTTGCCGGCGGCGTGATCTCTATCGAAGGTCGTACCACAGCCGATATCGGTGGGATCGCGGCCCGGGCCGGCGTAACCGTCACAGAACTCGGCCAGATGAGCGCGGGCCAGACGCTTGAAGCGATGTTCCTCGCGGTGACCGGAGGAGACCGACGATGATGAATCTCGTCTCCGCGGAATGGCTCAAGCTACGCACCACCCGCCTGCTCCACGGCATGATCCCTGCGACCGTGGTCCTCTCCGCCGCCGCGGTTGCCGGCGCCGTGCTTTCGCTCGATGGGGCGGCTGAGCTTGAATCATCGGAGGGCATCCGCAGGGTCCTCTCCGTAACGGGTACCGGCGCACTCCTCATGCTCTTGGTGGGCATCATGATCTCGGCGGGCGAGTACCGCTTCGGTACGGCTGCAGACACCTTTCTTACGACCCCGCGGCGACATCGTGTGGTCCTCGCCAAGTTGATCGTGGGCGCTCAGTGCGGTCTTGGTGCTGGCGCCATCACGTCTATCGCTTGCATCGGCATCGCAAGTCTTCTCTACAACATCGAGGGGGCGACTTTCCCCTTCGGGGACGCCGATGTATGGCTGACCCTTGCGGGAACCGTCGTATACAGCACCTTGTTCGCCGTTCTCGGCGTCGGTCTGGGTTCGGTGATCCGCAACCAGACCCTTGCCGTGGCCGTTGCCCTTGCCTGGTTCGCCGTCGTTGAACACATACTGGTCAACCTGGCCCCCGACATCGGGCGCTGGCTGCCCGCAACCGCCGGTCAAGCGATCGTCCGCACCCCCCTGGATGATCTCCTGTCACCTCTCGCCGCCGTGGTCCTTCTCTCGGCGTACGGCGCGGCGGCTGCGGTTGCCGGATTGCGAGTGGTCGTCACGCGGGACACATGAGCCGATGCCAACTATCAGGAGGTGGCCCCATGGAATTGCCGTCACACCCCGAATCCGAGGAAGAACGCGATCAGAAAGCGCCCACCGGCAATCGGGGCGTCCGGATCTTCATCGTGGTAATCGTTGCTCTGCTCGCGGCGATCGTGATCCTTCATCTCACCGGTGTGGTCGGGCCCGGAGCTCAGTGATTGTGCAGCGAGGAAAAACGGGAAGCCCATGCTGATAGCCAATGCCCGGATCGAGACCAAGCGCTCCAGCCGGTACCTCGTTCAACTCTGTCGACACGTCAACGAAAGGATCCACTCGCATCCTGGGGTGGATGCCAGCATCGATTGGACCCACGACCGCGGGGTGGCGAGCCTCGGCCCGGGTCGGTGCACTCTTCGAGCCGAGCCCGGCGTCCTGATGCTGCGCGCCGAGGCTCCCGATCCGGAGAGCCTCCGGAGGGTGCAGGAACGCTTCGGGGGTCTCGTCGAGCGTTTTGGGAAGCGGGAGCGGCTGAGAGTGTCCTGGACATCCGGCCGGGGTGCCGAACGATCCGTTGATTGAGAACTACGGGCGGGCCGTAGCGGATCCGCGATCTTTATGCCCCAGCTACATCCTGCCTGATGAACTGGCACTACCCCGGAGGGGACGGTGCTGAGAGATCGGAATGTACCCACAACAGCAGCTCCAACTCGGCACCGACTCCTCGGGGTCCAGCGTCGAACCTCTAGGGAAGTGGCAGATGAGAGTGCTCTTGGTGGAAGACGAGGAGACCCTGGCCGGGACCATTCGGCGCGGTCTCCGCCGGGAGGGCATGGCAGTTGACCTCGCCCTCGATGGCGGAAGGGCGCTAGAGAAGGTTGCTATCAACGATTACGACGTGTCGCCGACGACTCACCGATCCGCATCCTCATGCTGACTGCGTCGGGTGACATCGACGACCGGGTGGAGGGGCTGGGCCTAGGAGCCGACGACTACCTTCCCAAGCCGTTTGCGTTCGCCGAGCTTGTGGCTCGGATCCGAGCTCTCCAGCGCCGGCCGGCACGGGCATCGCGACCGATCCTGGTCTGTCATGGATCTAGAGGGGACGAGGCCCGTGTCCCACCTTTGTCCCCGGTACGCTTGTCACCGATCTCCCCAGTCAGCACCGACGGCCCGGAGATACATGTGCGTTCCGGAGATACATGTGCGTCCCGGAGATACATGTGCGTCCCGGAGAGATGTGTGACACCGCGTTCCGGACAGTTATGAGACAGAACCTAGCTTGATCCTCTTCTTTCTCAAAGGGTGGCGTGGCTGACTGGGGTCGACCTTCAGCACCCTCACGAGTTCTTCACCCCAGTAGATGTGGGTGAGGTCTCCGACGTCGACGACGCGGACACGGGCGTGAGCGAAGCGCACACCGATGTTGATCTGGCTGCCTTTGTAACCAAGGTTCCCGATGCTCGACACCTTGCGAACGATCGCGCGGGGCGGGTAGGTGGGTTCGCCTTTGTCATCCAGGCCCGCCGAGATCGGGCCATCCACGGTCGGTGAGACATGGCGGTAGCGCTCCACCGGTGTGAGGTTGTCGATGCCCTGGTGCGGTCGCTCAGTGTTGTAGTGGTGGCGAAAACCGTCCAGCAGTTCCTGCAGGTGAACGAGGTCCTCGGCGGGGCCTTCATCGGCCAACCACAGCTTGAGCGTCTTGTGGAAGCGCTCCAGCTTGCCGAGGGTCTGTGGGTGGTAGGGCCCAGAGTTGATCATCTCGATGCCGAGGTCTTTGAGCCCGCGTTCGAACTCGACTTCGACGCCGTGCAGACGCCCGGTGAAACAGAGCCCGTTGTCCGAGAGCACCTGTCTCGGCAGCCCATAGCGCGTGACCGCCTCCTCGAAGCAGTCCCAGGCCGCGTCACCGGTAGGAGCTTTGGCGGCGTGGGCTGACAGCAGGTAGCGGGAGTGATCGTCGAGCATGTCGACGATCCACACCTTCTTTCGGTTGGCGAGCTTCACCTGGGTAGCGTCGATCTGCCACAGGTCATTGGAGATCTTTCGCTGGAAGCGCGTGAACGCTTTGGGGCGTCTCGGCGGTTGGTCGGCGACCAGGTGGTTGCGGCGAAGAGCCTGATGGATCGAGGAAGGTGCCGGTGCCTCGATCCCTTTTCGCTCGAGCTCCCCCTGGATCCGCCGAGCGCCCCAGCGCGGGTGCGCCTTTCGCATCTGGCAGATCTCGATCTCGACCTGGGGGTCCATGCGAGCCGGCATGTGGTTGGGGCGCTGCGAGCGGTCCTCCAGACCCTCGAGACCCTCCAACAGGTAGCGGGTGCGGTAGCGGTAATAGGTCGCGCGAGAGATCCCGAAACGCTGGCACACCGAAGCCACCGGCTCGCCGGTCCGCTGGACCTCGAGCAGCACTTCCCTTCTCAGTTCGACCATTGAAACCACCTTCAGAGCCACACTCCACCTCCTTGAGCTTTTCAAGCAGGCTGTGGCTCGCTTCAGGCGGCGTTGTGGATTTCAGGCGCCCGGAGACCCGATCACCGTCTCAGATGTGTCCGGAACGGTGTCTCAGATGTCTCCGGAACGTTCTGTCTCCGATCTCTCCGGGATGCACAGTTCCGGAGATACACGCCTTTAACCCCCCGTTAACCGACGCGTGACCGATGCGAAACACCCTCTCCATAGCTTCAACCCAAGGTTGTCAGCTAGCGGGGAGGCAGGATGGAACAGCAGGTTCTTCTAGACACTATGTGGACGCTGATCGCGGCGTGCCTGGTGTTCTTGATGCAGGCAGGCTTCGCCATGGTGGAGACCGGGTTCACGCGCCAGAAGAACGCGGCGAACATCATGATGAAAAACCTGATGGACTTCGGGATCGCATCCCTTGCC
>WHTI01000362.1 GCA_009377815.1 Actinomycetota bacterium
AATGCCGGTGGCCGGCCACCGCGATCGAGATGTCTCCGTAGGTCGTCCACTCCCCGGGATGAACGAGGCTCACCACGTGGAACACGTCCTCGGGGGAGATCGCCATCGATTGAGGCTAATGCACAAAGGCATGGCGGAAGCTGATGGAAACGTAGAAGATAGAAATCTGTCGATCGAGCAACCTTTTCTCGCCCTGGAACGTCTGACGGGAGAAGAAGCTGAACGGGCAGTCCATCGGTTATCGGGCACGCGGGCCTTCGCGGCCTGCAATAGGAATGGGGGAACGGTGCAAGCCTTCCGAGCTAGGTTGGGCAAGCGACACGTGGCGGTTCTGTCGATAGTCGCTCTTCTGGGTGGCGCCCTTGCCACCGGACCTGCGAAAGCCGCTCTGGCGGACTGTCCGGAAGTGATGCCGGTCGCCGAGGTCACCAAAGGGATGGTTGGGACCGGTTACTCGGTCTCCGAGGGCACGGAACCGGAGCCGTTCACTGCCGAAGTGCTCGGTGTACTCGAGAACGGGATCGGCCCGGGCCGCGACCTGATCGTCGTGGATACATCCAGTCCCGCCATCGAAGAGGCCGGAGGGATCTGGTACGGGATGTCCGGCTCCCCGGTCTACGTCAACGGCGAGTTCATCGGAGCCCTGGCCTACGGCCTCACCTGGGGACCGTCGACGATCGCCGGCCTCACACCCGCCGAGGACATGCTGAAGATCGCCGACCGGCCCGCCGCCATGGGTGCGGATGCCCCACCCGCGAAGGTGGAGCTTTCCAAGACCATGAAGTCGAGGATCGCGCGCGCAACCGGCACCAGCGAAAGCGCCTCCAGCTCCTCGATGAAGCGTCTCCTCACCCCGGTGAGCATCTCGGGCATCGGGGATCGCGCGATGGACG
Organism: Actinomycetota bacterium; assembly: GCA_009377815.1. Taxonomy (GTDB): domain Bacteria; phylum Actinomycetota; class CADDZG01; order CADDZG01; family WHSQ01; genus WHTI01. Next base: position 894 of record WHTI01000362.1, read on the forward strand.
AGCTGTCCGAGACGATCGATCGAGAGAAGCTTCCCCTCGTCTTGTTCAAGGGTTCATCCGGCAGTGCAGCTCCTGCTCCTTCCGACGTCGCTCCCGCCGCCGGTGGCAACTTCGCCGCCGCGCTGTCCTACGGGGATGTGACCTATGCCGGCGTCGGCACGATCTCGTATGTCTGCGAAGGCAAGGTCTTGGCGTTCGGTCACCCCTTCAACTATCTGCCGGAGGGAAGTACCACTGCCGGGGCCAACCACGCCGAGGCCATCACGATCGTGAACGACAGCCTGGGCGGTTCCTTCAAGCTCGCCAACATCACCGGAGGGATCGGGACCGTCGATCAGGATCGGTTCGCCGGGATCAGGGCGATCATGGGCGACTTCCGGCCCACGATCCCCGTGACCTCGCACATCGAGGCCGACGGTGGCCTCACCCAACGGGACGGCGCCAGCGACATCGTCACGTCCGAGTACGTGCCATACCTTGCCTGGCTCCACGCTCTCTCCAACATCGACTTCACCAGGGACGAGATCGACGGGGGTTCGAGCACCGCATCCTGGACGATCAGCGGCACCAGTGCCAGTGGGCCTTGGGAGCTGACGCGAAGCAACATCTTCACGTCCGACTACGACGTCAACTACGAGAGCCTCTTCGAGATGCAGACCCATCTG
>WHTI01000146.1 GCA_009377815.1 Actinomycetota bacterium
GAGTACGACGACAAGGTCAACAAGGCGCTCACCTCGCTCACCAGGAAGCTCACCGACGACGTCTTCCGGGTGACCGGCGAAGGGCACGGTTCCAAGTGGCCACACGATGGCGACGTCCTGATCGTCCTTACCACCAGACGCCTCCTGCTCCTCAGGAAGGAGAAGCGGTTGACCTCGGACGACATCCTCTACGAGGTTCCGATCGCGGAGCTCACGGGCGTTGCAGCCCAGACCAGGTCGAAGGGCGACAAGCTCACGTTCTCGTTCAGCGACGGATCCGCGATCGAGATCCCGGTCAACAAGACTCAGGTCGACGCCTTCGAGATGAAGTTCAAGACCAACTCGTAGAGAAGGGGGCCCCAACCCGGGGCCCCTTCTTCAGATCGATTCGTTACTTGGAGCGGGCAGCGGTCTTCTGATACTGGCGCACGCTCAGCGGGATGAAGATGACCAGCAGGATGACGATCCAGATCAACGTGTAGACGATCGGATTGTGGAGCGACCACGCATCGGTGTTGTACATCGAGGGGTCGGTGTTCCCGAACGCCTCCCGGACCGCCTGGGCCAAGGTCGACACGGGGTTCCACTCCGCCACCGTCTTGAGCACGCTCGGGAAGTTGTCGATCGGAACGAACGTGTTGGCGATGAACGTCATCGGGAAGATGACCATGAACGACGCGTTGTTGATCGCCTCAGGGCTCGACACCAGCATCCCCACGTACGCCATGACCCACGAGACCGCGTAGGCGAAGAACAGCAGAAGCAGGTAGCCGCCCAGCGCCTCGAGGGCGTTGGTGCTGATACTCCATCCGATCAGCAGACCGGTAAGCGACATCACGACCAGCGAGATCGAGTTGTAGGCGATGTCACTGGCGGTCCGACCGACGAGGACCGCGGAGCGAGCCATCGGCAAGGAACGGAACCGGTCGATGATCCCCTTCTGCATGTCCTCGGCCATGCCGGCCCCCGTGAACGTCGCGCCGAACACGACGGTCTGGGCGAAGATGCCGGCGATCAGGAACTCGCGATAGGTCGTCCCTTGGAGAACGATCGCGCTGCCGAAGATGTAGCCGAACAGCAGCACGAACATAATCGGGGACATCGTGGTCCACAGAAGGAGCTCGGGGACCCGCTTGATCTTGATGAGATTGCGCCTGGCGACGACCGCGCCGTCGCCTAGGGTGTGGGCTACAGAAGCCATCAGACGACCTCCTCTTCCTTGAACTCTTCGGGAACCTCGACCAGCTCACCGTTGGTTCCCTCGTCCGGCTTCTCTTCGGCGACGTGACCGGTGAGAGTAAGGAACACGTCGTCGAGCGTCGGACGCCTGAGGCCGACATCGAGCAGCGTCACGTTAGTCGCATCGATCCGGCGAAGGGCCTCCTGCAATATGCCGGCTCCACCAGTCACAGCGGCGGTCAACTTGCGGCTCTGCCGGTTCACCTGAACGTCACCGATGCACAGCTCGCCGAGGATCGACTGCGTCACCTCGAGGTGTCCCAACTCGTCGACCACGATCTCGATCCGCTCGCCGCCCAGTTGGGTCTTGAGCTGATCGGCGGTCCCGTGGGCGATCTTGCGCCCGTGGTCGATGACGACGATGTCGTCGGCGAGCTGGTCGGCCTCCTCCATGTACTGCGTGGTTAGCAGGAGCGTCGCGCCGCCGTCCACGAGAGAGCGGATCGCGTTCCACATGTTGATCCGGCTACGGGGGTCGAGGCCGGTGGTGGGCTCGTCGAGGAACAGGACCTCGGGAGACGCCACGAGCGCGGCCGCGAGGTCGAGCCGGCGCCGCATCCCGCCTGAGTACGTCTTGGCGGGACGATCGCCCGCCTCGTCGAGCTCGAACTGGTCGAGGAGCTCACGAGCCCGCTCCCGGGACTTGGTCTTGCCGAGGTGGTAGAGACGCCCGACCATGTCGAGGTTTTCGAACCCGGTCAGGTGCTCGTCGACCGCCGCGTTCTGACCCGACAGGCCGATACGCTCCCGTACTTTGTCGGGGTGCGCATGGACGTCGATCCCGGCTACCTCGGCGACGCCCGCATCGGGCTCGAGAAGCGTCGTCAGGATCCGAACGGCGGTCGTCTTACCGGCCCCGTTGGGGCCGAGGAGCCCGAGGATGGTTCCCTTAGGAACCGCCAGGTCGAGCCCATCAAGTGCAGTGACGTCGCCGTATCGCTTGACGAGTCCCGAAGTACGAATCATGTCTGTCACTGGACACCCTCCATCATCGTGAGCTTGGCCTCACACGTAGGTCCACACCGTAATTGCCAGGTGTGACGAGTTTCTGTCACATCGACGACAACCACGGCCCCTCCTCCTCGATTCCTCATCCCTCTCCTTTGGTCTCCTGGTGCTTTAACTGGTCTCCTGGTGCTTTAACTGCTTGGACCGGCCCCCGGATAGAAACTCATCGCTCCGAGCCGATGATTTCCTCCCGCCCCCCGGGTCTTAGGGGTGACAGCGAAGAGGACCAGAACGAGAGGAGCCAGACATGGGGGTCATCTCCTGATGACGGCTCCCGGGACCACGATCGTGTGGACGATCGGCGGGCGGCTAGACCGCGCCCATATTCCGAGGCTGTGCCGCGAGTTCGGGGCCCTGCTCGGCTCGAGCGGTGCGCGGGTGGTCGTTTGCGATGTCGGCGGCCTGATCGACCCCGACTGCGTGGCGGTCGATGCGGTCGCCCGGCTTCAGCTCGCCGCCCGCAGGAGGGGGGCTACCGTGACACTGCTGCGGGCCTCGAACGAGCTGAAGGAACTCCTCGAGCTCATCGGCCTCGAGAACGTCATCCGACACTACGAAACGCTACTCGTCGACCCTCTCGGGGAGCCCGAACATCGGGAACAGGTTCTCGGTGTCGAGGAAGAAATTGAGCCCGACGATCCGCCCGTCTGAGATCTCGACCACCTGCAGCGACCACGGCACCCAGCCGTCGCCGTCCTCGTTCGGCTTGTACTGACCGAACGCAGGCGAACCGTTGGCGACGGTTGGGATGAGGCGCGAGTCCTTGCACCCGATCCCCGGACCCTCGCACCACTTCACGATGTCCTCGTGGGTCTGGAGCCACAGCTCGAACGGCGGCATCGACCACGTCGCATCCTCGTGCAAGAGCGCGGTCAGTGAGTCCATGTCGTAGCTCTGGAACGCGTCGACGTAGCGAGCCAGCAAGGCCTGCTGCTCGTCATCCATCGGCTCGAACGGGTCGCTCTCGACCACGCCCTTCTGCTCGAGAGAGGCCCGAGCTCGCTGGAGCGCGGAGTTGACCGATGCCACGCTGGTCTCGAGTAGCTCGGCGACCTCGGAGGCCTTCCACTTGAGGACCTCTTGGAGGATCAGCACGGCACGCTGCTTCGGCGGGAGGTGCTGCAACGCGGTCACGAACGCGAGGCGGATCGTCTCTCGCTCGATCGCAAGCTCGGCCGGGTCTCCATCCTCGGGAAGGACATGAGCGTCGGGCATCGGCTGGAGCCAGGCGACCTCGGGAAGCGGATCGCCCAGCGGACTGTCGGCCGAACTGGCCGGACCCATGTCCATCGGGCGCGCACGCCGTTGACTTCCGTTGAGCATGTCGAGACAGACGTTGGTGGCGATCCGGTAGAGCCACGACCTCAGCGCGGACCGGCCCTCGAAGCGATCGAGGTTCTTCCACGCGCGGACCATCGTGTCCTGGACCGCGTCTTCCGCTTCAAAGGTCGAACCCAGCATCCTGTAGCAATAGCCGGCCAGCTCGCCGCGGAACTGCTCGAGCTCTGCCGGATCGTGGGTTTGGGTGCTCTGGGCATCGACACCGGTGTCAGTCATGCCTGCTCTCCTTCTCGCTGCCAGCGGACAGGATAGACCGCCCTGCCGCGCGGGTCTAACCCAGCCTCGGGCCCGCCTTGAGAATCTTCCCGGGAAGTTCACCGGGGAGGAATGACTGGGCCGTCCGCCCGGCGGTGATCAGGGCGGAGAGGTCGATCCCGGTGACGATGTCCATGTCCTCGAGCATGTGGACGAGGTCCTCGGTCGCGATGTTGCCGGTCGCTCCCTCGGCGTACGGGCTCCCACCCATGCCCCCGATCGAGGCGTCGAAGTAGGTGATGCCCAGCTCGAGCGCGGTCAGCACGTTCGCCAGCCCGGTCCCCCTGGTGTCGTGGAAGTGCATGTTGAGCGTGATCTCGGGGGCATCTGCCTGCAGCGCGGTGATCACGTCACGCACGCGCCGGGGCGTGCCCATCCCGGTCGTGTCGCCGTAAGAGATCGAGGTGATCCCCTCGTCGATGAGCCAGCGCGTGACCTGAACGACTCGTTCGGGCGCGACGTCACCCTCGTAGGGACACCCGAACGCGGTGGAGATCGTTCCCTCCACCGGGATGCCGGCGCCCTGGGCGACCTCGACCACGTCGCGCACCCTCGGGAGCGAGTCCTCCACCGTCACCCCGGTGTTCTTGAGGTTGTAGGAGTCGGTTGCCGCAGTGAACACCTGGAGCCCATCGACCTCCACCTCGGCGGCGATCTCGGCCCCCTTGCGGTTCGGCACCAGCGCCGAGTAGAAGACCTCGGGATTCCGCCGGATCCCGGCCCACACCTCGGTCGCGTCGGCCATCTGCGGGATCGCCTTGGGACTCACGAAACTCACGGCCTCGATCCGCGGGAGCCCGGTCGCCGACAGCGCGTCGATCAGCCGGATCTTGTCGGCGGTCGAGACCTCAGCCTTCTCCGACTGGATCCCATCCCGCGGCCCGACCTCCCGGATGGTGACCTCGGACGGATAGCTAAATGCGCTCACCCTCCGAGGTTATCCGCACGACCTAGCCGGGAAAACGGACCCCCGGCCTGTTCAGAACAGTTGTGAGCTTGCTTGCCGGGCCCGTGACACGTTGAAACAGGAAAACGGGTCATGTTGTGTCGGCGAGTTCGGCACGGATGCGTTCGAAGCGTTCGGTGTCTTTGATCAGGGGGCAGGTGACGCAGTACTCGGGCGTCGAGGTCTTGTAGGCGAGGCAACACGAGCCGCGGCGCTGGCCGATGTACGGCGGGTCGAGGGGCAGCATGTAGAAGGTCGGGCGGCAGAAGGACGGGGGCCCGGGGGCATCGAAGAAGCCCTCGGCCTCGCGCCGGCCCTCCACGGCATCGCCCGAGATCTTCCCGGCCTCGAGGAGGATCCCGCCCCAGGCATCCTCGGCCTGGCCCCACAGGGCACGGCGGGACATCCTCGAGTACTCGAACACGGCCTCGATCAACGGCATGAGATGGGCGCGCAACCGGGTCCGGGTCCAGCCACGGAGAGCGTCCTCGGAATCGAACACCGCGGCCTCGGGCAAGGCATCGAGTACGTCGCCGCGCAGCACACCGACTTCGGGATCTTGGAGGGCTACCTCCTCGGAGCGATGCTCATCGCCGATCCGTAGCGCGACCCGAGGGAGTTCGGTAGCGAAGGCTCGGCGCTCGGTGACAAGCCCGATAAGTCCGGCGGCACCGGCTCGCCACGCGACCTCGCCCACGAGCCAGGTTGCCGCGATCTTCTTGGTCGCTCCGTGATCGGCCATGACCGGTTTCAGAAGGTCGTCAAGCACTGAGTGCTCCAATAGTCGGTCGCCGCTGATCCATCCCTCGGCATCGGGGGGCGCACCCAAGCCCGCCGAGAGCCAGCCGCCCCAGGTATCGGCAGCCCGGAGCCGGTCGAAGGTGGCCGCGATCTCGACGGTCGCATCCACCGCACCCCTTATCATCCCGTGAGGGTAGGCGAACAGAGTGAGTTAGGTCAACCTAACTAGGATGCCCGTCGGTGAGGCGGTAGCCGGTGCCCCGCACCGTCGTGATCGCATCGCTGCCGAGCTTCTTTCGCAGATAGCCGACATAGACATCGACCACGTTCGAGCCGGGGTCGTAGTCATAGCCCCAGACGTTGCTGAGGATCTGCTCCCGAGTGAGCACCTGCCCCGGGTGACGGAAGAACAGCTCGGCGAGCGCGAACTCCCGGGCGCTGAGTTCCATCGTCTTCTCGCCCCGGGCCAGTCTCCGAGTGCGCAGATCGAGCGAGCAGTCCCCCGCCTTGAGCAAGGTGGTCTCCGGCACCCGGTCCTCCCGCAGTCGGACACGCACTCTGGCGAGGAGCTCCTCGAAGCGGAACGGCTTGGTCACGTAGTCATCCGCTCCGCCCTCGAGTCCCGAGACCGTATCGATCACCCCATCGCGCGCCGTGAGGATGATCACCGGGGTCGCGGTATCGCCCCGGCGGAGCTCCTCGAGCACCTCGAAGCCGCTGATGTCCGGCAGACCGATGTCGAGGATGACGAGATCGAATACTCCTCCGCGAGCGAACTCGAGGCCGTCCTTCCCCGTGGCCGCGACCGAGGTCGTGAACCCATTCGAGCTGAGGCCCTTCTCGAGGAACGACGAGATACGTTCCTCGTCTTCGATGATCAGGATCTGATTCACGCCCCATCCTCCGCGGTTGGTTCCGGCTGATCGACCGGGAGGGTGATCACGAACTTGGTCCCGGCCCCCGGCCGGCTCTCGACCTCGACACCACCGTGATGCGCCTCGGCGATCGCCTTCACGATCGAAAGTCCCAGCCCGCCACCCTCCGAGCGTGTACGGCCCTCCGAACTCCGGTGGAAACGTTCGAAGATCTGGTCCTGTTCTGCGAGCGGGATGCCCGAGCCGTTGTCGTCGACCCAGAAGCGTGCGGAGCCGTTCTGTAACTCCGAGCCGATCGCGATCGCACTGTCGGCCCCAGAATGCTGCATCGCATTCTGCGCAAGCTGCATGATCGCCTGGGTCACGCGCTGGCGATCCGCCACGATCCTGCCCTTACCGACCGCGTCGAGCGTCCACCGGCGATCACCCAACGCGGTCGCCTTCATATGCAGCTCTTCGGTGAGGGTCGTCACATCGACGGTGTCTAGGTTGAGGAAGTCGGGACGTTCCGCACGAGCCAGCAGAAGCAGATCGCCAACGAAACGGCTCATCCGATCGAGCTCGTCCATCACGATGTGGAGTGACTTCTGCCGCTCGTCAGGATCATCGGAGAGAAGTTCGAGCTGGCCCTGGATGATCGTGATCGGCGTGCGAAGCTCATGGCCGGCGTCGTCGATGAACCGGCGCTGCGCCACGAAGGCCCGCTCGAGCCGGTCGAGGAGATCGTTGAACGTCTGAGTTAGGCCCCCGATCTCGTCGTTCGACTCGATCGGAAGCCGGCGGCGTAGATCGGACTCGGAGATCCCACGCGCCGCGTTGCTGACC
>WHTI01000035.1 GCA_009377815.1 Actinomycetota bacterium
AACCGTCATAGCATCGGGTGGCAAGGGGCTCCTCCTTTTCGTTCGGCTGCTCACACAACCGAGCGTGGAGGGGCTCCTACCTTTTCAGCCGGATTTCACCGGAGCTGATCCGGCATTCATCCCACGTTTTCGCGGAGTCTCAAATGAAAGCCGCACCCCGAAATGATCAATTTGGATGGCGACGTTGTAGACCTCATCAAAGGGGGAGTGTAATGGCGATGACATTGGAACTCGCGCAGCGACTCACAGAGGGCGCACTGGCCAAAGCGAACGAGATGGATTAGGCATCAGTCTCGCGATCGTTGATGCCGCAGGCCACGTGAAGAGCCTCGTTCGGATGGACAACTGCGGATGGCTCGCTCCAGATATCGCGCTTGCCAAAGCGTATGCAACGGCCGGCTTCCGGAGGGATACCGAGCCAATGCTCCAGCGGCTGAAGGGGAAAGAGGTCTTCGCCACGGCTCTTACGTCAATGAGTGGTGGCAAGGTGCTGCTTGGCCAAGGCGGTGTTCTGGTGACGGAGGACAACGAGATCATCGGAGCGGTCGGTGTGAGTGGGGCGACGAGCGAACAAGATGCCGAGTGCGCACAGGCTGGTGTCGATAGTGTCAAGTAGCTCGATCAAACTTGCTTATCGCCGCGCCATCTCTCTTGCTCTGGCCGAGGGTTGATTGACTACAGTACACACAGACAGGAAAGACCTACGTCGACGCGGGCCCTGTAGACCAGGCGGTGATTCGAGACGCTCTTCTTGGAGGCCTTCGGTGACAAGGGCCTCCGTACGGACTTGGCAGAACGTCTAGGTGAAGCGAGCGTACTTGAGCTCGCAAGACGCTTCACTCCTAGCAGGAGAAACTCCGGTTCGCCTGTTTCTGATTGATACAATGCGCGCATCCTTCATGCTCCCTAGGCCTCCACCCGAAGGCGGATGCACGTCGATATCCCGAGATCGTGCTGGGGTTAAGTCCAGCGGAGATGGAAACCAACCACTCTTGAACCCAGTCAAGGAACAAGAATGGCGTCTTTCTTGGAATCACGGGTGTCGAGCAAGTGTAAGCAACCGTCTGAAGAATCTTCCGATAGCGCCAACAAGCGCCTTGAACGCCAGGGAGCCACCCTTGACGTGAGTCGAAGTGACCATTGGTGCGACATTCTCGCCTCCAGATGCACTCTCTTCGACCTCAAGATTCGCTTTCAGACAATCGGCGAACTGCTGCGTAAGGGTCGCTGTGATATCGCCGATCATCCCCCCGCCAACCTGGGCCGCCTGTCCTTGGATAGTCAGTTCCTGGACCACTTTCACAAGGGTGCCACCGGCCGTTGGCTCCATGGTCGAGGTAATCATCGCGGATGCCGCACCTTTACCGCGCTGTTCCCTACCACGTGCCTTAAGAACGACCCGGTGCGCAACCTCGTCGCGCTCCTCTACGGTGACGGTGCCAGCAAACTGCATCGATACCGGACCGACTTTGATCTTGACTCTCCCTCCCCAATTCCGGTCGTCGAGGATCTCGGTCAACTCCGCCCCCGGCATGCACGGAACGACCCGTTCGACGTCCAGCAGGTACACCCAAACCTTGTCGACAGGAGCCGGCACCTCGAACGAGTTTTCGAGCAGCATCAGAGCGTCACGAACCAGAGAGGGTCGCTGATCAACGCACCGATACTGTGATCAACTCGAGGCATACGTCGAGTCATGCTGAATCTCCGGGAATCTTCGGCAGAACCGTCCGCTCCCCGGCGAACCGACCAACTTCCCATCCTCGTATATGACCTCGCCACGGACCGCCGTCACCGCGACCACACCCTTGAGGGTCATATCTTCGTAGACGCTGTAGTCAGACGCGCTCAGCAACTGTTCGGCATGAACCGCCCACTCCTTCTCGAGGTCAACGATAACGAAGTCCCCATCTGACCCGGGAAGCAGGGTGCCCTTCCGCGGATAGAGCCCGAAGGCTTTAGCCGTGTTGTAGCTGCCGAGTTCTGCCAGACGACTGATGGAGATCCGTCCACGATTTACTCCCTCGCTGAGGAAGATCGGTATCATCATCCCGGTTCCTCCGAACGCTGGTCTTGTCGTCCAGATCGAACCCGGTTTCTTCTCTTCCAATGTGTATGCGATGTGGTCCGAACCCAAGCAGGTCAGCAGGTCGTCGTTGATGCCTAACCACACTGCTGTGGCATCATCTGTGGTTCGCACCGGCGGCATCACTTTCGCAAGTGTTCCGGCCTCGCTCTCGGTGGACAGCGACACGTACTGCGGACACGTTTCCGCCACGAAATCGGCCCCTAACCTTCGGGCGTCGGCGAGGGCCTCGATGGCCTCATGTGAGCCGATATGTGGGTAGTACACGGGCACGCCGAATCGATGAGAGAAAGACGCGACCATCTGGATCGCTAGAGCCTCAGAGAAGCCCGGACGAGATGCGTGCCATGCCGGCAAGCCTTCCAATCCCATCTCCTGGACCCGTTCCATCTCCTTCTGCACGATCGATCCGAGTTCGCAATGAACGTTGATGCGCACGCGAGCTGGCAACCGTGCTGCAGTATCGAATACATCGTACATGTGCCCCTCGTCGAAATCGACATCTCCCGGTGACATCTCATCGCCAGAATCGGGGAGAAGGTCCATCAGGACCCCCTTGCCTAAGGGTCCCTTCAGGTTCATGTAGAGCTTGAAGGAAGTGATTCCGAGCTCCTCGACGTAGCGACGCATCTCGCTTGCCTGCTCCGCCGTAAAGAGGGTGAGATGGTGAGTGAAATCCTGGTACTGGTTCTTCTGATCGAACTCGGCCAACGTCGGGAACGTGCCCATGTACGACTCGGTGCGTCTCACATACCTGATAGTGGTCGTGATCCCTCCGGCCGCAGCGAAGGCAGATTCGGCCTGGAGACGTTCTCCCAGGGGGGGCAAGATGCCGGAATGAAGGTGGGGATCGATGAACCCAGGCATCACGTACTTGCCGTCGGCGTCGATCTCTCTATCCGGCGTGCCGGCGTCTTCTCCGGCTCGAACGATGCGATCGACCCGGCCGTCAACTATGACCAGCGTTCCAGGAATGATTCCCATCTCCGGGATGACTAGGGAGCCATTCGTAACGTGAAGTTCCGTCATGAGACAGCATCCTTGCTAAGCAACTTGATGACGCGGGCCATGGAGGGCTCCTTTTCGATGTGAAGGATGAGATCGGCGGCCTCCTTGGCGATAGAGTCGCCAAGGCCCGCCCAGTCCAGACATTCCGTGAACTTTCCGATGAGCTCGTCATCCGTCATAGGAATCTGAGGACTCCCCTTGCCGAAGTCCGCTTGACCCTCGAGAACCACCCCGTCTTTGAGTTCGATCTTGATAATCGTCGTCATCAAGTTGTAGCCCGTCTTCTCGGCTTGGGGGTGCTCGACGAACTTGACCCTGGCGATCATGTCTTGGACGTCGTCACGCAGGACGCACTCGTCGGTGAACTCAGCGAGTCCGGCTTTCCTATCCAATAGCAGTATCGCCATGCAGAACTCCATGCTGAACTTCGCCTGGAGTTCGTTCGTAGGTTGGTGATGGATCAGAGCGTTCGGCATGTGCCGATTCGTCCACACGTCCACCCGAATAACATCCTCCGGACGCACGTCATTCGTCCTGATGAGATCGATCATCACACCCATCCCTGGGTGAGTGAGTGAGCCGGATGGGTGCGGCTTGATCGACACACCAGGGTCAGCGAACGTCCACGGATCCCCCAGCCGACCTTCGATGGCGTCCGGGTCGAACCCCCCACCAGCAGCGCTGAAGAATCCTCTTTGTGCTTCGAGGATGTTAGGCGCTGCGGTGAAACCGGCCGCAGCGAGATCCGCAGCGATCACTCCGCTTTCAGCTGCACGACCCGCGTGCAGGGGCTTCGTCATCGTTCCGAAGTTCTCCCGCAATCCGGCCGCCAGTGAGGCTCCGATGCCTAGCGAAACGGCCACTCGATCGGTGTCCAAACCGAGAAGCCGTGCCGCTGCCGCTGCTCCGCCGATCGCACCGGTCGTTCCCGTCGTATGGAACCCGTGATCGTAGTGACGTGGAGAGATAGCTTCGGCGACCTTTGTGACGACCTCTATCCCGATGAGGTAGGCAATCAATAGGTCTGCTCCCGATCGTCCGGCGCGCTCGGCGGTTGCAAGCGCAGCGGGAAGCACAGGGGCTGTCGGATGCGCGAGGAGTCCGTAAACCCTGTCGGGAGCAACCGCTAACTGCGTGTCGTCATAGTCATCGGCATGCATCCCGACGCCGTTCGCCAGGGCCGCAAAGCGTGCTGGTGCGCGCAGCTCGGTTCCAAGGATTCCTGCCTCACCTCGACAACCTTGGGCTGTCACATATCTGTTGATGATCTGACCGGGGCCCGATCGAGTACCTGCTACTGCAAGCCCCAAGCCGTCCAACACCGAGCGCTTCGCTGTATGAGCGACGTCTTCCGGAACGTCTTGGAGACGGGTTTCGGTCGCGAATCGCGCAACATCGGACGTTACTCCCACGGGCGTCCCTTCTCTGAGGCATCGGCCAATCTGCGCAACACCACGAGGCGCGCCTCATTGATGTGCTCGCGCATCATCCGTTCGGCCTCATATGGATCTCGTGCTCGGATCGGCGTCAGCAAGGCTTGGTGTTCTTCAACCGCCTCGATCGCTCGACCCGGAACGCGCAAGGATAGGTTTCGGAAGTGGTTCACCCTTTGATGGATCTGGCCCAGCTGAAGGATGAGCCGCTGGCTCTTGGCGGCCTCGAGAACCGCAACGTGGAATTGGTCTGCCTCACTCACGAGGTTGTCCGAGTCTTCGTCGCCAGCGAACGAACGCATAGCATCGAGGATCTCGTCCAAGCGGTCGAGATCCTCTTCGATGGCTCGCTCTGCCGCGAGGGCAGCTGCCAGTCCCTCGAGAACTGCGCGGATGCGGAAAACGTCATCGACTTCATGGGTCGAGATCGACGCAACGATCATCCCGGTGCGGCCTCGCACTTCCACGAGTCCGTCTTGCAAGAGGCGGTGGAGCGCCTCCCGAACCGGGCTGCGACTGATCCCGAATCGCTCGGCGAGCGTGGCCGTCACCAGGCGCTCTCCCGGCTTGAGCTCGTTCCCGACGATCGACCTTCGCAGCTCTTCATAGGCTTGAGCCTGGAGCGACGGGTACTCGTCAAGTTTGTTCAGCATTCTGTATACTGTAGATGAAATGCACAGAGCGGTCAATGCGTGCGACGCCTACCCCCCGGGCGTCGCACGCGACCGTCCTGTTGTTGGGTGGCTAGGAAGGGCGATGATGAAATTCGTACGACTGATCACGACCGGCGGGACGATTGCCACCACAACCAAAGCTAACCGCACCGCGGCCCGTCTCTCGGCCAACGAGCTCATCCATCGCACCGTGACGGACCACGACGTCGATGCGACCGTCAAGATCGAAGAGATCCTTCAGGTTCCCAGTTGGTCGCTCGACGCGCGCGCGATGAGTCAGATCGCCATGACCGTTCGCGCTGCGGCACGAGAGCCTGAAGTTTCCGGGGTGGTCATGACTCATGGCACCACGACTATGGAATACAGCGCATACCTCGCTGATCTGTTCGTCGACACGGACGTTCCGGTCGTATTTACAGGCGCGATGCGCAACGCCGACGCTCCCGATGCCGACGGTCCCCGGAACCTTGCAGATGCGCTCCGCGTGGCGATTCACGATGGCTCAAGGTCGATCGGAGTGGTTGTCTGTTTCGCCGGAAAGGTGTTCGGCGCCAGAGACGTTCGCAAGAATCACCGAGAGGCCCTTGACGCATTCACCGGAGGGTCGCTCGGGACGATCGGAGAGAGTGGATTCAACCTGGTGAACCAACCCCGTCGGCCCCGCATCTTCAAGGAGCCGATCGAGCCAAATGTTGGGATGGTCAAAGCGTTCCCGGGCTGTGGTCGCGACCAGATCGACTTGCTTGTTGCCGGCGGGAGCCGCGGGATCGTGGTCGAGGGTCTGCCGGGAAGCGGTGGTATCCCCCCTGAGATGCAGCCCGGGCTCCGGGACGCCGCGCAGAAAGGATTGCCGGTTGTGGTGGCGTCACGTGCTCCACTCGGCCGCGTTCCATCTCCTCCGACCGGCGGAACAGAAGCTCCACTTCAGGATATGGACTTGATCTCCGCGGGCGATCTCACGACTGAGAAGGCCTGGGTGCTGCTGATGGCGGTACTGGGCGAGACGAGCGACAGACAAGCGTTACGAAAGATCTGGCACGAGGTGGCCGGCTAGGTTCCGATGCCGGCGAACACCTTGCGGCCCACGATGGCGAGAAGGAGGCGTGATGAATCCCCTGTTCCATGCAGTTGAAGCACGAGGTGGGCGCATAGTTGTGGGGCGACTACTACCAACAGCAGATCTGATCGGTGGACTCGAGGAGGTCTGCGACAACCACGACATGAGGTTCGCTGCGATCTTGTTCGCCTATGGAAGCCTCTCGAGTGCGTCCTTCAAGACCCTTCAGGTGCCTCCAGGTGAGGAGCGAGCCATTCTGACGCCACTGGTGATCAATGACCGGGTTGAGTTCATGGGAGGTCAGGGACTCGTTTGCCGGGGCGAGGAAGGGGGCCGGGAAACCCACCTTCACGGTTCGGTCGCCGATGGGTCCGGGGCCGTTAAAGGTGGTCACTTCATGAAGGGCGAGAACCCTATCTACAACAATCTCGACTTCGCACTGACCGAACTCCACGACGTCGACCTCATCCGACGGTTCGACGAAGACACCCAAACGGTGGAGATGGAGGTCTTCTCAACCTGAGGTGATGAGTCTTCCTTTGTGTGCTGTATGCAGTATACTTTCACCTCGAGCAGGGGTAGGTTCCCTATCTAGGAGGGCGTTCTGAAGTTCGATATAGCGACACTCGTCTTGCGGCTGGTCGTGGGAGGGATCTTCTCCGCGCAGGGCTACCGGAAGCTGCTGGGCGATTTCGATGCGCCGTTCGGCCGTGGGGGTCTTACGGCCATGATCACGGCCAAGGGCCTTCCCAATCCTGCCCTTCTCGCTCTCCTCACGGCGATCACGGAGCTCGCCTGCGGAGTGCTCGTTCTGACCGGGACGCTAACGCTCGTGGCCGTCGTCCCTCCGACGGCGATCATGGCTCTGGCCGTCACTCAATTCAAATGGAAGGCAGGGTTTTACGGCGGCTGGGACTGGCCCTTTTCGGTGCTCGGCGGTTGCGTTGCGATCCTGCTCCTCGGACCTGGTGGCTACAGCGTGGACGCGCTACTCGACATCAACATCGGCTTCTGATTCCGGCCTAATCGGCGGTCACGGCCAGCACGTCGATCTCGATAAGTGCCTTGGGATTCGCTAGGCGAGGCGACTCGACGGTGGTGCTGATGGGATGAGGGTCGTTCCAAAATTCCTTACGCACATCCGCAACCGCCACGAGATCGTCCATGTTGGTCAGGAACACAGTCAGCTTCACCACTCTATCGAGGGTTGTGCCTCCGGCTTCGAGCACGGCCTGCAGGTTTCGGATGCACTGTCGGGTCTGCTCCGTGATCCCGCCGTCGACGATCTGATTGGTGTCTGGATCGATCGGTAGCTGTCCGGCCGTAACAACCATGCCGCCGAAGGCAACGCCCAACGAATAGGGCCCCATCGGTTGAGGTGAACGGTCGGTTGAGATGTACTTGAAATCGGTCATCGTGTTCCTTCAGTCCCTTCCGCTTAGGTGGAAATCGAGTGTGAGGTCCTCGACGATCTCACCGAAAAGAGGATGCCTTCTACTCTCTAGAGATCGCGGCCGAGGCAAGTCAATGGTGATGTCTCGTCGGATAATGCCGGGACGCCGCGACATGACGACGACCCGGTTAGAAAGCAAGACCGCCTCCTGAATGTGATGAGTCACGAAGACCACCGTGGTTCGGACACGCTCCCAAACAGACAATAGGTGGAGGGCCATCTCCGTACGGGTCAGCTCATCTAGTGCCGCGAACGGCTCATCCATCAATAGAACGGCTGGTTCCGGTACGAGCGCTCTCGCCAAAGCGACTCTCGATTGCATACCTCCAGACAATTCGCGTGGTAACCGATGTCCGAAGTCCTCTAAGCCTACGGTTGTCAAAGCTCGATCGACCCGTTCCAGAAACTCATTGGGTACCCTTCGGAATCGACCTCCCGATCGAGCGATCTGAAACGGAAGGGTCACGTTCTCTCTGACGGTGAGCCATGGAAAGAGCACGGCATTCTGAAAGACAAAACCCACTCTGCGTCCCTTTCGCATCGCTCGGGCCGGACGCCCATCAATCTCAACGTGACCGGTCGAAGGCTCAAGGATGTCACCGAGCAGTTTCAGAAACGTCGTCTTCCCGCAACCTGAGGGCCCCACTATTGACACGAAGTCGCCCGGAGCCACATCGATGGAGATGTTCCCCACCGCGTCGATACGACCCGAGCCTCCGCCGTATGACTTCGATACGGAATCGGTGTGGATCGCGCCTTTCTGCAACCCTTGGCCGGTCTCCGGGACCGACCTATCTCTCGATTGTCTGATCAACTCGATGTTTGCCACTTGAGGACTCTCTTCTCGATAATGACCACGAGGAGAAACCATGAAAGTGCAAGAACTGCCATCGCGATGATCGCTCGGAACAGCAGCAGGGTATCGACGAAGTTGTTCGCTTGAATGGTAAGGAATCCAAGACCGGCGTCGGCCGCGATCCATTCTCCAACGATGGCGCCGATCATCGAAGAAACCACCGAGATCTTCAACGCAGCGAAGATGTAAGGCATCGCATTGGGTAGCTTCACCCGTTGGAAAACCTGCGTGCGGCTCGCGTTCAGGCTGCGCATCAGCTCAAGCATCGTTGTGTCGGCCGCCTTAAAGCCCTCAACACCATTGACAAGGGTGGGAAAGAAACAGATGAGCGCCGATGCAGCGACGATCGGCCAGATGGTGAATCCAAACCAGATGATGAGCAATGGAGCCAATGCAACGATCGGCAGAGAACGCAGCACCAGCACGTACGGATAGAGACTCTTCTCAACGATCTTGAACTCTGCCATCAACGCGGCCAAGACAAGAGCTATCCCGTTGCCGATCAGATACCCAAGAAGTGCCTCCTTAGCGGTGAGCCAAGTGTGGTGCATCAGATCACCTGACTCACCTGAAAAGCTCACCCAGATTGCAGAGGGTCGTGGAAGCGTGTACTGGGGGATCTCGAATGCGACGACTGCCCACTCCCATAGCGCGATCACCACCACGAAGATCGCAAGCGGAATCAGAAGGTTCTGGTTGAACCAGGAGAGAACCCTCCGACTCGACCTATCGGTGTTCCTCGCTTGGGCCTTGGGTCGGCCTCGGATAGCCAGGTGCAATTATCCGCAAACCTTGTCTAGATCTACCTTGCCATCCGTGAAGATCTCCTCCAGCACCTCGGTGGTGTACAGCTGCTCAACCGGAAGCAGCTCCGAGACTTCACCGTTGTCCAACAGGAAATCCTGAGTCTGCTCGTATGCGAATGGATCATGCCACCCCACGCCATTCTCATCGTAAAGCGGGTTCTCTTGGAGGTCTAGGAGCGCTTCGTAAACTGACGCCATCGCTTCTCGAGAAGGAGCCTCGTCCATCCTGGAGAGAGCCGCATCCACGGCAGCCTCTGTGTTTTCCGGGGTGAGCTGCTCCAACCCCGCGCTCACAGCCGCCAAGAATCGGGTGGTCAGATCCAACTGGTCGCCGCTCAAGTGCTCCTTGTTTGTTACCAGGAGATTGCCGGTAGTTCTGATGCCGTAGTCGTAGGCCTTGAGGCCATTGAGCTCGAAGCCGTCCTGCTCGGCGACGCTGACCGCTGCATCGGTCGTCCAGGTTGAGTAGCCATCGACCCTGCCGGTAAGCAGAGGGTTGATCGAGAAATCGGAGGGCACGATCGTTACCTGTTCGATCTGTTCGGGCGTCAGATTGTCTTCCATGATCTTCTCGAGAAACCAAACATTGTCTCCGCCCGGGTTAAGACCGATCGTGTGGCCGGGAAGATCTGCTGGGGATTCGATGCCCGTTTCCTTCAAGGAATAGTAAGTCACACCGGTGCGCGCAGTATCTTGTGCGATTGCTACGAGCGGCAGTTCGCGATGAACGGCAGAGATCGTTGTGATCGGATCGATCAGCGCGAAATCGACGGCTCCTCCCACTACAAGTTGAGCAGGGTTCTCGACATTCGCGGCAGTCTTAAGCTCTACGTCGAGACCGCAGCGGTCAAAGAAGCCGAGGTCCTCGGCAAGGTAATAGTGGACGAAGTCGATCCCGTGAACGAACGCAAGCAGCACATTCACCTTGTCCTTGCCACCGGCGGCGCTAGAAGTTTCGTCGCCGTCGTCCTGTGCACACGACGCAAGGATGAAAACAACCATTCCCAGCGCAACGAGGGTTCGTATTCGACTAGCTCTCAACGAAATTCCTCCCCGTCCAGACTTGCTCCCCTAGGTCTCCCACTGGTGATATTATCAACCTCGATATACTTGATGTCAAGGTAAGTTGGGCCGACCCGATAACTAAGGAATGTGCAAAATGAGAGCCGTGAGCCAGGGAAGAAGCGGGTGAAACCCGCTGCGTTCAGCTACCACGCACCGAAGAGCGTTGAGGAGATTCTGTCTCTCCTTTCCGAGCACGGGGATGAGGCCAAGATCCTCGGGGGCGGCCAGAGTCTCATCCCCTTGATGGCCCTTCGTCTCGCTACACCATCCGTGGTCATCGATATCAACGGAGTCGACGACCTCGACTACGTCCGGACCGATGACAACACGCTTCAGATCGGTGCACTCGCTCGCCATCGCGATATCGAAGAGCTAAAGGGGCTTGCAGAATGGTGCCCCATGCTGTTGGAAGCTATCCAGATGGTCGGCCATGTCGCAATCCGGAACCGAGGAACGGTGGTTGGGAGCATGGCTCACGCAGATCCTGCGGCTGAGTGGCCGGCCATGGCTCTCGGCCTCGAGGGCGTCATCGACGTTGTCGGTCCGAGCGGCAAGAGAACCATTGCCGCTGACGATTTCTTCGTCTCATTGCTCACTACCGCTATCGAACCCGGGGAGGTGGCCACGGAGGTACGCCTCCATCTACCAAAGGGACGCGTTGGATCCTGCTTCCTCGAGCTGGCCCGCCGTCACGGAGACTTTGCGGTCACGGGCGTTGGAACGCAGATGTCACTTTCTTCGGATAGAGAGTGCGTCGAGGACGCTCGCGTGGTTGCGATCGGGGTTGGCCAGACCGCGGTGCGGATCCGCGAAGCGGAAGATGTTCTGGTTGGTGAGTCTCCAATTGACGAACTGTATCGAGAAGCGGCACGGGTCGTGCACGACACCATTGCACCTTCGGATGACATCCATGCCACGGCGGACTACCGTCGCTCGATCGCTGAAGTCCTGACGAGACGCTCGTTGGCAATCGCTGCAGAGCGGGCGCGAGGGGAGACGGCAAATGGCTGAGACATATATCGTGAAGACCGAGGTTAATGGAAAACGTTACCAGGGCCGAGCCGAGGCGCGGACGACCCTTGCCGATTTTCTTCGTGACCAACTTAACCTCACCGGGACCCATCTAGGCTGTGAGCACGGGGTCTGTGGAGCATGCACCATCCTCATGGAGGGTCGTTCCATCCGGTCGTGCCTGATGTTCGCCGTTCAGGCAGATGGGAAGTCTCTCGAGACGATCGAAGGTCTTGCGGAAAGCGACGGCACACTCCATCCGATCCAGGAGGCCTTCTCCAAGCACCACGCACTGCAGTGCGGCTTCTGCACTCCGGGCTTCCTCATGACCATCATCGAGTACCTAGCCGAAGGTGGAGAAGCTGACGAGGAGACGATCCGCCAACGACTAAGTGGCAACCTGTGCCGATGCACCGGCTACCAAGGGATCGTGAAGGCGGTCGGCGAGGTGGCCGCAAGAAGCGGGTCTGCCCCAACCTCCGGTTAGCCCGTCTTCATCACGCGGCGACAGACACCCACCATGATTGAAGTTCGGGGTCAGCCGAGGCCGGCGACCCCGGCTTGGGCGCATTCAGCATCCTGCTCGCTCGTGGCCCCACTGACACCGATCGCGCCGATGATCTCGTCGCCGTCCATAACCAAACAACCGCCTTGTCCGAGAAGCACCTTTCCCCCCGACATGGAGGTAAGAGCCGTGGCGAAGACTTCCTTACCTTTCAGTCGCTGAAGCATCTGCTCGGTATCACGCCGGAATCCGGCGGTTGCGTACGCCTTTGCGATGGCAATATCTGGGCTGAGCCATCCGGCATCGTCCATGCGAGCGAGATGTCTGATGTGCCCCGCAGCGTCTACAACTGCAACTGTGATCCCGATCCCCAACTCACGAGCTTTCTTCAACGCTCCACTAGAGAGTTTCTCGGCTATCTCCAGACTCATCCCCATCCGAATCTCCTTCCGAAGAGTATCCAAACGTGTCGTGCACCATCATGTTTGAGATTGCGATGAGGACGGTGCGCTTAGAAAAACGCACCGTCCTCATCGACTCTTTTCGCAAGCACTACCAAGAACCACATGTACCTCTGTGAATCAAGAAACGCTGGACCTCGCATAGTCTGTATATTACTAGGAATCGTCTGGATGTCAAGATTGTTTATGCTAAGATACTTGGAGACGGCCTCGCCTCCGGTTTCGTGGGGAGCCACTCTATGGTAAATAGTATGATGTCAAGATATCGTAAGTTGAGCAGCCCCGATGCGTATGAGGTGCCCCTGTGCCGATGCCGTTACACCCCTTCGTCCTACATCGCCCAGATTCAGCCGAGGAGGTCATCGAGCTGCGCTCAGCACTGGGCGAGGATGCGGCCCTCTACGCCGGTGGAACGGAGCTACTCTCCGCCATGAAAATGGGTGCGATCTCGTATGAGCACCTGATCGACGTCAAGCGTGTGCCGGGCCTGCGGGAGATCTTCGACCAAGACGGTTCCGTTCATATAGGTGCAACGGCCACTCATCACGAGATCGAGAATCATCCGGTAGTCGTCGATCGACTGCCCTCGCTCGCCAAGCTGACGCACAGTGTCGCCAATGTACGCGTGCGCGTGGCGGGTACGATCGCCGGCAATCTCGCCTTCGGGGAGCCGCACGCGGACCCGCCCGCGCTTTTGATGGCGTTGGGCGGAACCGTCGTCGTCCAGGGCGCGAAAGGTCGCAGGTCGATGGACATTGCCGAGTTCTGCGTCGGCGCATACGAAACGGGTCTCCGAGAGGATGAACTGATCGTCGAGGTCGATGTACCGATACCTCCGCCGGGCTCGGTCGCCACCTACATGAAGTTCCAGGTTCTCGAGCGCCCAAGCGTCGGCGTGGCGTGTCTGGGCGAGATCCACGATGGAAGGTTCACTTCGCCGCCGCGTCTCGTCATTGGGGCGGTAGACGAGGTTCCTCGCCTTGTCGATGCCGCCGCCATCGACGGAGCCGACATCCAAGACGAGGCAGGGATGGGAGCAGTCTGCGATGCGGCGAGTCGGGCAGTCGACCCTACGGACGATCTCTCGGGGAGCGCTGACTACAAGAGACACCTGGTCGGCGTTCTGGCCAGGCGCGTGCTACGCAAACTCGCTGGCGAGCCTTAAGTGTCTGCTCGCAAGATCTCGTTCGTTCTCAATCGCAGGCCCCAGGAGACCGAGATCGATGACTCCGTCCTACTTCTCGACTTCCTACGCGACCGAGGGCTTACCGGGGCGAAGCCGAGCTGCGAGATGGAAGTGTGTGGCTCCTGCACGATCCTGATCGATGGCCTCCCCTTCAGCGCCTGCACGACCCTGGCCGTTGAGGTCGAGGGACGAACGGTTGAAACGATCGAAGGGGTGGCTCGTAACGGAGAGCTTCACCCCATCCAAGAAGCATTCGTCGAGCGTTTCGCTATGCAATGCGGCTTCTGTACTCCAGGCATGGTCTTAACCGCCAAGGCTCTCCTGGAATCGAATCCGGATCCCTCGCGCGACGACATCCTTCATTGGATGGAGGGCAACATCTGCAGATGCACAGGCTATGAGTCCATCGTCGAAGCCATCCTTTCGGCCGCAGCAAAAGCTGGAACCGGCGATGGATAACAAGCCCCAGATCGTGGGACGCTCTATTCCACGGGTCGATGGCGTCGCCAAGGTTACGGGAGCCGCTAAGTTCGCGATCGACCTATCCGTCCCCGGGATGGTTTTCGGAGCGGTGGTGCGATCCGAGCGGGCCCACGCCGAGATCATCGACATCGACACCCGCTCCGCCGAGCAAAGCCCTGGGGTTGTACGCATCATCACAGGACGTGACCTGGACAACGTGGTCCCCTACTTCGGACACATCGTTCTCGACCATCCGATACTCGCCATAGAGCGGACTCTTTACTATGGCGAACCAATCGCTCTGGTGATCGCACGATCCCAGCAGGCGGCTACACATGCAGCGTCCCAGGTCGAAGTGGAGTACAGAGAATTACCGTACGTAACCGATGCCCTGGAGGCGCTCAAAGACGACGCCCCGATCCTGCATCCGCAGCGAGGTGAAGTGGTCCGCGACCTCGGATTCGATGCAGGCGAGGAGGGTGGTTCTGGGAACATCTGCTCGTTGGCCAGTCTTGACTGGGGCAATGTCGATTCGGGTTTCGCTGCGGCCGATCTCGTAATCGAGGGCGAGTTCCGTTACCCGATGCTCTATGGCTATGCGATGGAGCCCTACAATGCGCTCGCCGTAAGCGGAGAAGACGGACTCACCGTCTACACAACAACTCAGCATCCGTACATGGTTCGGAAGGATCTTGCCAGAATCCTTTCATTGCCCTTTGCGAAGGTCCGGGTCGTAGTGCCGTACGTGGGCGGAGGCTACGGGACGAAGTCCTATTCGAAAATCGAACCGCTCGCCGCGGTAGCGGCCCAGCTGACTGGTCTCCCGGTCAAGGTCGTTCTCGGCGTCGAGGAATCCATCCATACAACACGTTCCGATAGTGCCATCGTTCGGGCGCGCAGCGGTTACACGGCCCAAGGGCTATTGGTTGCGCGTGCATTCGAGATCGTGTTGAACTCCGGTGCCTACACGGACAACAGCCCGCAGGTAGGACAGAAAGCCGTTAACACTTGCTTCGGGCCCTATCGAACTCCGGCCCTATCAGTACGCATGAGATCCGTGTTCACCAACACGGTCCCCGCCAGCTCGCTACGCGGGTTTGGCACGCCTCAAGGAACCTTTGCCGGCGAGCTGCAGATGGACGAAGCCGCGGAACGGCTCGGGATCGACCCGGTGGAACTCAGGAAACGCAACCTCGTCGGCCCGGGTGAGGAGGTCATTCCTGGTAAGCGAGCCCTGGAGGCCAACCTGCCTGAAGATCTCGAGCTCCTGTCAAAATCGGTCGACTGGCCAGACCCAGGTGAAGGGCGGGCATCCGGTCTTGGCTTGTCGGCATCTGACTCCGGCGCGTATCCCTCGTCGACTGCACTCGTACGGATACACGCGGACGGCTCGGCGTCAGCGCTGGTCGGTGCAACCGAGATGGGTCAGGGGAGCCGGACCGTCCTAGCTCAGATCGCCGCGCAGGAACTCGCGTTGCCGATGGAACTCGTCACGATCGTGTCGTCCGACACTGGGATAGGACCGTTCGAGCAGACCACGGGGGCGAGCAGGACCACCACGGTTGTGGGGCGCTCCCTTCAGGCCGCCTGCCAAGATGCTCGACGACAGTTGCGCGCGCTTGCCGCCGAGGTCCACGAGGTGGCCGTCGAGTCCGTGCAGGACGCCCCGGGAGGCGTCCTCGTCGATGGAACCTGGCGCAGCTTCGCGGAAGTGATCCAAGGATGGTTTGGCGCGGGAGGGGAAGTGATTGGAACAGGCGCCATCAGACGCTCCGGCGACTTCGCCGAGACCCCGGTCTTCTGGGAGATAGGGGCCGCCGGCGTCATCGTCTCCGTCGATCGGGACACCGGCGAGGTATCCGTAGAGAAACTCGCAACGATCGGTGACGTTGGATTCGCGATCAATCCGGCCATGGTCCACGGACAGGATGCAGGTGCGGCACTGATGGGTTTGGGGGCGGCCCTGCATGAGGAACTCGTTTACGAAGGAGAGATGTTGACCAACCCCAATCTCGTTGACTATCGAGTCCCTCGATTCGAAGACCTTCCTCGAGAGATGGATCAGATGCTTGTCGAACGGCAAGATGGTGTGGGCCCATACGGATCCAAAGGTGCGGGCGAAGGAGGGGGCAATGCGATCGGGGCCGCCATAGCTTCCGCTATCGCCCGACTCTTGGGGGTCCGGCCCCGCGAACTCCCTCTTACATCCGAGCGCGTCTGGCGGCTCCTACAAGACGGCAGAATCCCGAGAGAGGCCGATGATGACCTTAGCTAGTGCCCATCCCGGCTCGCACGATCGCGAAGCGTAAGCCGACATGTTGCAGGACTTCCGTCGCGACATAACCGTCACTGCCGACCTCGCGTCGACGTGGCAGAAACTGCTCGATGTTTCCACCGTCGCCTCATGGGTCTCTATCGTGGAGGACGTCAAGGAGATCGATCCGCTTAGACGATTCACTGCCGTCCTGCAAGACCGGATGGGTCCGTTCAAGCTCCGTGCCGACCTCAGCATCGACGTTCTCGAGATAGAAGAGGGTTCCCGGATACGCATCAAGGCCGGCGGCCAAGACCGCCAAGTCCGGTCCCGGATCAGTGTGGAAGCCGAGTTGAGCATCGAGAATGAGGAGAACGGTAGCCGGGTAACCGTGGAGGGGACCTACGAAGTGACGGGACGAGTGGCAACTCTCGGGGCAGGCTCCATCCGCAAGAAGGCGACCGGCATCCTCGACGAGTTCTTCCAACACCTAACACAAGAACTAGGCGGGTCTCGGTGACCCACCTCCAAGACCAAGGAGAGTTGCGCGCGTCTCCTGGTTCAGCCCACCGACACACGTGAGTGACGATTAACGAGAACGACTACTAAGGCCGCCACAAAGTGAAGGGTCGCTACGAACCAACCTGTTCCGTAACTGTTGGTGCGGTCCACGATAACTCCGAACAATGTTGGGCCGATGATCAACCCCCCGTAGAATGCCAGTGAAACCAGGCCGGTGGCGTGGCCCGCTGATCCAAATCCCGTTCTTCGAACGACGACGAGCATAACGACGGCATTCCAAGCAACTGCGCTTGTTCCAAGGAGGAGGGATCCGGCCCAAAGGAAAGCTGCGCCGCTTGTCTCGGCCAGCCAGACCAATACCTGCGCCACAGCAGCTATGCCTGAAAAACTGATCAGCAACCATGACTCGTCGTGGATGCGATTTGCGTAGTGGCCCGCGAGGACGCGCGAGGCGATTCTCATGACGCCGACCGCTGAAAGGAAGATTCCAGCGGTGCTGTTGGCGAAGCCCAGACGTTCGTGAGCATAAAGAGGCAAGTAGTAGGTGGCCGCCGAAAGACCACCTCCCATTAGATACGCGTACCCCATGAGCCACCAGATACCAACGGGGCGCCGAGCCGACTGGGATGATCGCATGGAGGGCCATCGCGACGGGACGACAAGCACGACCATGAAGGCACAGATGAGGGGAATCGCTCCCGCGATCCGAAGTGATACCCGCCAACCGAAAAGTGTCGCCAGCGGGGGGAGGATCACGCCGCTGAGAAAGGTGCCTACCTGGACACCAGATTGCTTGATTCCAATGAGAAGGCCCGTTTGCTTGGGTGCACCGAACGCGGAGATGAGTTTGTTAGTGGACGGGTTGGCCAAGGACATCGCCGCGCCCCCCACTGCAGCACCGACCGCCATAACCGCGTAACTTGTGCCACTCGATAGAACGAACAACGCCGTGGTCGCGCTGGCGAGGAGTAAATACAGCAATGACCTCGGCCCTTGAGACGAATCCGCATACTTGCCGGCAGAGATCGACAGCAACATCCCCACACCGAAGGTGAGTGTGATCAAACTCCCGTACCGCGTTCGTGACCAGCCGAATTCGGCAATCACGAGCGGAGCCAGCGCCGAAACCGCGAACGGGACCATGGATCCCATGCCCATACCTACTAGAGTCACGGCCCCGAGCGCCCCTTGACACACCGAATCACGACCTGCGATCAAGGTCATATGTCTGTCTCTTGCGTAGACAGCATGCCAGGGAACCCGCGAATCGACAGGTCGGGCGGCGGCTCCGAGGCGAGACTGGGTCAGGCTCGGTAATGCTCACCCCGGAACGCTGAGATCCTGACGCCATCCTGCGAATCGCCGTTCCACGCGGCGGAGGGCTTCTCCGGTACTCAACCCCAGAGCTATGAAGATAAATGTGCCGAACAAGAACCCGATCCGAGTAATAGTGGATGGGCAGAACGGATTGTCCAGCGATGCTAAGCGCGACTGACATCTCCGAGTGAGCATGAACGACGGCATTGATCTCCGGCCGTGCTTTGTAAGCCTCCGAATGGATGAAAACTTCCCCCGGAGGCTCCAATGCGCCCTCGTGTCCGAGGGTATCGATGTCGACGACAATCATATGTTCGGGGCCAACCGCTGATAGTGGGATGCCGCATCGTTCTCGTCGTGCAGATGCCAGAGCATGCACATCGAACGGGAGTCCGGAAGCCGGCCAACTGACGTGGCCGTAGTTGGCCTCTCACACATCGAGATGGTCAGAATCTGTACGGCTTCTACCAACTTGCTCTTGAAGCTATCCACTTCGGTCATCCGCTCCTCCGATTGCAGGCTGTTCGACACCACACGATAGTGGTCAGGGCTTCCAAGCTTCGAATCGACCCTCTACGCGCCTCCTCACTTCACGAAAACCGAACCTTGATTGTGTCAACCGCCAAACTGAGCAAGATCGTGCTACAGCGATGTCCTTCGCTCTCCGATCGCGAGCCACAAGCAGCCGAGTACGACGGGGATGACCATCGTTAAACCGGCGACTCGAACCCCGAACAAGGAGGCCAAGCCTCCGTCGATCGCGCTCGCGACTGGTCTCATCCCCAAGAAGGAGACACTCCACAGGGCCATGACCCGGCCCCTATGTGACTCTTCCAATGACAGATGGAGAAGACTCGTCGCGGCGTTCAGCGTCGCCAGGTATCCGAAACCGGCGACGAAGAGTCCCCCTAGGGCGACCGACTCGGATGTCGACAACGAGAACGTACTCATTCCGACCGCTATCAGCGAGAGGGTGATCGCGATCTCTCCCCGGTGTGGCGACCGTTTCGCCATGACTATGGCCGAGGCGATTGCGCCGATCCCGAACGCACCCACCAGGTACCCAGTGAACGTGTCGGGACGACCGAACACTTCTGTCGAAAACACGGGCGTGAGTGTGTTTACCGGATCGACAGAAGTCGAGACGAGCCCAACCACTATCAACGGCACACTTAGTTCCCGATTCGTCCTGACCAAAGCCAGGCTGTCCCGCAATCGAGATGGTCTTCCTTCTGTCTTCCGCGTCGGAGGGTCAGACGTGGTTGCTACGAGGGCAACGGCGAGCACAAGAAAGGAGATCGCGTTCACAGCGAAGGCAGTAGGGATCCCCCAGTGCGCGATCACAAGAACGGCAGCGATGGGTCCGATCACGCGGGCGAGATTGTGAGTGATCCCGTGCAGCGCGACGGCCCTCGGCAATTGATCCCTGGAAAGGAGCGAGGGCACCATCGCCTGCAGAGCAGGAGTAGACACCGCCAGCGTGATCCCCACGAGAAGGGCAGCGCCGATAACGACGGGGGTGCTCTCGAGCCCCGCAGCGGTGATCAAGCTGAGGCAACCTGAGATCATCGCTGCGCATACCTGCATCAGCATCACGAGCCTTCGTCGATCGAACCGATCGGCGGCGTTACCCGCCAGAGGGGCAAGGACTACGATCGCCGCGAACTGCGAGAAATTCACAACCCCCACCCAAAACGGTGAGTGCGTCAAGCGGTAGACGAGCAGGACCTGGGCTATGTTTTGGAACCACGTCCCGCAGTTCGAGGTGAGGTTGCCCACGAAGAACGGCCAGAAGTTTCGCTTGAACAGGACGCTACCGGCCACGCTTTAGAACCTTTCCTCAGATCTTCAGGCACGGGATATCCTACCCATAAAGATTATTGACGTTAAGATATTATTCAGGAGGAGTGAGATAGTTTTCGTTAAAGATACGAAGTCTAAAGATAACTTCGCTATTATCCGTGTGTGCCCAAAGATCACGTCGACACCATTCTCGAACAATGGACCAAAGAACGCCCAGACATCGACAACGCGCCCCTGGCCGTTATCGCTCGCATCTCACGACTCTCTCGGCTCTTCGAAAAGAAAACCGGAGAAACGTTTGCGTCGTTCGGGCTGAGCCGAAGCGGCTTCGCGGTCCTCGCCGCTCTCCGTCGCAGCGGTTCTCCCTATCGCCTTTCGCCAACACAGCTCTACAGCGCCCTTCTGGTCTCATCAGGGGCCATGACCAACCGCATCGATAGGCTTGAGGAACAGGATCTCGTGATTCGAGTCCCCGATCCGAACGATCGGCGGGGCATGCTCGTCGGCCTCACGCCAAAGGGTCGGAAACTGATAGACGAGGCGTACGAGATGCATGTTTCAGCCGAGAAGGAACTTCTCCAACAGCTTTCAAGCGCTCAGCGCGACCAACTCTCTGACCTGTTGCGCGTCCTAGCCGTGAACCTCGAAATCGAGGATGCTCCGGAAGTGAAGAGCTGATCCTCTAGCCCGCCTCGGACGTAGAACGGGCTGCGTCGATCAGGGATCGAACGTAGATCGGCGACAGGGGCGTTCGCCCCACAATAATCGGGAACCCAGCAAGCGCGTCTTCTACCGCGTTGGCGATGGCGGCGGGCGGGGGCACGGTGCCTCCTTCTCCGATGCCCTTTATCCCAAGCGGGTTGAGGTGAGAAGGAGAATCCACCTCCGTGACGCTGATCTGGGGAACGTCCGCGCTGGTCGGGATCATGTAGTCCGCAAGAGTGACCGTCTGGATCTGGCCATCATGGTCGTAAATAATCTCCTCGAGTAGTGCTGCCCCAATCCCTTGCACCACGCCACCGAGGACCTGCCCCTTGACGATCATCGGGTTGATCGCGCGACCACAATCGTGGAAGACCACGTATCGGAGTAGCGAAACGACTCCCGTCTCGATGTCCACCTCGACCTCGGCCGCGTGAACACCACTTGCCCACGTCGTACCTGGCGGCTTGAAGTAGTGCTCGACCTGAAGCCCGTCATGCGGCCCACCCGCGTGTTTGGGACCTGGCTCTGCTGCAATCGCTACCTCTCGAAGGCTGAAGCTTCTGCCGGGAGCACCGATGGAATGGACGCGGCCGTTCTCCAGCACCAGGTCAACGGGATCGGCCTCAAGCATCGTGGCGGCCGTATCGAGGATCTTTTGGCGCAGTTCAGTAGCGGCGAAAGCAACTGCGTTCCCCGCGACCACCGCGCTGCGACTGGCGATCGTGCCCCAGCCGTAGCGGATGGTGCTCGTGTCTCCACCTCTCACTTTCACGATCGATGGGTCAACCCCGAGGGCGTCTGCGCAGATCTGCGCAAAGACGGTGTTGTGCCCTTGCCCTTGAGAGTTAACGCCCGTGAACACGGACACCGTGCCGTCGTCCTCGATCCTCACATGGGCGCCTTCGAAGGGGCCCAAGCCGGTGCCCTCCACATAGCTAGCAAAGCCGAACCCCCTGAACCGCACCCCGTCCTCGGAAGCCACGCGATTCTCTCCGCCCTGCTTGTAACCGATCGCCTGGGCGCAGCTGTCTAACATGCCTGCAACGTCCCCCCCGTCGATGATCAGCTGCTCGCCCGTCCGATAGAGGATGCCAACGTCATACGGCATCTCCGCAGGGGTTACGAGGTTCTTTCGGCGTAACTCGACCGGGTCCATATCGAGAGCCAGCGCGGCCCGCTGGATGATCCGCTCGAGGGGGAAGACCGCCTCCGGGCGACCTGCGCCGCGATAAGGAGCGGTCGGGGATCTGGTACTGGCCACCGCCGTGACGTGGGCCTCGAAGTTTGGGATCCGGTAGGCACCCATCAAGTGACAGATCGTGTTGTAGGGAATGACTATCTCGATGTGGGTGAAGGCGCCGTTGTCCACGAAGAACCGGTCCCTCAGGCCGAGAATCTCGCCATCGCTACTAAGAGCCATTTCGATCTCGTGCTTCTGCTCCCTGGCGTGCACCGCCGCCTGCATGTGCTCGATCCGGTCCTCGATCCATTTGACAGGGCGTCTTAAGGTGAGAGCCGCGAACGCGACCAATGGCTCTTCGGCATAGCAAACGGCTTTAGTGCCGAAACCTCCGCCGACGTCGGGCGCTATCACCCGAACCGACTTGCTAGGCAATCCGAGGATCTTGGCAATGCATTTGCGCAGTGGATGAACGTTCTGCGTTGACGACCACACCGTTAGATCGGACGACCCGGGCTCCACAGTCGCCAGAACACCTCGATTCTCAAGAGGTAGGGCGCTCTGGCGTTGGATCGAGAACTCTTCGTGCACGATCACATCGGCCCTGTCGAAGGCCGCGGAGGCATCACCCTTGCTCACCGTGAAGCGCGCGGCAATGTTGTCGCCCCAATCCTCATGAACCACCGCGGCACCCGGAGCGAGCGCGCCTTCTATCGAAGCAACCGGCGGCAACTCATCGTAATCAACGAAGACGAGTTCGGTAGCATCTTCTGCCAGGTATGGGCTCTCGGCAATGACCATCGCAACGGCCTCGCCAACGTAACGGACCTTGTCCCCGGCGAGAATGTACTGGTCGCAATCCTTGATCTCGGGCTTGATCCTCTCCATGATCACTGGAACGGGAGCGTCGAACAAGAATGGCGGTATCGCCACCCGAGGAACATCTTCTGCCGTGAAGACAGCAACCACACCTTCCATCGACTCCGCGGCGCTCGTGTCGATGGAAAGAATCCGAGCATGAGCAACTGGACTCCTCACAAACGCAGCATGCAGCTGACCCGGTACAGAGATGTCGGCGATGTAGCGGCCTTGGCCGGTGAGAAGACTGTGGTCCTCCTGTCTAAGAACTGAGCGTCCGAACCATTTGGGGTCACTTCCGTGATCGGCCGCGATCCTCCCCTCTTCGACGACCTCCCGCGCATCGACGCTCATTCTGTCTCATAGATGATCACGCCCGAAGGCTTTGCTCTGTAACCGTTGCAAGCATTAAGTTCCTGAGGACAATTCGATATTCCAACAAGCAGATCCATTTCTGCCCGCATGTCATAGAAATCGCCTGCAACGCTCGCCGGTTCCATGATCTCCAGTTCCTCGTTCTCGTTCAGATCAACCCTCATGAACGGACTGAACGCGTTCGGGATGTCTCTCCGATTGAAGCCCCACGACGTCAGGGCCTGAGCAAGATTGTCTCGACAATTGGTCGTCCCCGCGATGCCGTATCGGAGTCTGTTCAGCTCCTCGCTGCACATCGACCCGTACGCGAAGCTGACCTCGTTCGAGTAACCGGTGATCGTCATCATTGGCGTGCAGATCTGCGAGTAGACGACCGCTCCCTTACGAAGCTCTCTCTGCCGGTTCATCAGGAGGCTGCTCGCAAGGCTCATCTCCTCGCCGTGGTCAGACGAGTTGAAAACGACGATGTCGGTGACCTGCTTGCCTTCGAGATCCACGACTCGGAGCACTTGCTGGGACCTCAAAGTGAACGCGCAGTAGCCCTTGGCCGGAAGGATCCATTCCTGGAGAACACGACCCTCAACGGGGTGCTTCCTCATGCTTGGGGGCAGTGCAGCCACCTCTTACCTCCTAGGTCCTGTTCAGCCGTTTCATGAATTGACCTCGACGCTGAGCCACCTAAAAGGATGGAGAGCGCCCTCGCAACATATCTTGATTATAAGATTCTTTGCTTGTGCTGTCTAGCCCAGCTTCTAAGGTGAGCACTTAGTGGGGTTGGAACCTTGTGATGATCGTGTCGGATCACGCGCTGGTGTCTACGATTCGCTTAGCGGGACAGAAGGCGATGAAGGAGGAGTCTGAGATTTGAGCGGTTCGGTGTCTTTCGATCGCGCCGCCGGTTACTACGACGGCACCCGGTCGCTTTCGCCGGGAGCCGAGGGCGCCATCACCGAGTTGCTCGCCGGTCAGCTTGCGGGGCTCGGTTCGATCCTCGAGATCGGCGTCGGGACCGGGCGCATCTCCCTCCCGCTGCACGCCGCCGGGATCGACATGACGGGCGTCGATCTGTCGCTCCCGATGATGGAGGTCCTGC
Organism: Actinomycetota bacterium; assembly: GCA_009377815.1. GTDB lineage: Bacteria > Actinomycetota > CADDZG01 > CADDZG01 > WHSQ01 > WHTI01. Next base: position 24,171 of record WHTI01000035.1, read on the forward strand.
GCCGCAAGAACGGGGGCCGGGCCCCCTTCCCTCTCGGCCTGGCCGATGCCACCCGCCTGCCGTTCGCCGACGATTCCTTCGGAGGAGCGGTCGTGTGTCATGTCTTCCATCTCATCCCTCCATGGACCGAGGCCGCCGATGAGCTG
>WHTI01000271.1 GCA_009377815.1 Actinomycetota bacterium
GTGAACGATCACTTCGAGTTCCATCATCTTCATTCTAGCTGTCGTCCTCGATTCCGGCCTGCTTGAGGATGGCCTGGGAGAGGCCGACCGGCAGGGTCTCACCCTTGAATTCGGGGATGGTCACGGGCCGATGACCTTCTCTAATCATCTTCACCTGATGCTTGCCTCCAACGGACTGCTCCCATCCATGCTGCTTGAGCGTCTTGATCAGCTGCTTCTGTTTGTAGCGCTTGAGCCTCGCCATCAAGGCCCTGAACCTCGGACCAGGTTGGCGATGGTTTCGGCTGCATCGGCTTCCATCGACGGGATCGCGTGGCTGTAGACGTCCATCGTGAAGGCAACCGTCGAGTGGCCGAGTCGCTCACTGACGACCTTCGGATGGATGCCCGCGGCGAGTGCGAGCGTCGCATGCGTGTGCCGAAGATCGTGCAGACGTATGCGCGGCAGGACGCCGTCCGGACGTGCTTGTCGAACATCTGGGTGAAGCGATCGGGATGAACCGGTGTGCCGTCCTCCCGGGAGAAGACGAGGCCATGGTCCTGGTACGCCTCTCCGAGTTTCAGCTTCTGCTGGTTCTGAGTCGCTCTGTGAGCCCGTAGGGCGGCGACGGTCCCGCTGTCGAGTGCAACGCTCCTGCGACCGCGCGCTGTCTTGGGCTCGCTGATCTCAACCCGGTAGTCGATCGAGATGATCGTCTGTCTGATGGCCAAGCGCCTGCGGTCGAAATCGATGTCCTGCCAGCGGATCCCTAGGACTTCGCCGCGACGCATGCCGGTGCTCGACGCCAGGACCCACGCGGCGTAGTACGGGTCGTCAGCCACGAACTCGAGGAAGCTCCGGAGCTCATCCGGAGTCCACGTGCGCATCGCCCTACCCGACGAGGTCTGTTTGGGTGGGTCCGAGAACTGAGCGACGTTCCGTGGCAGGTAGCTCCACCGCACTGCGTCGTGGAGGGCCTTGTGGAGCATCACATGGACGTTGTGGACCGTCTTGGGACTGAGCCGCCCTTGCCGTCTCGACGTCCCTCCCGCAGAAGATGTCCGTAGAACGCGTTGAGCTGATCCGGCGTAAGCGCTTGTAGCCGGATCTCGCCGAAGCGTGGCAGCACGTAGTTCGAGATGGCGGAGCGATAGCCCTGGAGCGTGCTGTTGCGCAATCCGGACTCGATCGCCGGGAGCCAGTGATCCAGCAGGAACGTCTTAACCGAGAGCTTCGAAGGCTCCACGTAGATGCCTCGTTGTAAGGCGCCCTGCGCCTCGTTCAGCGCAGCCAGGGCATCCCGCTTCGTGCGGTACCCACCCTTGGATTTCTGGCGCCTGCGTTGGCCTGCTAGCGAGATATCGACGACGTAGGTCCAAGCGCCTCCCCGCTTGTAGACGTGGCCTCGCCCGCTCATGACACTTCTCCGTGGAGCTTCTCGGCCTCTGCATGGAGGTGGGCGATCAGGCTCGCCCGAGGAATCCTGATGTGCCGGCCAAGCCGTATCGAGGGGATGCGCCCCTCGGCCACGAGGGCATACGCCATATCTCGTCCGATCCGCATGAGCTTCGCCGCCTCTCTGACCGTAAGCAGGACTGGGTTCGGCTCCTCATCGTAGTCAGGGGTTGCGACGGAAAAGTGAAGCTAATCACTGGATACCTGTGACTTCCGGCGATTTCCCATCGTTCAGCAGTACCAGGAAGAACCTCCGGTTTCTATTGAGTAAACTTTGAAAAGAATTGGCGAGCCACCTGCACCCCCAAGTCTTCTCGCTCGGACTTCGCTTCCCCTCCCATTCCGTCTTCCCTGCGCCGAGCGCTGGAAGTAACAGACACTTGCACCCTCCCTGAGGGAGCCAGCCCAAGGCCGAGTCTTGGGAGTCTTAGAGCACCGTGACGCAACTGTGTGTGATTCGTCTAGCGCTTCAGCGACAACATGAAACAGATCGATTCTCTTAGAAAGCTCTTCCGGCTTCCATGATTAGCTCGAAATCGGATTGGTCCAGCGTGTCAGGTCCCGATCAGAGTCGGGCCAAAACGTCTTATTGAAGAGCCGGAGCGCTTCTTCGCTGGTCATCGGTTGGGCGACCTGACGCCCAACCTGCGAGTCATCGACGGTTACCCCGAGCTTTACGCCAAACGATTCCAATAGGCGGCGCTCTTCTTCGCGGTAGCGAGCCTCGTTCATCACATCTCCACGGGAGATGCACTTTCGGCCCTGTCCCAGCGCGGGCGCAGACCAGTATCTGCGCCCGCGACAACCGGATATTCGGACGTCGGCCCCGCTGACGTCTCTTTCTGAGAGAGCCGGCGGGAAGCGATCGCGATCCCGGTGCCTGCTACCAGGGTTCTATCTCGGGGATCTGGCGGTCTCGGGGGATGACTCGGAGGACGGCCCTGTCCCGCCAGCGCTTCCGTGTCGGCCCCACTCCTCCTGCGTCATGGATAGGACCCTCAGGCCGATCCAGCCCGAACCCACGATCAGCAGGCTGTGA
>WHTI01000325.1 GCA_009377815.1 Actinomycetota bacterium
CGCCTAACCTTCGGCATTGATCTGCTCTACCTTCGCCAGCGACAGCTCCTGCGTAGAGTCGGCGAGGGGAGCGTATCCAAGCTCCGCCGCGAAGGAGTCGCCTTCCTCAAGCGCCCAGGTCAGGTAATCCTTCAGCGCAGTAGCCTTGTCCTCATCCATCCCACAGGTATAGGCGAGAGCCCAGGTGGCCCCGGCGATCGGGTAGCCCTCGCCCCCCACACCCAGAACGTCGAAACGAAGGTCGTCGGGCAGGTCGAGTCCCTCGACGGCCGCGCCCACCGAATCCGTGCTCGGCTCGATAGCGTTGCCGTCACCATTCACCACACTGGCGAACGGCAGGTTCTGCTGCACCGCGAACTCCAAGGAGACGTAGCCGATGCCTCCCGGCTGCTGCGCGATCGCGGCGGCGACCCCGTCGTTCTGCTCACCGGCCACCTGGCCTCCGAACCATTCGATCTCGTCGCCCGAGCCATAGTCCGCAGCCCAGTCGGCATCCTCATCCTCCAGATAGGTCGTGAAGATAGAGGTAGTACCGGACCCATCCGCGCGGACCGTGACCGTCAGTTCCTGATCGGGTAGCTCCGCATCGGGATTCAGTTCGGCGACCGCAGGGTCGTTGATATTCGTGATCTCGCCCGAAAAGATGTCTGCGATCGTGGCGGAATCGAGAACCAAACCCTCAAGTCCTTCGATGTTGTAGGCGACGACCACGCCACCGAACACCATCGGGATGTGCAACACCTCGCCGCACCCTCGAGCTTCCACCGCGTCGGCGACCTCCTCGTCACTTGCATACGCGTCCGAGCCCGCAAAGTCGGTCTGCTGGTCGATGAAACGCTCGCGTCCGCCGCCCGACCCGATGGACTCGTACTGGATCTGGACCCCGGGCTGGACGTTCGTCATGTACTCGCCGATCCACGTCTGATAGAGCGGGTCTGGGAATGACGCCCCGGCCCCCAACAGACTGGCGGACAGCTCGTCTCCTCCGGAATTGCCATTGCCTTCTCCGTTATCGTCGTCGCCACCGCAGGCGGCTGCGAATAGAGCCACCACGACCAGCGCCAGAACGGTCAGGCGCCATGGCCTGCGAAGCTCGCTCATGCTGATGAGTCCTCCTTCTCAAGGATGGCCAGCCTCGCTCTCTACGAGCGAAGCGGACCGGTTCGCTGCAAACGTAGGGAAGTCATGTAACTGGCCTGCGGCGGGTTCATGAATCGCATATGAACAGACAGATGAGCGGTCTGGGCTGGAGCGGTGCCGGGGATGCCTTCCCCGAAGCCGGGGTCCTCCAGAATGGAAAGCGGACGGAGGTTCTGGGGATTGGAACCTCCGTCCGCGAGGGGAACGGCGGGGGGATCATCCGTATTTAGAGCCGCTCTCCCCATCGGGCCACTTCGAGCCGGAAGTGGTGGCCCTTCGTCCATCCATGAGCGGCACGCTAGCAGGGGGGTATGGCGGTCGAGGGTCAGTGGAATGAACAACCCTTGAACGTCGGGAGAGAAGGCGGATGGGCTATCCTGTGGACCCCCCATGGGATCAAGGGGACTTCTCGGGAAGTGGCGCAGCTCAGCAACGCGCCGGGACTCGATGTGACGCTGAGGTCGATATTGTTGATGTAACACCACGGGAAGTGGCGCAGCTTGGCAGCGCGCAGGGACTCGATGTGACGCTGAGGTCGATATTGTTGATGTAACACCACGGGAAGTGGCGCAGCTCAGCAACGCGCCGGGACTCGATGTGACGCTGAGGTCGATATTGTTGATGTAACACCACGGGAAGTGGCGCAGCTCAGCAACGCGCCGGAACTCGATGTGACG
>WHTI01000017.1 GCA_009377815.1 Actinomycetota bacterium
TCGACGGACGGAGGGGCGCATCGCACCATCTCATCTCCCCCGGGCGTCTGCTCGGGCCAGATTTGGCACCTTCCCCCTCATTGGGGTGGGTTGCCGGGGCTTCGCAGGGCTGGATCCCTCTGCCCCCTCTTGATGAGGTGACCTCTTTGTAACCGAACCGGGCACCAAAAACAAACGAGTCCTGCTATTCGATGCTCCGCGCTATCTCCAATGTCGCCTCCAGCGACAACATCGACTCGATCCGGTAGGTGATCTCACCCTCCTGCCAGATCAACGCGTTGCCCGAGACCCTGACGTTCCCTTCGTAGGTGAGCCGGTGTTCGGTGCCCTTCGTCCAGAGACCCTCGAACCCATTGACCTCCACTGCCCGAACGGTGCCGTCGGCACCCAGCGTCTTGTCGAGATAGCCACTTGGCGGGATCCCGGGGAGACGGATGAAGATCAGGCCGGCATCGATGTCGTCGATCTCCGGGAGCGCATCGCTCGGCTCGTAGACGAGGGCAGTGATGTCGCCGAAGTCGGAGAGGAACACGGCATCGGGCTCGCCGACGGACCTGGGGTATTCGAAGTCACCGAACCTCTCGAGCGCCTCCTGGAGGCTTATCTCACGTCCCAGCCCGATATCGGGAGCGGTCGTCGTCGGCTCGGGGACGTTCCCCCGCACCTCGACCCTGACCCGCCCCAGACCGAGGAAATCGGCGACCGCCTCACGAGCCCCCGACGACAAGACTAGGGGGGCGACCAGCGCGATGACCGCGGCGGCAGCAACGAGCGCGCCCCTGCGAGACCAGGGGGCCGGGCGGGCGGATATCCGGGCGACGACGTTCGCCGAGACATCGGGGGTCTCCGGGAACTCGACCGACAAAGCAAGCTCGCCGAGCGCGGCTTCGAGGTTGACCGCGGACCAGTTCATTCGCGCTCCTGCCCATCCGTTAGGGCGTCCCGCAACCGGGCCATCGCGCGGAAGAGGCGCGACTTGACCGTCCCCGGCGGGCAGTCGAGCGCGGCGGCGGTCTCCGCTTCGCTCATCTCGAGCAGGTAGCGATAGGAGATCACGAGGCGGTCGTGCTCCCGCAGCGAGGCGACCGCCGCGAGCAGTTCGCCCTTCGATTCGGAATCAAGGACCACCGTTTCGGAAGACGGGGCCGCGTCCTCCGAACGGCGATCCCCCGCAACTCGCAAGGCAAGTCCGGCGCGGCGACCCGCCGAGCGCGCTCGGTTGCGGGCTTCGTTCCCGACGATGGTCAGGAACCAGGTTCGGAACGAGGCTCCCTCCCGGAAACCTCCAAGGGCTCGATGCGCTTTCACGAATGCCTCTTGCACTACGTCCTCGGCCTCTCTCTCATCGCGAACGATGAGGTAAGCAACACGATGTCCGACGCCCTGATGCAAGCGAACGAGGCGCGCGAAGACGTCCACGTCACCCCGTCGCGAGCGCCCCACGAGCTCGGCGTCATCCATGGCTCCATCATCCAGTGGTCGGCCCTCCACCGTCGTGCATCTCTCCACATACACCGGCAGAGTCATCCGGGTTCCCGGCCGGCGTGGGGGACAATGGCCGGATGGGAGCAGCCGCGGGTCGGGTGGCCGTAGTGACGATCAGCGATGGGGTGAGCGCTGGAACGAGGGACGACACCTCGGGGGACCTGGCCGTGGAACTCCTAGGGGCCGCCGGATTCGACGGCCCTCTCCGCTCCGTGGTGCCGGACGATCGCGCCGCTATAACGGGGGAGCTGCGCCGGTTGTGCGACGCGGGTCTCGCCCTGATCGTTACGACCGGGGGAACCGGGTTCGGACCGCGCGACGTGACCCCGGAGGCCACCAAGGACGTGATCGATCGGGACGCCCCAGGTCTCGCCGAGCTGATCCGGGCCAAGGGGATCGAGAAAACGCCGTTCGCGGCACTATCCCGCGCCGTCGCCGGAGTGGCAGGTTCCACCCTGATCGTCAATCTTCCCGGGAGTCCCAAAGCTGTTGGCGAGGGCCTCGAGGTGCTCGTGCCGCTCCTCTCGCACGTACTCGACCTGCTGGCCGGCAACACCGAGCATCGCTCGGGTAACTCTTAGGATCCGCGGCCCCAGCGCTCCATGGCCTCACTGCGGTCGTTCACCTGAAGCTTCCGGTAGATGTGGTTGATGTGGTTCTTCACGGTCTTCTCGGACAGGAACAGAGCGGCTGCAATCTGCCGGTTCCGCAACCCCTGAGAAACCAAGCCCATGATCTCGCGCTCCCGCTCAGTGAGGTCTCCCCCGGGTCCGGAGATGTTCTTCGGGGACCGTCGGAACTCCTCGAACAGGCGGGTGATGATCGCCGGAGCGAGATAGCTGTCCCCAACGGCCGCCTTGGTGACGGCCTCCACGACCTGTTGAGGGGTGATGGTGTCGATCACCAGACACGCGGCAGCTCCCGCCTGCAACAGGCTAGGGATCTCGGGGTCATCGTTGCTACGGGCGATGACGACGACCGGGAAGGACACCGCACACTCGCGGGCGGCCGCGGGTGGGTCCTCGAACCCACGGAGGTCCAGGACGATCACGGGACGGTCTCTGCGCCCGCGGGCCGAATCCACGGCATCCCCCGGGGTGGCCGCAGACGCCGCCACCGACACCCGGGGGTGGTTCCCAATGAGTTCTGTTATCCGAGAGCGGCTGGCCGCCTCGGCGCCCGCCACGATCACGGACACGACATTTTCAGGATCCAAATTCGTCTCCTCAGCCAGTGCAATCACGGGTGAAACTATGCCGCGATGGGGCTTATGTGAAACATGTGGCGATAGCGTCTAGCCCGTTCCTCCGGCCGTCCCGATCCGTTCGGGGTGTGAGTAGATATTGAATCCATCGTCCCGCAGGAAGCCGACCAAAGTCAGTCCGAAGCGGTTCGCGGCCTCGACGGCCAGGCTCGACGGCGCCGAGATGGCACACATAACACCGGCGCCGGCAGCGAGGGCCTTCTGTACCAACTCGTAGCTCGCTCGGCCCGAGACTGCAACGATCCGATCGGCAAGCGGGAGCTCTCCCGCGAGGAGCTTCGCTCCGATGGCCTTGTCCAGGGCGTTGTGCCGCCCAACGTCCTCACGAACGACCTCGGCGGTCCCGTCGGCGGTGAAGATGCCTGCCGCGTGAAGGCCTCCGGTGACCTCGAACACGCTCTGCGCGGACCTCAGGGCGGCCGGCAGCGACGAGATGGTCTCCGCGAGGACCCGAAGGTGGCTCGTGACCGGATGGCACATGTCCTCGAGCTGATCGAGCGACGCCTTGCCACAGATCCCACAACTCGACGTCATGAAGAAATTGCGTTGGAGCGTAGAGGTGTCGATCTCGCTCCGGCTTCGAACCGTCACGACGTTGAACTCACTGGGGTCGTCGCCGTCGCCGGGGACCCGAGCGTGCAATGGTGGCGAGAAGCCGACATCGCAGTAGCTGACCCTCGAGACATCCTCGGCCGAGACCAGGCCCTCGGAGAACAGGAAGCCGGCGGCGAGCTCGAAATCGTGGCCCGGGGTCCGCATCGTTACGGCGACCTGGACGGGAAGCTGGGACATCCCGGCGGCACGGATCTCGAGAGGCTCCTCGCCGGCAAGGCGATCCCGTCGTTCCCCCCCGGCCACGCCGTCTGAGCCGACGCTGATGATGCCGGCGCGCACGACCTTCAGATGGGGCATGGGGCCATTATCCTCTCGATGCGACGTGTCCTACCTCAATGCATCTACCGTAGGCTCGATCGAAATTCCAACCATTTGAACGGGGGCGAGAATGGTCGAGCGGGATGTCGAGAAAACGATCGAGGCACTGCTCGAGGAGCGGCGTACCTTCGTGCCGCCCGAGGAGTTCACTAAGCAGGCCAACGTCAGCGACGATTCCTTCTACGAGCAAGCCGAGGCCGATCCCGATGCGTGGTGGGCATCGCAGGCGGAGCGGCTCCACTGGTTCCAGAAGTGGGACCACGTTCTTCGGAGGGATCCTCCCCATCACGAATGGTTCGTGGGCGGGAAGCTGAACGCGTCCTACAACTGCCTCGACCGACATCTCGAGGAGAACGGCGAGCGGGTCGCGTACCACTGGATCGGTGAACCCGGCGACAAGCGAACGATCACGTACGCCGAACTCCATCGGGACGTCAGCAAGCTGGCCAACGCGCTCAAGTCACTCGGAGTGAGGAGAGGCGATCGCGTCGCCATCTACCTGCCGATGATCCCCGAACTCCCCGCCGCGATGCTGGCGTGCGCTCGCATCGGAGCGGCGCACTCCGTGGTATTCGGTGGCTTCTCGGCCGAATCGCTCAAGGACCGCATCAATGACGCTGACTGCAAGGTCCTGATCACCGCCGACGGGAGTTACCGTCGAGGGGGCCTGGTCCCCCTCAAGCAGAGCACGGACGAGGCCGTCAAGGACTGCCCCTCGATCGAGAAGGTCGTCGTCGTCCAACGAACCGCCGAGGACATCGACTGGATCGACGAAAGAGACGTCTGGTACCACGAGCTTCTCAAGGACGCCTCGATCGATTGCCCGGCCGAGGAGATGGACTCTGAGGACATGCTGTTCATCCTCTACACGTCCGGAACCACCGGGAAACCGAAGGGTATCGTGCACACCACCGGCGGCTACATGACCGGGGTCAGTTCGACGCACAATCTCGTGTTCGATCTCAAACCCGAGGTCGACGTGTATTGGTGCGCGGCGGACATCGGTTGGGTCACCGGCCACTCGTACATCGTCTACGGACCTCTTGCCAACGGCGCCACCTCGGTGATGTACGAAGGCGCTCCCGATCATCCCGACAAGGACCGCTGGTGGCAGATCATCGACGAGTACGACGTCTCGATCCTCTACACGGCCCCCACCGCGATCCGCACGTTCATGAAATGGGGCACCGACTACCCGGCCAAGCACGACCTGTCGTCCCTGAGGCTGCTCGGCAGCGTCGGCGAGCCGATCAACCCGGAGGCATGGATCTGGTACCAGGAGTTCATCGGCGGCGGGAAGACTCCCGTCGTCGACACCTGGTGGCAGACGGAAACCGGTGCGATCGCGATCACGGCACTCCCCGGCGTCTCGACCCTCAAACCGGGTTCGGCCACCAGGCCGTATCCCGGTGTGTTCGCGGATGTCGTAGACGAGAAGGGTGAGTCGGTCGGACTTGGCGGCGGTGGCTACCTCGTACTTACGCGACCCTTCCCCTCGATGTTCCGCACGATCTTCGGAGACGACGAGCGGTACGTGAAGACATACTTCGACAAGTACGGCAACGAGACGTACTTCCCCGGTGACGGCGCCAAGCTCGATGAGGAGGGGTACTACTGGTTGCTCGGCAGGGTCGACGACGTCATGAACGTGAGCGGCCACCGCATCTCCACGTACGAGGTCGAGAGCGCGCTGGTCGATCACCATGGAGTCGCCGAGGCGGCCGTCGTCGGACGTAAACATCCGAAGGAAGGCGAGACGATCGTCGCGTTCGTCACTCCCAAAGGTGATGTCACCGGCGATGAGTCGCTGATGAAGGAGCTGAGGGAGCACGTGGGAAAGGTGATCGGCAAGATCGCCCGCCCGCAGTCGATCATCTTCACCGACGATCTCCCCAAGACGCGCTCCGGCAAGATCATGCGCAGGCTGCTCCGCGATGTCGCCGAAGGCCGAGACCTCGGGGATGTCACGACGCTGCAGAACGCCCCGATACTCGATGAGATCCGTGCCAAGTCCGAGTCGCAGAAAGCATCCGAGGGTTAGGAGACCTGATGGCGCAGACGGTAGAAGCGGTGATCGAAACGGAGGCCCCTCTCGGGAGGCGCCTCCTGGCCGAGTTCGTCGGGGCCGGACTCCTGGTGGCGATCGGTGCCGGTGCGGTGACGACCTTCCTCCTCGGTCCCCTGAAAGAGCAGGCGGCGAGGACCGCGGAGATAACCCAGGGACTAGCTCCTGAACAGATCCAGCAGCTCGAGGCCGACACCGTCATCCAATCGCTGCTTCGCGGAGGGTCGGCCGACCTCCTGCCGATCGCGCTCGCGTTCAGCCTGATTCTGGCCGTCATCGTGTACGCGTTCGGGGGGGTCTCGGGAGGGCACTTCAACCCGGCCGTCACGTTCTCGCTCGCAGCGGTCCGCAGGTTCCCGTGGACCGAGGTAGGCCCCTACATGGTGGCCCAGATCGCCGGAGGTATCGTCGGCGCCCTCCTCATCGCCGGGGTCTACGGGCAGGACGGAGCCGCCTTCGCCGATGTCGACATCCTGTTCGGTGCCACCACGATCGCCGCAGGCGTCAGCCAGTGGCAAGCATTACTCGCCGAAGCCCTAGTCACCTTCGTGTTGGTCACCGCGATCATGGCCGTGGCGATCGATCCCCGGGGGCCGAAGGCGGTCGCCGGCCTGATCATCGGTCTGTCCCTCGGCGCCGGCATCCTCGTGGTCGGACCGGTTACCGGGGCGTCGGCGAACTTCGCACGGAGTCTCGGCCCGATCGTTGCGTCCCTCTTGTACGAGACAGGTGACCCCGAGTGGGGGGATCTCTGGATCTACGCGGTGGGTCCGGTGGTGGGAGCGTGCGCGGCGGTCTTCATGTACGAGAGCGTCGCAGGACTCGAACGGATCCCTCCGGCCGCAGCACCCGAGCCCCTCGGCGAAAGCTCGGTCTCGGTCTCCGAGGAGGGTGACGGCTGACCGCGACCTTCCCGGTCGACCTGCCGGTTGAGAAGAAGGGCGGTCACTGGCACGCACGCGCCGGCGATCGCAACCTGAGGCTGTCCAACATCGACAAGGTGTTCTGGCCGGAGCACGGCTACACGAAAGGTGATCTCCTCACCTATTACTTCAACATCTCGCCGTACATGCTCCCCCACCTCGAGGAGCGTCCCCTGACCATGAAGAGGATGCCCAACGGGATCCATGGGGACTTCTTCTACGAGAAGAACGCTCCGGTACATACGCCCGCGTGGATGCCGAGGCTCCCGGTCAGAGCCGAGGGCGATACGAAGACGATCAACTACCTCGTTGCCAACGACGTCGCCGAGATGCTGTGGGTGGCCAACCTCGGGTGCATCGAGTTCCACCCTCTTCACGCCAAGGGCGAGGATCAACTGCATCCCACCTACGCGTTCTTCGACCTCGACCCGTTCGAACCCGCCGGTTACGACGAGGTCCGCCACGTCGCTAAGTTGATCAAGGTCGTTCTCGATCAACTTGGTCTCGAGTCGTATCCGAAGTGGTCCGGCGCCACCGGCATGCAGATCATGCTCCCCCTCGATCGCTCGCATACCTACGACGAAGTTCGCGGCGTCATCGGAACGATCTCCGACCTCGTGCATGAAGCGGACAAGCAGGCGACGACGCTCGAATGGGAGGTCAAGCGCCGAACCGGCAAGGTCTTCCTCGATGTCAACATGAACCGGCAGGGTGCCAACATCGCGGCCGCGTACTCGGTCCGGCCGGAGATCGGTGCGCCGGTCTCAACCCCGGTGACCTGGGACGAGATCGACGATCTCGATCCCTCCGACTACAACGTCGAAACCATCTTCGACCGCCTCGCCGAGGTCGGCGATCTCTTCCTCCCGGTCGCCGAAGGACCGGGGCAATCCTTGAACGATGCGATCGAGAGACTCGGGGCCACGCCTCGGAAGGCACGCGAGATCAAGCGGTAGCCTTTAGAGATGACCCTCTTCGTCGGTACCTCGGGATGGGCGTACAAGGAATGGAAGCCGGACTTCTATCCCCAGGAGGTCCCGCAGAGAGCGTTCCTCGAGTTCTACGGCTCGAAGCTGACCGCCTGCGAGATCAACGCGACCTTCCGTCGCATGCAGTCCGACGAGACGATCGCGAAGTGGCGAGACACCGTGCCCGAGACCTTCCGGTTCTCGACCAAGGCCCACCGCGGACTGACCCACACCAAGCAACTGACGCCCTCCGAGGAGAAGAGCGAGTTCTTCAACGCGTTCGTGAAGTCGGTTGGAGGGCTCGACGGAAAACTCGGGGTGATCCTGTGGCAGTTCCCCCCCTTCCGGAAACGCGACGACGAGGACCTCGCCGGGTTGCTCGAAGCACTCAAGGGCGGTCCACGATTCGCGCTCGAGTTCCGCGACGACTCGTGGGCGGCCGACGACGTTTATCGCGCGATCGCAGACGCGGGAGGGACCGTGTGCATCTCGGAGACGAAGGGTGAGGTGCCGGTAGCTTTTCCGCCGGGGCCACTCGCCTACGTGCGGATGCGCGCCGAGCGTTACTCGGACGCCGCCCGAGGCGGATGGCTCGAACTCCTGCGCGCAACGGCCGCCGAACGCGACGTCTTCGCCTTCACGAAGCACGAGGGCATCCCGGCCGGCGATCCGTTCGGAGGCATCGGCCTCGCTCAGTGGTTGGTCGCGGAGCTCTAGGCATTGCCGGCCGAGCGCTCGAAGACGTATTCGGAGAAACGCTCCTTCGATGTAACCCCTGAGCCGGGCCCTGAGGTCGAGGGCAACGTCGACCCCGGGACCGCCATTCCGGGAGAGACCTTCGTGATCCATCAGCATCACGCTCGCCGGCTTCACTTCGATCTGCGGCTCGAGATGATGAACGGTGACGTTCCCGTGCTCGTCTCGTGGGCGGTCCCCAAGAATCTCCCTCGACACCCCGGTGACAAACACCTCGCGGTTCACGTGGAGGACCACCCGTTCGACTACGGGTCGTTCGAAGGCACGATCCCAGAGGGTGAGTACGGAGCCGGGGAGGTCCGCATCTTCGATCGCGGGGCCTACGAGGTGCTCGAGCAGGAGCCCGGCAAACTGACGATCCGCTTGCATGGCGAACGCCTCTTCGGCGAGTACCACATGTTCCGTCCGGGCTCGTCGTCGAAGTCGTCGAAGTACGGAGACAACGACTGGCTCGTGGGGCTGGGTGAGGACCACCGGCCCGAGCCCGAGCCCCTACCGGAGATGACTCCGATGCTCGCGACGCTCGATCGCGAGCCGTTCGACGACGACCGCTACCTGTTCGAGGTGAAGTGGGACGGGGTGCGAACACTCGCGATGTGCACCGACGAGACGATGCTGTTGTCGCGCAAGGGCAACGACATCACGGCGACATATCCGGAACTGGGGCGCACTCACCAGCGTCTGGTCGCCTACGACGCCATCCTCGACGGCGAGATCGTCGCGTTCGAGGGCGCTCGACCCTCATTCGAGAAACTCCAGAGCAGGATCAACCTTCAGAACGCGAAGGACATCGAGCGCGTCGTGAGCAAGATCCCGGTTCAGTTCATCGCTTTCGACCTCCTCTATCTGGACGGTCGCTCGCTCGTGGGAAAGCCGGTCGAAGAACGCCGCGCCTTGCTCGAGAGCATCGTGGTGCCGGGGGAACGGGTGGTGGTCTCCGAGGCGGTACGCGGTGACGGCGTGGCGCTGTTCGCGGCGGCCGAAGCCGCCCGACTCGAAGGCATCATCGCTAAACGCCTGGGGTCCCCCTATCGGGCTGGGAAGCGGACCAGGGAGTGGATCAAGATCAAGGCGGTCCACGACGCCGACCTCGTCGTCGGAGGATGGTCCCGAGGCGAGGGATCCCGATCGCACTCCTTCGGGGCCCTCCTGATGGGCGCCTATGACGGTGACGAACTCCACTTCGTGGGCGCGGTTGGCACGGGGTTCTCGGACACGACGATCGCTACCATCATCGATGCTCTCAAGACGATCGAGACCGACGACTCGCCCTTCGCCGGGGGGATCGAGGCCGTCGGGGCCGGACGATTCGGGAAACCGATCAAAGACCCGCACTGGGTCGAGCCCCTGGTCGTTGCTCGCGTCGAGTTCCGCGAACTGACGGCCGGCGACCGCTTGCGGGCTCCATCGTTCAAGGGCCTTGCCATGGACCGCGATCCGTCCGACGCCACCCTGACGGAGCTCCGGACAGTCGCAGGTAACGATGAGTCGTGAGAACGATCCGGCGGATCTGGACCCGCTTGTTCCGCGGGATCTATTCGGCGATCGCCGACAACATCTACGAACCGCTGGTCGTCAAAACCGCCTTCCCGCTCTTCGGTAAAGACCTCCCCGGCCGGGTCCTCGAGCAGGGACGGCGCGCGGTTGCATCGGCGGCCGGCGGTCCGATCATCGATCTGCCGGTCGGGACCGGATACTTCGCCGTCGACCTCGCGACCGCCCATCCGGGGATCGTGGTCGGCGCCGACGTCGCCTGGGGGATGGTCGAGCGCACGCGGCGCACGGCGACCGAGGCTGGGGCGAGCCGGTTGATCCCCCTGCAGGCGGATGGCTTCCATCTGCCGTTCGCGGACGGAACGTTCGCGGCGGTCGTGTCCTCCAACGGTCTCCAGGTGATGCCCGATCTGGCCGGAGCGGTCGCCGAGCTCCACCGTGTCACCCGCCCCGGCGGGTCGATCTACGTCTCGATCCCGACGATCCCTATCGGCGCGCTGCTCCCCCGAGCAATCTCCTCGCGCCTTCCCACGTTCTTCCGTTCGGGGCGCGACGTCAGAGACGCGCTCTTCGCAGTGGGGTTCACCTCATCGATCCTCACGAGGACACGCTTCGCGTATCTCATCATGGCAACGCGCGAGAACTGATCCTCAGACGAGGCGCACCCTGATGCCGGACCCTCAGCCACAATCAACGCAGCTTCTGTGTCGCAGGTCAGAAGTAGACTGAAACGACAGTCGGTCATCGGCTGGTGTCGGTCATGGGTTGGTAGTGGAGACCGAGTTTCGAACTGACTACAAGGGGGACTTCGGGTGAGTTTGGCGAACGGTCCGGGAGACAGCGGGGGGCGCACGGGCTGGGATCGGTACTTCTTGAACCTTGCTGCTGAAACCGCCGCTAGGTCTAACTGCATCCGCAGGCAACATGGGGCCGTGATCGTAAAAAATAGGCGCATCCGCTCGACGGGGTACAACGGCCCGCCAAGCGGTCATCCACATTGTGACGAGGGCGCCTGCCCTCGCGCGACGTCCACCGAGGAATCCGGCTGGGGTCATGACAACTGCTTCCATGGCGATACCGAGTTCCTCACAAGACAGGGAGTTCGCCGCCTGCGCGAAACAGCCGGCGAGGTAGTGGAAGTGTTGACATCACGTGGATGGAAGCAAGGCAAGATCGAACACTTCGGCAGGCAGCAATTGCTTTCGGTGAAGCTCAAGCGCTACGCGCAAGAACAGACCATCCTGGCAACCGCCGAGCATCGCTGGTTCATTGCTGACTCACATCGCAAACAGAGGGTCATCCTCACGCGCGACCTAAGGGCCAGTCATTACCTTGCAAATGCCTACGTGAACCTTGGCAACGTCAAACCCAGCATCGAGGGCGTGCGAGCCGGCCTGGTTTTCGGGGACGGCTCCTGCAACTATCACCAGCCCGGGTCAGGCGCGTTCATTCATCTGTATGGAGCGAGCGCAACTGACCTGAGGTGGATCTGGGAGGGTCATCCGCATACCTCGGGTGACCGCATCCTGAATCTTCCTCGTCGCTGGAAAACGGAGCGGCCGCCGCTCGACGAAAGTCTCGGATATCTATATGGGTGGCTCCAGGGTTATTTCGCTGCCGACGGATGTCTCTCCCACTCAACCCCAGTGTTAGACAGTGCGAACCGCGAGAACCTCGAGTACGTGATCGAGCTCTGCTACATCCTCGGCATCCCAACGCTTGGAATCAGGACCACCATGCGGCAGGGATTCGGGGAAGAACCCACTTGCATCTATCGACTCACTTTCCCCCAAGGATCCCTGGAACCCGACTTCTTCCTGATTCCCCATCATCGGGAGAAAGCAGGGATCCGCAGTCGGAGACGCGATCTTCCGCGCTGGAGAGTCGTCTCGATCGAGGAAACCAAGGGCGAGCACGATGTCTATTGTGCGGTTGTTCCTGACCTACATGAGTTCACCCTCGCAGGGAACATCCGGGTCGGGAACTGCATCGCAATCCACGCTGAGGCGAATGCGATCCTCTACTCATCACCAGAGCAACGAGAGGGAGCAACGATCTACATCACCGGAGTCCCGTGCTTTGGGTGTGCCAAGCTCATAGCTAACTCCGGTATCCAGGAGGTCGTTACGGAAGGAGAGGTCTACCAGAACTGGAAGAATGTTCGCAGCTTTCTTCTGAACTCGAACGTTCGGGTGCGTCTCCTGTAGGAGCGCCGACACCGGACCCTCCTAGGCCCGGCGCCGCCGTATCCTCGGCGTCATGACGGACGACCTTGCGAACGACATCCTGACCGACCTCGTCCGCTCCGCGTGGATCGTCGAGCGGAGCCGTGCGTCGATCTACGAGGCCTGGACCGAGCACGACTCTCGTTTCGGGGCCTCTGCCGAGCGCGCCCTCAAGCGAGCGAGCATCATCGAGCGCTCGATCGAGTCCCGGAACCGGACACCCGACGACTCCTTCATCGAGCCACATGCCGGATGGATCGGGAATCTCGTAGGCGCCCGGCCGGACGAGGTCGCCTTCGGTGAGCTGTTCATGATCCGGCTGGCAGACTGGGTCGATGGCCACGCGGGGCCGTTCCTCGACGATGGGGTCGACGAGATCGCGGCAATCAACGAGGAGGAGAAGAGCTTCGTGCCCTTCCCAGAATCGATCCCCGAGGCCCCGCCGTTCGTTCCCCTCGAGACCATCGAACTGGAACCCCCCGGAGAGGTGCGCTTCACCTTCGGGATCCTTGCGGACACGCACATCGGATCCCCCCGTGCCGAGGCCATGACTAGGGCTGCGGTGGCCGATCTGAACGCATCCGGCGCCGAGATGGTCGTCCAGCTGGGGGACATAACCAACCACGGGAACGAGCGAGAATTCATCCGCGCCGCCGAGGTCCTCTCCGAACTCGAGATGCCCTATCTGACGACGATGGGGAACCACGACGTCTACTCGTATCGGAAGGAAGCACTGATCGGGCGGCGCCTGTACGAGAAGTACTTCGGCCGGGCCCCCGACGGGCTCCTCCACGAACACAAGGGCATCAGGTTCGCGGTCCTCGACTCGGCCGAAGACCTCGCATCTCCGTTCCCTCCATTCAATCTCGTCACCGGCACATTCATGGAGGGCAAGGGAGGAGCGGTCGTCCGCGGCGTCCTATCAACTCCGCAGCACGAGATCCTCGCCGACATCGCGGCGCCGGGTTCCCCACCCGCATTCGTGTTCCTCCATCACCCGCCGCAGCCGTTCCACGGATTCCCTCCGATCCTGTTCGGGCTGCGAGACACGGACTCAGGAAGGCTTCACGCGGTGTGCGACTCGGGCAACGTCTGGGGCATCTTCGCGGGCCACACCCATCGCAACACCATCACGACTCGCTTCGGCGACGTGCCGGCGGTCGAGGTCGCCATCCCGCGGGACTTCCCGTTCGGCTACGCGCTGGTGGACGTCACCGACGAGGGCTACTCCTACCGTTGGGTGCAGTTATCCAACAAGGAACTGTGCGCGGAGGGTCACAAGACGGTGAGCGAGATCCACCATCGCTACGGACTGGGACAGCCCGAAGAACGCGCCTTCGTGTGGAGGAAGTCGGGGTAGGACTTCCTACGCGCGACTGTTCTCGGGCTCGTCGAGAACGATCTCTCGCCGGCCCTCGGAGGTCACTACGGTGATGTCACCTTCGGTCCGAACGCGCGGCGGAGGCGGGGGCGGAGGAGCGGATGCAACCACCCCGGCCGTCTCCTGCCGTACCGCGCCTTCTTCGGTCGCTTCGGAGGAAGGCGCCGCTACCGGCGCCGGACGGCTCGCCCGGCGTGTGCTGCTACTGCCGGGAGGCTTCCATTCGACGACTCGATACGAAGCGGGCTCGGCGGTGCTGAGCCCCTCGGCGAGTTCGCGCGTGCCGCGGTCCGTTCCGTGCTCGAACCCTGGGTAGAGCCCGCCGCGCGTACGGCTGTTACGGAACCCGCGCAAGGCGAACAGGATGATCAAGACCGCGCCGACGATGACTACCGTTACGGCGACGCCGATGATGAACGTCGCAAGCTGCGTATTCGTCATTTCCCCACCTACCTCCGGCCGCCCCGGCCGGTTCGTGCAACGTCGCGATGCAGCATGTCGATCGTACCTTGCTGCAACCTGCGAACCCTTACAGGAGCCAACTTCGCCGTCCCCCGCACCAGACCTGCCGGGAACCCAGAACCTGCAAGAAACAGGAAAAGTCTACCGGTTTACTCGCTCTCCTGTCCGGCGTTTCGTGCTTTCTTGGGCCCGTTTCCCCCCGCCCCCGTGCGGGTAGGGATTCGCTCGGCCGTTCAGCGTCGAACAGTGGAAAGGGAAGGAAATGGACAATCTGCTCGTATTGATCATCGTCGGTGCCGTGATCGGCGTGCTCGCCCGGCTTCTGATGCCGGGAAGCGACCCGATCGGCATCATCGGAACCATCGTCGTGGGGATCGTCGGAGCCATCATCGGCGGCTATCTGTGGAAAGCCCTCTTCGGGAACACCGAAGGTGTCGAGTGGATCGGCGGCATCCTCGTAGCGATGGCGCTCCTATGGATCTACCGCAAGCTCACCTACAGCGGTAACCGTCGCACCCCGGTCTAAGCAACTTCGTCCGACTCCGGCGGGCCCGGCTAGAACGTCTAGTGGTAGACGTAGACCGTGTCACCGATCTCGGTCAGCGAGTACATCCACGTCGCCGACCACATCGGTATACGGGAACAGCCGTGGCTCGCCGGATAGGTCGGGACCTCAGGCCATCCGTGAAACGCCCGGCCCCCGTCCCAGTAGCTCGGGTAGTAGAGACGGCCCGGGCTGTAACCGGCGAGCTTCCTGAACACGGTGAAGGTTCCGTCATGGGTTGCTCCGTTAGCACCAGTTGAGGTGTGCAGGATCCACTTGACCTTGCCCTTCTGCACGACGAACACCACCTGGCGGGTCTGATCGATCTCGAAATGCCGCCCCTTACCGCCATATCGCGCCTTGGGCTTCTTCGGTGACACCAGTCTGTTCCACGTCCCCGAGCTGACCGATCCAACGCGCGACATCCTCTGCACTTTGTGGAACGCGAGCAGTGCATCGCTGGTCTTCTCGTCGAATGTCTGGTTCGCCGAGGGGAGGTAGTACCCGAGCTGGATCAAGCGCTTCTCCAAGGACTTCACGAGAGAGCCGCTCGAGCCCTGGGACAGGCTCCGGAAGTCTTCCGTCGTCCTGGATGCGGTCCACCCGGCCGCAGGTGCGAGCTGAGCGTGCGTGAGCACGGCCTTGGACCTGAACGTGCCGGTGTTCGGCACCCTGAACTTCGTCCGGAAGCGACGGCCCTCGTTCAGCTTCACCGTCTTCTTGGCAACAACGTTTCCGTGGCGACGGAAAGATAGGTGGACGCGACCACCTGGTGCCGCCGGGCGGACCCACCCGCTGACCTTCGCCCTGCCGAACACCGAAACGTCTTCCAGCCTCACGTGGACCTCAGGCTTGACCCGGACCCTCACCTCTTCACTGGAGACCAGTCCCCACTCGGCATGGAGGACGCGGTTCTTGGCAGGAGCGAAGCTCATCTTGTACTTCCCGTCGGGGTCGGTGAGCACAGTACCGACCTCTTTGCCTTCGGCATCGAGGATCGTCACTTCCTCCCCCTCCGCCGGAGGGTCGATGGTCCCCGAGAGGGTGACCGAGTCGCCGATCGCAACCAGAGCGGGCTTCGCTTCCAAGGTCACGGTCGTGAGCTCTTCACCGGGACCGGAGCCCTTCGCTTTCTTGTCCGAGGCAACGGCGATACCAGCCGGCCATAGGGATAGCGCCACGATGACGCCGATCAACACCGGCATGGAACGGACCTGCACCCGAAGCCTCCTGGAGTTCGAGATGGGAACTCGCGTCGTTCGCCCGACTTGAGTCTTGCTACTACATGGCGAGTATCGATAACCCCCAGTGCGCCGTCAATGTTCCGGGGGCCCATATCGCCTCCCGGAGCAGGATCACCCGCTATCCTCGACCCGTAATCGATAATGAACACCGATAGTTGGGAGTGAGCTTATGGCTTTCAAGAGGATTGCCGCGCTGGAGGAGAAGGGCTACGTCGAACTCAGGCCGTTCGACGGGGACCTGGACCCTTCGGAGTGGGAATCGCTCGAGTACGTCGACTGGAAGTCCGGTGGAGACACCAACTTCGCGATCCTGGCCTCGGCCAACGGAGAGCACGACCCCCGTGGCTTCTGGGAGTACGGCAAGCCCGACAAGGGTGGGGTCTGGGTCGAGGACAACGTCGAGAAGAGCCCGACCTTCAAGAAGTGGACGGAGTCGGTCGGAGCGGACTTCGGCCGGGTTCGGGTCATCAAGCTGAACAAGTCGGTCGACTACGACGAGGCCGTCCGCAACATGCACAAGGACGACAACAACCGGCTCACCGAAGACGGCACGGGCTGGGTCGTGCGAGCGTGGCTACAGCTCACCGACAACCCCGACAGCTACATGATCCTGCGCGAGAGCAAGGACGATGTGGACTCCGAAGTGCGCGTCCACCTGCCCAAGGGTGCGATCTTCCTCGTCGACTCCGAGCGGCTCGACCACGCGGTCTACCACCCGGGCGACGAGCCCCGCTACGCGGTCATCGCGAGCTTCGAATCCGGCCCCGAACTGGAAAGCTGGGTCGAAGCCAACAAGAAATAACTCCCTCTCCCTAGCACCCAGGTAAGGGTGAACTTGCCGGGCTTTCTACTTCTACGTGCACGTGCGGGTGGCCGCCGGGAACGTAGCGGTCGACCTGGTCCGCGAACGACGCGAACGAACGCGGGGTGCCGAGGACGGTGTAGGCGTACCACAGGCGCTGGCCGGCGTGGACCCGCACGTCCCTGACGTGGAGGACCATGACCCGGATATCGGGGCGACCGCGAGGCTTGATTAGGATGCGGACATCGCTCTCGCTCCCGCAGTACAAGCGGTAGGGAGTCACGCTCACAACCTTGCCCGACACGGGCGCCAGGACCTTGGCCCCCGAACGCATCACGACATCCGCCGCCGACGTTGCCGGCGTGCCGCGACCGCGCGACGACATCACGAAGAAAGCATCGGAGCGCGAGGTCATGGCAGCCGCGGTCGAGAACAGTGACTCGTGGAACCCGACGCCCTCGATCCGGCGCCCCGGGAGGAACACCTCGAGCCCGACGGCTCCGGCGAGAGCGAGGGGTCGCCACCGCCGTTCGCATCGAGCGAAAACCGGGCCCTTGAGACACGTGTCTACGCCGGTTCCTCCGTCGAGATGATCCCGACCGGGACCTCCCGACAGGTCGTCCTCTCCGCTCCCACCGATCAACGCGTCCGGCCCCCGGCGACCGACGATCTTGTCGTGTCCGGCACGACCGTCGAGGATCTCGCCCGAACGACTCCCGAGCAGGAAGTCGTCTCCAGCGGTGCCTCGCACCACTTCGATCGATGCGAACCGTTTGCGTCCTCCCCCGTTGGAACGACCGGTAGCGACGTCTACCACCACCCCGCTGCCCTGGTCGAACACCAGCGTGTCCGGGCCGCCATCGCCGTCAATGCGGTCATCGCCCCAGCCAGCGAGGATCAGGTCCGATCCCCCACCGGCGAAGACCCGGTCGTTACCGGCTCGTGCTTCGATCCGATCGTCTCCCGGTCCTGCACAGATCACATCCGCATTCGGCGTGCCCTGCAGGACGTCCGCGGCGAGCGTTCCAACGAGAGTGCAGGCGGGGCCACTGGCGTCGATCGATGCGCCCCCGGTGCTGACCACCTCACCGCTGATCACGGTCCCTTCGGCGGTCACCGATCCGGGTACCGCCACGATCCCGGACAGCACCACCGAGCGCGTCTCGGTGGGCGGGATATCCCCGAGGGAACAGGAGACGCCTGCCCACGGCTCCATGCATCCCTCCAGCTCGATCGCCGCGAGTCCATCAACCTCGAAGGTGATCTCGATGCCGGTAGCCGTGTCCGATGACGGATTGGTCACCGTCACGTCGATACCCACCGCCTCACCGGTGCGAGCCTCGTGGGAGCGGGGGCTGAGAACGATCTCAAGTGCGATGTCGTCGGCCGCGCTCGCGGGGAAGAAACTCGCCGCGGTAGCCACCGCGGCGAAGAGCACCACGGAGATCACCGCCGGCCACTTACGCATCAAGCCATGGATAACACCCTCCAGGTCCCTGCGGAAGGGCGTCGAGCAAGTAGTGGGCCGTCCCCTAGGGATCTTCCTTCGGTTCGGACCGCGCGGCGATCTCGAAGCGGTTGTCGCGGTAGTAGTGACCTCCGCGAGCGGCGGCAACGATCGACGCCCCGAGATAGGCGGGGAGCATGAACGGACCCCAGCGCTCGTACTGGCGGACGTGGACCAGCTCGTGGCGCATCATCTCGTCGCCGATGTCATCGACCGACAGAACCACGTGGCCCAGAGTTATGGCGGAGAATCTCCACCCGAGCTTGCGCGGCCACGATGCGCCTTCGCACAACAGGACGCCCTTGATGACGCGACGGCGGCGGAAGAACGGCGCCAGCAGCAGGCCCACCAGAGAGGCCGGCGATGCCCAGATCAACCGAAGAGCGCGCACGGCACTACAGAGCGATGTTGGACAGCACGAGGATCCGGGGCTCGGTCATCTCCTTCATCGCGTACCTCAACCCCTCGCGGCCGGCGCCCGAGTCCTTGCTGCCCCCGTAAGGCATCTGGTCCGCCCGGAACGACGACACGTCGTTGACAACCACACCTCCGGTAACGATGTCCCGGTGGGCGAGCATGATCCGCTCGAGATCGTTGGTGAATACTCCCGCCTGGAGGCCGTACTTCGAGTTGTTGACCTCGGCGATGGCATCTTCGAAGTCGGAGTACTCCCCGACCGTGATCACCGGACCGAAGATCTCCTCGCAGCGAACCTTCATCCGCTCGTCGGTCTTAGTCAGAACCGTGGGTGAATACGCCGGATCCTCGCGCTTGCCTCCGATCAAGATCTCGGCCCCCGATTGCACCGCCTCATCGACCCACGCGGAGATCCGTTCGAGCGAGTCATGATCGATCACCGGGCCGACGTCGGTGTCCGGGTCCATCGTGTCGCCGGTCTTCAGGCTTCCGACCTCGGCAACGAGCAACTCGTTGAAGGCCGCGGCGACGTCCTTGTGGACCAGGACCCGTTGCACCGAGATGCACGACTGCCCCGCCTGGTAGTAACCCCCGAAGGCGATCCGCTTGGCCGCGTGCGCGAGATCGGCATCGGAGTGAACGATGACGCCCGCGTTCCCCCCGAGCTCGAGGGTGACGGCCTTCGTCGGTGCGTCGCGCTTGATCCCCCACCCGACCTCCGAAGAGCCCGTGAACGAGATCTTGGCGAACCGATCGTCCTTCGCCATCTCGCCGGCCTCACTCCCGCCGATCGGGAGTACCGACAGCATCCCCGGGGGCAGATCCGTGGCCCCGAACAGCTCACCGAGGAACAGGGCTCCCAGAGGGGTCTTGGTCGCCGGCTTGATCACGATCGGCGCGCCGACCGCGAGAGCTGGTGCCATCTTGTGCGCCACGAGGTTGATCGGGAAGTTGAACGGGGTGATCGCCAGGACCGGCCCCAGCGGGAAGTACCGAACGATCCCCATGCGCGAGCCGAGAGCGGCCTCGGTGTCGAGACGCATCACCTCGTCGTGGCCGCGCCTGACCTCCTCGGCAGCCCAGCGGAACGTCGACACGGCGCGCGCCGCTTCGCCCTTCGCCCACTTGAGAGGCTTGCCGCCCTCGCGAACGATCAGTTCGGCGGCTTCATCCGACCGTTCCTCGAGAGAACGCGAGATCTTCATCAACGCCTCCGCACGAGCGTGTACCGGTAGCTTGCGAGCCTCGTCGAAGCTGTCATGCGCAGCCTGGACCGCGGCTTCGGTGTCGGCCGCGGTCGGCGTCGCCACCTCCGCCACCAGCGCGCCGTCGTAGGGGTTGCGGACCTCGAACGTCTCGTAGCCGGTGCGCCATTTTCCCGCCACCAGGTACTTCTTCGTCTCGGTCATCAGGGCCACCCCCAAAGGTGTAGTCGTCGTCGCTCGGCTCGATGGTAGCGCCGTGGCCGGGGCCAGGAACCGCGCCGGAGGCGGAGTCATCCCGGAACGGTTGTACAAACTGGCTGGCTACGTCGTGACGATGTTGCCGCCCTCGCTTGGTAGCGTCACTTCGGTGGCAACCCAAGCGGAGCTGCTCGAGGTCGACGGGCGCGAGGTGAAGGTCGGCAACCCGGACAAGATCTTCTTCCCCGCGGACACCATCATGAAGCTCGAGCTGGTCAAGTACTTCATCGCGGTAGGCTCCGGCGCGCTCAATGGCGCGCTCAACCGCCCGACGACCCTGCATCGCTTCCCGGACGGCGTCGCGGGCGAGGACTTCTATCAGAAGCGCATCCCGAAGCACCGGCCGGATTGGATCGAGAGCACGACGATCCGGTTTCCCTCCGGTCGCTCTGCGGAGATGCTCCGGGTCGTCGACGTCGCTCACATCGCATGGGCGATCAACCTGGGGTGCCTCGAGATCAATCCGTGGCCCGTTCGGGCCGCAGATGTCGACCACCCCGATGAGCTGAGGATCGACCTCGACCCCACCCCGGAGATCCCGTTCGCCGACGTGCGGGACGTGACCCTGGTTCTCAAGGAGGTTCTCGACGAGCACGGCCTGACGGGGTGGCCGAAGACTTCGGGGAAGCGTGGCATGCACGTCCTCGTCAGGGTGGTTCCCGAATGGGAGTTCACCGAGGTCCGGCGCGCTGCCCTCGCCATCGCCCGCGAGGTGGAACGACGCGCTCCCGGGGTCGCGACGACCGCATGGTGGAAGGAAGAGCGCGTCGGGGTGTTCCTCGACTTCAATCAGAACGCGCGTGACCGAACAGTTGCGTCCGCGTACTCGGTCAGACCGATGGAGGACGCGCGGGTGTCGTTCCCGATCACTTGGGACCTCGTGGCCGACGTTGAACCCGAGACCTTCACGGTGAGGACCGTTCCGGACCTGTTCGCCACGAACGGTGACGCTCACGCGGGGATCGATGATTCGATGGCACCGCTAGATAGCGTCTTGGAGATGGCGCTGGAGGACGAACGCGGGGGGCTGGGAGATGCGCCGTGGCCCCCGCACTTCCCGAAGATGAAGAACGAGCCGAAGCGCGTGCAACCCTCGAAGGCGAAGAAAGAGGACTAGGCGGATCGCATCAGAGCGTCGACGTTCTTGCGGACGTAGAGCAGGTCCCGCTCGTAGATGTTCCGGTGCTCCTTCAGCCCGTCGCGCAGTTCATCCTCTTCCGTCTCGGCGCGCACCCCGGTGAACTCGATCAGAGCTTCGAGACGCGCCGGCAGGAGTTCCACGACCCGCTCGCGCGATATCTCGGAGCCGTAGTTCTCGAGGAACAGATCCAAGCGCCCGGACTGCACCGGGAGCGGCACGAACGGAACGTCGGGGTTCTCTGGATCCGCCAGAGGCACGAACCGATACGCGGCATAGGCGAGGTCCCATTCCCGCGGCCCCGGTGACGCGTTGTCGAAATCGATGACCCCGACGGGTCGACCACCACGGAACACGACGTTGTAGGGGGCCAGGTCGTTGTGGCAGATGATGTCCGCCGGTCGGCGCTCCGGGAGCCGCCAGTGATCGGCGTCGCTCGTGGGGAGATCGGCCGAGGCATCATGCAAGCGCCGTATCAGCCGGGCGATGTCACCCAGCATCTCCGCGCTCCAGACGTAGGTCGGCAATGGGTAGTACCCCACCTCACCCTCGATGAACTTGAGGGTCTCGCGTCCCTCACTATCGAAGCCGAGAGGCTCGGGGACACCCTCGAAACCGCGCTCACGTAGATGGGTGAGCAGACGACGGACCGTCGGTGTCCAGGGGCCCGCCGGGTGCCTGACCGTATCGCCCACCCGGACGTACGGCGTCAGGTCTCCGCCCAGGAACCTCTCTTCATCCACCGGAGGATCCTCTCCTAGAGTGCCTGGTTGTAATCGCAGTCTTCCGGGTTCTTGTCGGCGCGCCATCGCACGAAACCCACCGCATGCCGAAAGCGGCCGTCCATCATCCGGTCGTAGGCGACCTCGCAGACGAGCACCGGGATCAAGGGGAACCACGACGCGTCCTTGCCGCTGCTCCACCGGCTCTGGCCCCCGGGCGTGCGTCCCTCGCCGAAACCGCCCCCACCCTCGAACTCTCTGAGTCGCTCGAGGAGCTCGACCCTTTCATTCGCTTTGAACCCGGAGGTGTGGCCGACGTACTGGAGCACTCCGTCATCCGTGTAGAGGCCGAGTAAGAGCGAACCGACACCGCCTCCATCCTTCGAGAGCCGATAGCCGCCGACCACGCACTCGCAGGTGCGCTTGCGCTTGACCTTCACGAGCGATCGCTTGTTCGGCTGATACGTGTCGGCGAGTTTCTTGGCGACAACCCCGTCGAGGCCCTTGTCCTCGTAGCGCGTCAGCCACGTGCGCGCCTCGGCCGCATCGGACGTCCGGGGTGTCGTCGTAAGCAACGGCGAGGACGACGCCACCCTGGCGAGCACCTCATCGATGCTCCGCGGCGCGCCGAAGTGCTCGTCGAGCAACGCGAGCCTCTCGGAGAGAGGACGATCCATGACCTCGTCATCCAGCGCCAGCACGTCGAACAGCAACACGCTGGCTGGAACCTCCGCCGACAGCATGCGGACGCGCGACTCGGCGGGATGGATCCTCATCTGCAGCCCGCCAAACGACAGCCCGTCCTCGATGGCGACGACGATCTCTCCGTCAAGCACGCAGTCGGTCGTGAGTTCCTCGGTTAGGAGCGCTACCAGTTCCGGGAAGTAACGATTCATCGGGCGGGCGTCCCGGCTGATGATGTCGAGTGAGTCCCCGCGGCGATGGATCAGGGTTCGGAACCCATCCCACTTCGGCTCGTAGCTCCAGCCGTCTCCTTCGGGAACGTCGTCCTGCAGCTTGGCCAGCATCGGCTTGGTCGCCAGGGTCACGGTCATCGATCAGCCCTCGAGGATCTCGAGCGCCTTCAGCGCGAGCCAGACCTCGAGCCGATCCTCTGCCCGCGACAGGTCCCTGCCGAGCAGTTCCTCCGCCTGCCGCACGCGGTAGCGCAAGGTGTGGCGGTGGACCCCGAGCTCCGCGGCACCGGGCTCCCAACGGCCTCCGGCCGCGATGAACGCACGGACCGACGTGACCAGCTCCGAGTCCTTGTCCTCGTCTCGATCCATGAGCGAACCCAACACCGAGCGAACGTAGCCATCGAGGACGCCGGTGGGCCGAGCCCCCAGAAGGAATCCATACGATCCGAGATCACGGGGGGTGACGATCTGGCGCGAGGGAGGCGCGGCCCGCAGGGCGAAGACCGCGGTCAGGTATGAGTGTCGAGCCGACGCGGACGCGACCGGTTCGCCGGCCGAAACGCGGACCCCCTCCAGATCGACACCGGTCTCGCCGAGGGCCGCGAGAACTTCCGACAGAACCTCGGAGCCGACCGTACCTTCCTCTCCGGCGACCACCAGGGCCGCGACCCGGCCCCCGGTCGCAACCGTCCTGACATCCGGGAAGCGCAAACCAAGGGCGGCATCCACAGACCAGACGATGTCTTCCATCACCGAAGCGTCGTTGCCCGCGGGAGCCTCGACGACCACCGCGGTCGTCGGCCGGCCGGCCGAGAACCCCACGAGGTCGAGCCGGCGTTCGAGTTCGTCACCCTCGGTCCTGCCCTCGAAGGCGTCGGCCAGGATGTCTCCCGCAACCCGGCGCTCGGCCTCGATGACCGCTCTACGAGATGACAGGAGCAAGCCGAGCACGGTCACCGCGTGTCGAACGACGATCCGGTCGCGCTGATCGAGCCGTCGCTCCTTGCCGAACACCAGGATCCCCTCGTGACGCTTGTCGGCCACGACGGCGAGGCCGACCTGCGCCCCCTGCGGCCCCATGTCGGCACTGGTCGTCGGCCCCCGGCGCTCCACGAGTCCGCGCGGGAGACGGTCCCAGATGGCTTCGGGGTCGAGAGCCCCTGGCGCAAGATCGACCGATCGCGCGATCAGATGACCGCGGTTGTCGAACAGGAGCGCCCAGCCGCCGGCGAGCGAAACGACTTCGTCGAGGACGTCGGCCGGACCGGATCCTCCCCCGACCAGGGCGGCCAGCCGCTCGTGCACCTCGACCGACATCTGGGCGTCACGCAAGCGCTCCTCGCCGAGGTGAGACGAGATCGCCTCGGAGATCGCGATGAAGGGAACCGGATACGGGACCGCGAGGATCGGGAACCCGGCGCGATCGGCGGCTTTGCAGACGGCCGCCGGGACCTCATCGAAACCGAAGCCGAGACCGAAGCCCAACCCGGCGAGGTCGGCCTTGATCAACCTCTGCAGGTACGCACGCTGCTGGGCGGGAGAGCCCTCGAGGGCCATCCCGGTGGTGAGGAGAAGTTCCCCTCCGTTCAGCCACGGGGTGGGGTCCTCGAGTTCCGAGGTGTGGACCCACCGGATCGGGTTATCGATGCCGCCCGCACCCGCGACGACGTCCAGCCGAAGGCTGGGGACTTCCGTCAGATCTCGCAAGGTGAGTGGCATCTGTTCCAGAGTGTACAAATCTCGATCGGCCGGTGCGACGGAAAGACCCTAAGCACCTCCTCGGCCGCCTGTACCGTGCTGGACGGGACACGGTTACGCTCTTGATGGTTGGGGGATCGGTGATGACGGCCGAACGAGAGATACCGGGGGCGAACTCCTCCGAGCTTCTTAAACGACGCGAGACAGCGGTCCCCCGCGCCGTCTTCAACACGGTCCCCATCTTCGTCGACGGCGGCTCCGGAGCCGATGTCGTCGATGTCGACGGCAACCACTTCATCGATCTCGCCGGTGGTCTTGGCGTCCTCAACATCGGTCGCGGGAACAAACGGATCCTCGATGCGGTGCACGCACAGGTCGATCGCTACATCCATGAGTGCTTCCACGTCTCCATGTACGAGGAGTACGTCGAACTCGCGGAAACCCTGAACCGGATCACCCCCGGCGACCACGACAAGAAGACGATGCTCGCGAACTCGGGGGCCGAAGCGGTCGAGAACGCGGTGAAGATAGCGCGCTACGCGACCGGTCGCGATGCCGTTGTCGGATTCACCAACGCGTTTCACGGACGAACCCTCCTCGGCATGACCTTGACCGCCAAGGAGATGCCCTACAAGCACGGGTTCGGGCCCTTCGCTCCAGAGACCTATCGGGTGCCGTTCGCTTACTGCTACCGCTGTCCCTTCGGTAAGGAATACCCGTCCTGCGGGATCGCCTGCGCCGAGCACACTGCCGATGTGATCGATTCCCAGATCGGTCGGGACAACGTCGCGTGCATGGTCTTCGAGCCGGTCCAGGGTGAAGGCGGTTTCGTTGTGGCTCCCGACGAATACCTTCCGGCGCTCGAAGAGATCTGCGAGGAACGCGACATCGTCTTCATCGACGACGAGATCCAATCTGGGATGGGCCGCACCGGCACGATGTTCGCCGCAGAGCACTACGGCATCACCCCGGACATCGTCACGACCGCGAAATCGCTCGGCGCGGGGTTCCCGATCTCCGGGGTCACCGGACGCGCCGATCTGATGGAGGCGCCGCACGTCGGGGGCCTGGGCGGCACTTACGGCGGCAACCCGGTCGCCTGCGCCGCCGCTCTCGCGGTCATCGAAGAACTGACCGAGACCGACATCCTCGATCGGGCGAAGGCACAGGGTCGCCGGATCCGGGATCGTCTCGACCCGCTCGTGGATGAACTCGAGATCGTGGGCGAGGTCCGCGGCCTCGGTCCGATGGTCGGGATCGAGCTCGTCACCGACAAGGGCACCAAGGAGCCGCACAAGGCCGCGACAGGAGCCATCGCCAAGCGCTGCCACGAGAGAGGCGTCCTGATCCTCAAGACCGGCACCTACGACAACGTAATCCGGCTGCTGGCTCCGCTTGGCATCGCCGACGACGAACTCGATGCCGGACTGGACGTACTGGAGGAATCACTGCGTTGGGCACAGACGGGAGCCGAGGGCGGGAGATAACCTATGAAACTTGCTCGAGAACCGCTCGACAGAACCCGGGGAGCCTGACCATGTCGTCCGTCCACCTCGAAGGTGTCACGAAGTCGTTCAAGGACATGGTCGCGGTCGACAACATCGACCTCGACGTCAGAGAAGGTGAGTTCCTCTCCTTCCTCGGCCCCTCCGGGTGTGGCAAGACCACGACGCTGAGGATGATCGGCGGCTTCGAGCAGCCGACCTCCGGGAAGATCTTCCTCGGAGAAGATAACGTCGCCGGGCTCCCGGCCTACAAGCGCAACGTGAACACCGTGTTCCAGTCATACGCGCTGTTCCCCCACCTCGCCGTCGCCGAGAACGTCGGCTATGGGCTTAAGCGCAAGAAGGTCGGAAAGGACGAGACTAAGAAGCGGGTCGAAGAGATGCTGGAGCTTGTCGACCTTCCCGGCTACGGGGACCGGCGCATCAATCAGATGTCCGGGGGCCAGCAACAGCGCGTCGCCCTCGCCCGGGCGCTCGTGAACCGCCCCGGCGTCCTGCTGCTCGATGAGCCGCTGGGAGCCCTCGACCTCAAGCTTCGCAAGCAGATGCAGCTCGAGCTGAAGCGCATCCAGAGCGAGGTCGGCATCACCTTCATCTACGTGACTCATGACCAGGAGGAAGCGATGACGATGTCCGATCGCATCGCGGTGATGAACGCCGGTCACTTCGAGCAGATCGGTGCGCCGCAGGACATCTACGAGTTCCCCGCGACCGAGTTCGTGGCCTCGTTCCTCGGCGCCTCCAACCTCCTCGACGGCGACGTCGAATCCGGGGACGGAGGCATGACCCGGGTGAAGCTTGCCGTCGGCTCGACCGTCTCCGTCCCGACCAACCGCATGCCGGCCGGGGCCGGCCACGTGCGGGTTGGCGTGCGTCCCGAGAAACTCCACATCACGGGAGCGGGAGCGACTGGGGACGGAGGAGGCACGTCCGCCAACGGACACGGCGCGAACGCGGTGGAGGCACAGGTCATGGTCTCGACCTATATCGGAGTGAGCACGTCCTACGAGTGCCGCACCAGCGACGGATCCAAGATCGTCGTCTACGTACAGAACCTGGGCAACTCCGCCCAGCCCATCGGAGCCGGGGCCACCGTGCGCCTGTCCTGGGATCCCGAGCACACATTCGCCGTCGGCGCCAACGGAGGGGGCAAATAGTGGATCGAGAACGAGAGTTCGCGAAGCTTCTCGCAGAGGCACCTCGTCGTGGGATGACACGGCGCGATCTTCTCCGGCGCGTCGGACTGGGGGCCGGCGCCGCGTCCTTAACCGCCTTCCTGGCCGCCTGCGGTATCTCGAAGGAAGACACCACCACCGAAGAAGGCGAGAAGAACACGCTGACCACGACCGAAGAGGTTGGCAATCTCAACTTCGCCAACTGGCCGCTGTACATCGACCGGTCCCAGGGCACGAGGCCGACGATCGACGACTTCACCGAGGCGACCGGCATCACGGTCAACTACAAGGAGGTCATCGACGACAACGAGGGCTTCTTCGGCACGATCCAGGAGCCACTGTCCAACGACCAGGCCGTCGAATGGGACATGATCGTCGTGACCGACTGGATGATCGCAAAGATGGCACGCCTCGGCTACCTCGAGGAGCTCGATCACGAGCAGCTTCCCAACTTCACCGCCAATGCCGGCGCGATCTACAAGGACCCCGGTTACGACCCCGGCAACAAGTACAGCGTTCCGTGGCAGTCGGGGATCACCGGCGTCGCCTACAACCCGGAACTTACGGGCCGGGAGCTCACCAGCTTCGACGACCTCTTCGACCCCGCGTTCGCCGGCAAGGTCGGCATGTTCAAGGAGATGCGCGACACCATTAGCCTCACCATGTTGAGCATGGGGGTCGAGCCTTCCGAGTCGACCGAGGACGATCTGGTTGCAGCCCAGCAGAAGCTCCTCCAGCAGCGCGACGACGGCATCGTGCGCAACTACTACGGCAACGAGTACGCCGACGCACTCGTGCGCGGCGATATCTGGGCGACGATGGCATGGTCGGGCGACGTGTTCCAGCTTCAGTTCGACCAGCCGGAGTTGCAGTTCTACGTGCCGGACACGGGCGGCATCCTGTGGGTCGACAACATGGCGATCCCGGACAACGCCGCCGCACCGATCGACGCGATGAGGTTCATGGACTACGTCTACGACCCCGAGGTCGCAGCTCAGATCACCGCATGGGTCAACTACATCTGCCCGGTACCGGCCGCTCAGGAGATCCTCGCCAGCGCGAAGGACAAGTACACACAGACGGTAGCTAACAGCCCACTGGTGTTCCCGACGCCCGAGATGGAGGCCAACCTCCACCACTACAAGGACCTCGACGAGGACGAGGAAGCGCGCTGGAACGATCTCTTCGGAGAGATCATCCAGGGCTGATCGGGACTCTCTAGGTGGCCGGCGAGGGACGAAGGAAGCTAACGCCCTATCTGCTGACGCTTCCCGGCGTCGGCTTCCTCGTCGTGTTCTTCGCCATCCCTATGGCGACGGTCTTTTCGGTCTCGTTCCAGGAGGGCTCACTATCCCAGGGATTCACGTTCACCGGTCACTGGCAGAACTACACCGATACCCTCGCGCGCTACGACACGCAGCTGATCCGGTCACTGATGGTCGGGTTGATCGTCACGATCATGACGCTCGTCATCAGCTATCCGATGATGTACTGGATCGCGTTCCGGGGCGGACGCCGGAAGAACATCTACCTGCTGTTGATCCTGCTTCCGTTCTTCACGCCGTTCCTCATCCGAACCCTTATGTGGAAGACGATCTTCGCCGACGAGGGCATCCTGCTGGGGTTCCTGAAGGACGTCGGGCTCGTCTCCGACAGCTATCAGGTGCTGGCGACCATGACGGCGGTCATCTCCGGGATGGTCTACAACTTCCTTCCGTTCATGGCGCTGCCGCTGTACGTATCGCTGGAGAAGATGGACCCGAGACTCCTCGACGCGGCCGCCGACCTCTACTCGAGCAAGCGGCAGGCCTTCCTCAAGGTCACCCTGCCGCTGTCCTACCCGGGTCTGTTCGCCGGGTCTCTGCTGACGTTCATCCCCGCGGTCGGCGACCCCATCAATCCAGAACTTCTCGGTGGGGTTAACACAACCATGATCGGTCAGGTCGTCCAGCGCGAGATGCTCACGAACAACGCATACCCGCGCGGCTCGGCGATCTCCTTCATGCTCATGGCCGTGATCCTCATCGGGGTCTTCCTCTATGCGCGCGTGCTCGGCACCGAGGAGATGACGGGCTGATGGTGAAAGCGGCGCAGGAGATGAAACCGGAGGCGATTACGGAGCGCCGCCGCGGATGGTTCCTGAATATCTACACCAAGCTCGCGATCGCCTACCTGTTCGCTCCCGTCATATTCATGATCGTCTTCGGGTTCAACGATCCACAGGGGCGGTTCAACCTCTCGTGGCAGGGCTTCACGCTGAAGTACTACTCGCCTTCCCGGCTCTTCGAGTTCGAGGAGTTGAACCAGGCGATCACCCACTCTCTTACGATCGCGTTCCTCACCGCGCTCCTCGCAACGATCCTCGGAACCTTGATCGCCCTAGCCCTCACGCGGTTCACGTTCAAGGGCCGATCCGCCCTCAACCTACTGCTGTTCGTTCCGATGGCGAGTCCGGAGGTCGTGCTCGGTGCCGCTCTCCTATCGCTCTTCGTCACGCTCAACTTTGCCCGCGGGTTCACCACCGTTCTGATCGCGCACATCATGTTCTCGATCTCGTACGTTGTCGTGACCGTCAAGGCCCGAACAGCAGGGTTCGATCAGAACCTCGAGGACGCCGCCGGGGATCTCGGCGCCAGTCCGTGGGTGGCGTTCTGGACCGTGACCTTCCCCTTGATCTGGCCGGGCATCATGGCGGCCGCGCTCCTGGCGTTCGTGTTGTCGCTCGACGACTACGTGATCACGCTGTTCAACAACGGCGGCTACATCACCCTGCCGTTGTGGATCGCCGGCGCCTCGAGACTGGGCGTTCCGGTCCAGGTCAACGTGTTAGGGACCCTGATCTTCATGATCGGCGCGGTCTACGCGATCGTCAGCATCATCCGCACGCGCGGAGAGCGAGTCTCGAGCATCCACTGATGGCAACCGAGATGATCTTCCAGAAGGACGCTTATGTGCGCGACTTCGACGCGTCGGTGGTCGCCTCCGAGGGCGATGGCGTCGCCCTGGACCGCACCGCGTTCTTCCCGGGAGGCGGAGGCCAGCCGGCCGATGAGGGCACGATCATGTTCGGGGATTCCAGCCGTGCGGTGCTCAAGTCGCGCCGGGATGGAGATCTCATCTGGCACGAGCTCGACGGACCGGCCCCCGAGGTGGGGGCGGAGGTCGAGGGAACGCTCGACTGGGATCGCCGCCACAGGCTGATGCGAACGCACACCGCTCTACACATCCTCTGCGGGGTCGTGTGGCGCGACTACAGCGCCAAGGTCACCGGCGGGAACATGCAGCCTCTATCCGGGCGCATGGACTTCGAGTTCGAGAACATGTCCGGGGAACTGGTCGGTGAGATCGAGGACAAGATCAACCTCGAGGTCGGTGCCGACCGCCCCATCTCGGTCAGGTTTCTCCCCCGCGATGCGGCCGACAGGGACCCCGACCTGATCCGCACCAAGATCAACCTGCTCCCCGCCGGCATCACCGAGGTGCGCGTGGTCGACATCGAGGGCCTCGACCTCCAGGCCGACGGCGGCACGCACGTCGCCTCGACCGCCGAGGTCGGTCGCATCAACGTCACCGGCTACAAGAGCAAGGGCAAAGCCAACAAACGCATCGAGATCGCCATCGCCTAACCAACCCTCTGGGACCTCTCAAGTCCCTCAGGTGCCAGCAAGCAAGCCCCTGGGACCACAGAAGTGCGAACTGGCTCGTGCTGCTACTTGCCGACGGCCTCGCAGTATTCCGCCAGGATCTCGATCGACCGGTCGATGTCGGCCTCGGTGTGCTGCACCGAGATCGTCCACTGCTCTTCTTTGCCGGGGGTCTGGTAGATGCCGCGGTTCACGACCCAGTACCAATAGGCCTCGAAGAGCGAGCCGTCCACCTCCTTGAAGTCCCGGTAGTTCTCGAGCGGCTTGTCGCGGAACGTGATCGATCCCTTGCAACCGAGATCCGTGGTCACCGCCGGGATGCCGTGACGATCGAGAACCTCTTTGCAGCCGGTCGCGAGGCGCGTGCCGAGAGCCTTCAGGTGCGCGTAGCCGTCGGGGGTCAGGACCTCGGTGAGCGAGGCGAGACCGGCGGCGGCGGACAGCGGGTTCCCGTTGAAGGTCCCCAGCGCGGCGACGCCGTGCTCGATCTCGTCCATGAGATCCGCCCGGCCCCCGAAAGCTCCGGTCGGGATCCCTCCGCCGATCGACTTGGCAAGGCAGACGAGGTCGGGCTGGACGCCGAAGTACTCGGTGGCACCGCCGGCAGCGATCGTGACACCGGTTTTCACCTCATCGAAGATGAGGACGACGTTGTGCTTGGTGCACAGGTCGCGCACCGCCTCGAGATAGCCGGGCTTCGGAAGCACGATGCCGATGTTCATCATCACCGGCTCGAGGATCATCGCCCCGATCTCATCCCCGTGCTCGGTGAGCATCTCCTCGAGTGACGGGATGTCGTTGAACGGCACGACCTTCGTGTACTTGGCGGCGTCGGGCGGGATCCCGCGTGAGAACGGCACCGTCCAAGGCCGATCGCCGCCATCGCCGGAGTCGAGGGACGGGACGACCGAGAACATCACCGCGTCGTGGTGACCGTGGTACGAGCCCTCGATCTTGAGCAGCGTGTCCTTGCCGGATGCGGCGCGCCCGAGCCTCACCGCGTCCATCGTCGACTCGGTGCCCGAGTTCGTGAAGCGGATCTTGTCGAGATTGAACCGTCGTTTCAACTCCTCCGCGAATTGCA
The DNA here is from genome assembly GCA_009377815.1 of Actinomycetota bacterium. Lineage (GTDB taxonomy): Bacteria > Actinomycetota > CADDZG01 > CADDZG01 > WHSQ01 > WHTI01. The sequence goes on from WHTI01000017.1 coordinate 31,817, forward strand.
CGGCGGTCTCGGTCGTGGTCGCGAACTGCGTGCCCGACCGGGCGGTCTTGACGATCGCCTCGGTGACCCTGGGATGGGCGTGACCGACCGCCATCGAGCCGAAGCCGTTATGGAAGTCGATGTACTCGTTGCCGTCGATGTCCGTAACTTGGCTTCCGTGGCCTTCGGCGAGATAGATCGGGTACGGGTCCCCCGCCTGGAACGACGACGTGACGCCGAACGGCATCGAGTTCTCGGCCCGGTCGTAGAGGGCCTTGGAGGCCTTGGTGCGGCCCTCGAAGGTGGCGACCTCGTTCTCCCGGATCGCCTCCGCGCGTGCGTCGATGGCCTCGTTCGGTGCCGTCACGGTTCCTCCTCTGGTCATGGGGATGTAGTCGGTCGAAAACTGAATGGCAATTCAAAGACGAGGCTAGCGGTCTGATCGGGTTCCCGGTATCGACAATACGAACAAAAGCGGCCCACCCGACCTCACGAACGGGTGAATCTCCTCCCCCGCCCGTGGGTCCCGCCTTATGCTCCCGACATGCTTGCGATGTATCAACGGGACGGACACTGGAACACGGTGACCGATATCGACTCCCTCTCGGATCTCTGTCTCGACCACAACAATCTCGTCTGGGCCGAGGTCGATACGAACGACATCCCCGACGGGCTACTGCCTAAACTTGCTGAGGAGTTCTCGCTCCACGAGCTCGCCGTGGAGGACGCCGTCCACGCACGGCAGAGGCCCAAGCTCGAGCGCTACCCGAACCATCTCTTCGTCGTCTTCCAGCAACTCAACGAGGAGGACGACCAGCTCGAGGCGTCGCAGATCGCATGCTTCATCGGCGACCGGTGGATCTTCGCTCTCCACTCGGGAGCAGACCGTTCGCTGGCCGAAGCTCGACGCCGCTGGAACGAGGACGAGATGGAAGTGACCGATGGTGCGCTGTCGCTCCTCCACACCCTGCTCGACGTTGTGGTCGACGACTACCAGGGCGTTGCCGACCGGCTCGAGGCGACGACGGAGGATCTCGAAGAGATCGCACTCGCGACGTTCAATGCTCCGATCCAACGGCAGGTGTACCAGGTGAAACAGCACCTCGCTCGATTGCGGCGCTACGCACTTCCCGCGTCCAGAGTGCTCGACCCGCTGCTCGACCACGTCGAGACCGCCTCCGACGAGACCCGGCACTACTTCCGCGACATCTCCGACCATCTCAGCCGGATCTCAGAACAGGTCAGGCAGCTCGACGATCTCATCCAGGCGGTTCTCGATCTCGTGCGAGGCGAGCAGTCCAACGCCCTGAACGAAGTGACCAAGAAGCTCACCTCGTGGGCCGCGATCATCGCGGTTCCGACCTTTATCGCCTCGGTCTACGGGATGAACCTCCACCTCCTTCCCGACGGACCCGACATCATTAACTTCTACTTCGTGCTCGGAATGATGGGTGGGGCCGCGGGATGGCTCTACTTCGTGTTCAAGAAGAAGCACTGGCTCTAGGGGGGCCCGCCAGGGGAGCGCACCGCTCCGAAACCCTGCTACCCTTCCTCCGCTATGGCAGAAGGCAGACAGAAGAAAGTCACCCAGAAGATCACCCTCGACGTCTATCTGACGTCGCCGGGCGGCAAACCCCGAAAGTCCTACGCGGGCGAGATCAAGCGCCTCTCGAAGATGGGCTTCCGCGAGATCGACCGCCGCATCGCCTCCCGGGAGGATCACCTCAAGATCACCCTCGAGCGCGAGATCGACCGCTACCCGGGGGTCCCCCTGGCTTCGGTCCACCCCTACATCTAGAGGTTTTTTGAGAACCTCGTCCGCATAGGGCTATCAACCCAGGTCCCGCGCTACCGTCCCTGTGCTTCAGGCTCTCAGCCACTGGCCATCTGCCCGACCGAAAAAAGTTGAGAAATCTCAGGAAAACTCCTCGAAACGCCCCGTTTCGGCAGTCTCGTGTCTCACCCCCTCATCAGAATGAAGGGATGGAAACAAGCTACGTCGACGATGCGGTCGAGCTGCTCGAGAAGGCAAATGCCGATCTCGACCCCGAGCTGATGAGCATCCCCGAAGCCAAGCGTCAGCTCGAGA
>WHTI01000383.1 GCA_009377815.1 Actinomycetota bacterium
CGTCCTGGGGACCGGGATCCTGATCCTTCCCCAGCGGAACCCGCTCATCCTGGCCAAAGCGACCGCGACGCTCGACGTCCTGTCGAACGGCCGCCTGCGACTCGGCGTCGGGGTCGGCTGGCTGGAGGAGGAGTTCGATGCGCTCGCCGTGCCGTTCGCGGAACGAGGCGCGCGCACCGATGAGTACATCGAGGCCTTGAGGGTTCTGTGGCGCGATCCTGAGCCCACCTTCGATGGACGCTTCGTCTCGTTCACCCAGGCGAAGTCCTATCCGAAGCCCTCGTCGCCCGATGGCATCCCGATCGTCATCGGGGGCCACAGCAAATCGGCCGCCCGGCGTGCCGGCCGGCTGGGTGATGGCTTCTTCCCCGCGCTTACGACACCGGACAAGCTCGGTCCGCTGATCACCGAGATGAACTCGGCTGCGATCGAAGCCGGACGCGATCCCGCGGCGATCGAGATCACCTGCGGCGGGGCGTTCGATGCCGAGGGCATCGCTCGCTTCGCCGAGATGGGCGTGAGCCGCATCGTGATCCCGCCCCCAGCCTGGGATCTCGAGGGTCTGAAGGAAGGCCTCGGGCGCTTCTCCAAGGACTTCATCGAAGCATGATGAGGCATCCGCTCGTGACCGGCGCCGCAGGCGCCCTCGTCATCGCGTTCTCGGCTCCGCTCGTCCGGCTGGCGGGCGTGTCCCCCTCCACCGCAGCCTTCTACCGGTGTGCCTACGCGCTTCCCGCCCTGGGCTTCCTGGCGGTGAGCGAACGGAAACGGTTCGGTCCTCGCCCGATCGGGCAGCGCCGGCTCGCGTGGATCGCCGGTGGCTTCTTCGCTCTCGACCTCATCTTCTGGCATCACGCGATCGAGGAGGTGGGGGCCGGACTCGGCACCGTGCTGGGCAATCTACAGATCGTCTTCGTTGCACTCCTCGCGTGGGTGATCCTGAAGGAACGTCCCGGCACGCGCGTCTTCGTCGCGGTTCCGCTCGCGCTCGTCGGTGTCGTGTTGATCTCGGGGGCATTGGGGGCCGGCGCCTACGGCCGCAACCCGGCCCTTGGGGTCCTGTTCGGCACGCTCACCGCGCTGACCTACTCGGGCTTCCTACTGATCCTGCGGGGGGGCAACAAAGACCTGCGGCGACCCGGCGGGCCCCTGTTCGATGCGACCCTCGCCGGGGCCGCCTGCATCCTCGTGCTCGGGACCGCGCTCAGCGACCTCCACCTGGCCCCGACGTGGCCCGCGCACGGATGGTTAATCCTCCTGGGGCTTACCTCACAAGTGGTCGGGTGGGTGCTGATCTCGATGTCGCTCCCCCGGCTCCCGGCCGCGATCACCTCGATCGTTCTCACCCTTCAACCGGTGGGCTCGGTCGCCCTCGGCATCCTCATGTTCGACGAGGACCCCTCGCTCAGCCAGTTCTTAGGGGTGGC
>WHTI01000267.1 GCA_009377815.1 Actinomycetota bacterium
CGGAAGCGCGGCCAGGTCGAGCGAGCGGATCTCCACGACGGCAACGACCCCCTGAGGGGTCGAGGTGTCCGCCAGGGACGCCAGCACCTCGTCGGCGACGTGGATGACCTTCACGCCGGCGGCGCGGGCGCGGCTCTCTATCTCGGACGTCGCCTCGTCGGAGAGAAAGACCTCTTCGATCGGTGAGCCGGTGTCTAGGGCCTCCAGGACCGCCTGTGGGCCCTCCGCGAGGAAGGCGCCCTCCCGGTCCCGGGACGAGCGCCTCCTCAGCTTGCGTGCTCTGGCGACCCGAGGGTTCCTCGGGCTCGTGATATCGGTCAGGACGCCTTCTCGAGCGACTTCTTCGCCACTTCGGCGAGATCGGCGAACGCCTTGGGCTCGTTCACCGCGAGCTCGGCGAGGATCTTGCGGTCGACCTCGACCTCGGCGATGCGGAGCCCGGCGATCAACCGGCTGTAGCTCAACCCATTGATGCGGGCGGCCGCGTTGATGCGCTGGATCCACAGACGACGGAACTCTCCCTTGCGAGCCCTGCGGTCGCGGAACGCGTAAGCGCCTGAGTGCAGGACCTGCTCGTGAGCTGCGCGGTAGTGCTTCCCACGGGCGGAGTAGTAACCCTTCGCCTTCTTGAGAACCTTCTTGTGCCGGTTACGGGCGGTGACGCCCCCTTTGACGCGTGGCATCTCAGTTCCTCCCTACTTCCCCAGCATCCGGCGGATGCGCATCTTGTCGGACTCGGACACCACGGCGGTCGGCGCGTCAAGATTGCGCTTTCGCTTCGAGGTCTTCTTTCCCAGAAAGTGATTCAGGTTCGCTCTCCGGCGCATGACCTTGCCGCTGCGAGTGACCCTGAACCGTTTGGCCGCACCCTTGTGCGTCTTCATCTTTGGCATCGATTCAGCCTCCTTCTGCTCTGGTTACCCTGATCGGCCGAGGAGTCGCGTTCTCGGCCTCAACCTCGGCCTCGTCCTCGTCCTCTTCGACCGGCTCGGCGACCGCCTTCTTGGGCGCCTGCGCCGCTCTGCTCTCTCGCTTACGTGGTGGTGCCGACGGCTTCGGTGCCGCTTGCGGCTTACCGGGTTCCTTGATCGGTCCGAGCACCATCGTCATGTTCCGTCCATCGAGCTTCGGCATGTTCTCGACCTTGGCGATCTCCTGGAGCTCTTCCGCGATCTGGTCCAACAACCGCTTACCGATCTCCGGGTGAACCATCTCCCGGCCTCGGAACATGATCGTGATCTTGACCTTGGCGCCGTCGTTAAGGAACCGAACGACATGACCCTTTTTCGTCTCATAGTCGTGACGGTCGATCTTCGGCCGCATCTTCATCTCTTTCACGACGACGTGAGACTGCTTCTTCCGGGCCTCCCGCTGCTTCACGGCCTGTTCGTACTTGTACTTGCCGTAATCCATGATCCTGCAGACGGGCGGATCGGCGGTGGGAGCAACCTCTACTAGATCCAGATCGTTCTCCTCCGCCATCTCCAACGCATCCTTGGTGCTCAAGATCCCGACTTGCTCGCCATCTGGTCCGATGACACGTACCTGCGGGATGCGGATGCGGTCGTTGATCCTCAATTCAGTTGTGATCCCGATCTCCTTCCGTTGACCAGTCGTTCGTCTTACCTAGTGCAGAGGCTTGTGCGCCTCTCGGAACGCGAAAAAGCCGATGACGCCAAGAACCAGACGTCACCGGCAGCAGGGACGCACAAGGCGCCGCGATGGCGGTAACTACTAGAACCTCGCGCGGCCTCAACGGTCGGGAGGTGAGGGTGAACAGATCCACCCTTCTTGGCGACACATTCGCACAAGGGAGTATAACGGTCAGCCATGGATGAGGAACAGCGGGACCCCAACGACCCCAACGGAGAGGACCGCGCCCGGCCCAAGCCTCGGGTAGTCGACAAACGCTTCTCCGCCCGGCCCGAGGGCGCCGCACCGGCCGAGAAGGCCCCACCCAAGGCTGTCCCGGCACCGGAGCCTGAAGCCACACCCGCTCCTACGACCCCGGAGGCCACTCAGCCTCCCCCTGCTTCAGACCCCTCGGCCACCCCGGAGCGCCCGGTCTGGACCCCCGAGCAGGAGGCCGAGGCCCGCCGGATGGCCGAAGAGATCGCCGCGGTCCACGCCCGGGACTGGGTGGTCTCCAGTGCGATGAACCTCGTGAACGTCGCCGGCGTGAAGCTCGAGACCGGTCCCCTCGAAGAGGCGGGGCTGACGATCGATGCCCTCGCCGCCCTGATCAAAGAGGTCGGCCCCCGACTGGGAGACGCCGAGGGCCCGCTGCGCGGGGTCCTGTCCCAGCTCCAGCTCGCCTACGCCCAATTGGCCGCGGCTCCCCCGAAGTAGTCCCATTCCCTGTTTTGAACGTGTGACAGGCCCGGCAAGAGGCCGTCGCAGAATCGTCGACCAGGAATCAGGCCGGCAAGATGGTGAAGACGCGGGAACCGTTCCGAGTCTGAGCCGAGGCCCAGACCCTGCGGAGGTTCTGGGCGGCGGCCATCATCCGGAGCTCACA
>WHTI01000127.1 GCA_009377815.1 Actinomycetota bacterium
CCGCAGGAACACGAAACCCCTCCATCACTGTCCGGTTCGGGCAGGGCGCGACCGCAATCGGAGCAGAAGTGGAAACGCCCCTCGGTCATCGTTCGCGTGACGGCTCGGCGCGGAGCCCCTGCTCCGCCTCCTCGTAGCGGGCGAGGGCGAAGAGGAGGTCGGAAACCCGGTTGAGATAGCGGAGGATCTCCGGATCGGGGACCAGACCCTCACGGTCCATCGTCACCGCCTGACGTTCGGCTCTTCGTATCGTCGAGCGCGCCAGGTCGAGCCCCGCCGAGCCCATGGTCGCTCCCGGAAGCACGAATTCCTGAGGGAGGGGGTGGGCGTCGATCAGGGCGTCGATGTCGGACTCGGCAGCCGCGGTCATCCCGGGATCGATCTTGGAGACCCCCTCGGTGAGCTTGGACTGGTTCTCCTCGGAGGTGGCCAGTTGCGCGCCGACGACGAACATCTCGCGCTGGATCCGGACCACGATCGACTCTCCCTTCGGGGAGAGCCCGCCCGCCCGGGCGACCCCAAGAGCCGACACGGTCTCGTCTAGGGTCCCGTACACCTGGGTCCGAGCGTCGTCCTTCGCCACCCGGCCTCCGTAGAGGAGTCCGGTGGTCCCGTCGTCGCCCTTTTTCGTGTAGATCCTCATGGTCTCGACACTATCCGAGGGGCATCTCGACGGTCCGCGAGCGGCCGTTGGGGACTAGCCCCGTCTCGGCATCCTCACCCCAGCATCACACTCCGCCCGCCGGCGCTCGGATACCTCGATTAACCCCTACCGCCCGAGCCCGGTCTTTCATATGCTGACCCGGTCCGTACGACAGGGGTAGGACCCCGGACGCTTTGCGGAACGACCGCCTGGCCAAGGGGACTAGGGGGAACCAACGAAAGGGAGGAAACAGATCTTGCGAAAGAGAGGCATTTGGCTCATCGCGATGCTCATGGTGCTGTCACTCGTAGCGGCAGCCTGTGCCGACGAGGAGCCCGAAACGAACGGCGGAGACGATCCCGTCGCCGAAGAGGAAGTCGATTTCAAGGCATGTCAGGTCACCGACACCGGCGGTGTCGACGACAGATCCTTCAACCAGACCGCATATGAGGGCATGCAGCGCGCCGAGGAAGAGTTCGGCATCGAGATCGACGTTCTCGAATCTCAGAGCGACGCCGACTTCGAGCCCAACATCAACACGTTCCTGCAGGCCGATTGCGACCTGATCGTCACGGTCGGATTCCTGCTCGGAGAGGCGACTGCGACCGCAGCCGAGGCCAACCCGGATCAGCTGTTCGCTATCGTCGACGTCGACTTCGCCGATGAGGACTTCAACGACGTCACGTATCCCAACGCGAGAGAGCTGACCTTCGCGACCGACGAAGCAGCCTTCCTTGCAGGCGTCCTTGCTTCCGGCATGAGTGAGAGCGGCGTGCTCGGGACCTTCGGTGGAATCAACATCCCGCCGGTGACGATCTTCGAGAACGGTTTCGAGGCCGGAATGAACTACTGGAACGCCGAGGCCGGAGCAGCGGTTGAGCTCCTGGGTTGGAGTTCCGCGGACCAGGACGGTCTCTTCACCGGTGACTTCGAGGACCAAGACAAGGGCAAGCAGGTCGCCCAGCAGCTCCTCGACGAGGGCGCCGACATCATCATGCCGGTCGCCGGACCCGTCGGCCTTGGCTCGGCCGTGGCGGTCAGAGAAGCCGGCAACGCTTCGATGATCTGGGTCGACACCGATGGCTGCGAGAGCGCCTCGGACATCTGCGACCTGCTTCTGACCAGCGTCATGAAGAACATGGACAACGCGGTCTACGACACGATCGTGGCTGCGATGAACGACGAGTTCGAGGGTGGCCTGTACGTCGGCACGCTCGAGAACGAAGGTGTCGGTCTCGCTCCGTACCACGACTTCGACAGCGTGATTCCCGACGCACTCAAGGAGACGATCGAGGAAGTTCGTGCCGGGATCATCGACGGATCTATCTCCGTCGGCGGCTGATCCGATAACCGAATAGCGATGGCAACTACGCCTGGGAGCGCGGTTGGAGCCAACCTGTGAAGGTTGAACTCCGCGGTGTTACGAAACGCTTCCCGGGCGTGGTTGCCAATCGCGACGTCAACCTCACCGTCTCCGGCGGTGAGGTTGTTGCGTTGTTGGGCGAGAACGGGGCCGGAAAGTCGACGCTGATGAACGTTCTCTTCGGTCTCTACGAGGCGACCGAGGGTGAGATCTACATCGACGACCAGAAGGCCGAGTTCTCGAGCCCCGCCGATGCGATCGCTGCGGGCATCGGGATGGTGCACCAGCACTTCATGCTGATCCCGGTCTTCAACGTGATCGAGAACGTGATGCTCGGGCTCGAAGAGACCAAGGGCATGGGTCGCCTCGACGAAGACAAGGCCTCGGAGCGGCTCCTCTCCCTGTCCAGGGAGCATGGCCTGCAGGTCGAGCCCTACGCGGTGATAGAGGACCTGCCCGTGGGCGTCCAGCAGCGAGTCGAGATCCTCAAGGCCCTCTACCGCAACGCCGACTGCCTCATCCTCGACGAGCCCACCGCGGTGCTGACCCCGGACGAGATCCGGGATCTCATCGGGGTCATCCAATCCTTGAAGGACGCGGGCAAGGCAATCATCTTCATCTCGCACAAACTCAAGGAGGTCCTCGAGATCGCCGACCAGATCGTCGTTCTCCGACGCGGCGAGGTCGTCGGGACCACCACCCCGTCCGAGACCAACGAGCAGGAACTCGCGACCATGATGGTGGGCCGCGACGTTCAGCTCGAGGTCTCCAAGACACCATCCGAGCCGGGAACGGCCGTCCTTCGAGTGACGGACATGCACGTTCGGGACGACCGTGAGGTGAAGGTCGTCAACGGGGTCAGCTTCGAAGTCAAGGCTAAGGAGATCCTGGCGATCGCCGGCGTCCAGGGCAACGGGCAGACCCAATTGATCGAAGCCCTCACCGGACTCCGGAAGGTCGAATCCGGCAATGTGACTCTGGGAGACGAGGACGTGACCGGTGCGTCGCCCGCCACGCTCTTCAAGATGGACGTTGCCCACATCCCAGAGGACCGGCAAGCCGACGGCATGATCGGCGCGTTCTCGATCGCCGACAACCTGGTGCTGAACACCTACCGTGAACGCCCCTTCTCGAAGGGCATCTTGACCGATCGATCGGCGATCCAGCGATCGGCCACGAAGCTCATCGAGGACTTCGACATCCGTACGCCCTCGGCGCGCTCCCCGGCTTCCACCCTCTCGGGTGGCAACCAGCAGAAGATGATCGTGGCGCGTGAATTCACGCATGCACAGCGCCTCTTGATCGCGTCGCAGCCAACGCGTGGATTGGATGTCGGTTCGATCCAGTACATCCACGCGCGGATCGTGGCGCAGCGCGACGAGGGGGCCGGGGTCCTTCTCGTTTCCTCCGAGCTCGACGAGATCATGGCGCTCGCCGACCGGATCGCTGTCATGTGCGCAGGAGAGATCGTTGGAGTTCTCGATCGTGCGGATGCCACGCGTGAGAAGGTCGGTCGACTGATGGCCGGGGTCAGGGATGAAGCACCACGGCCGCCATCACCCCCGGTTGCCGAAGGGGAAGGCTCGTGAAGAGACTTGCCCGAGCCATGCTGGTCCCGACCCTTGCCCTCGTAGCCGCGCTGTTCGTGGGGGCACTGGTCATCATCTTCACCGACCCGGAAACTTTGAGGGCGTGGGCTTCATTCACAGCCAATCCGGGTCGAGCGCTCAGCCTTTCCTGGGATGCAGCCTCTGAGGCCTACATCGCGCTGTTCAGAGGCTCATTCGGTAGCAGATACGCGCTCAGTGAGACCCTGGTGAATACCACCCCCCTGCTGCTGGCCGGACTCTCCGTGGGCCTCGCCTTCCGCGCCGGACTGTTCAACATCGGGGGAGAGGGACAGATCCTCGCCGGCTTCATCGGTTCGGTGATGGTTGGATTCAGCTTCGACTCTCTGCCGGCGATCATCCACGTCCCATTCGCACTGCTGACGGGTGCCGTCTTCGGTGCCGCGTGGGGCTTCATCCCGGGGTTCCTCAAAGCGAAAACCGGGGCCCACGAGGTCATCTCGACGATCATGCTGAACTTCATCATGCTGAACGTGGTCCTGTGGGTGCTAAAGACCGAATTCTTCCTCAGGATCGGCCGGAACGACCCGATCTCAAAGTCCGTAAACGAGAGCGCCGAACTGCCGAAGATCGCGGGCGAGGGCCTCCGCGTCCATCTGGGGATAATGGTTGCGCTTGCTGTGGCCTGGCTGATGTGGTGGATCCTCTTCCGGACAACGATCGGGTTCCGGTTCCGCTCGGTCGGAGCCAATCCCAAGGCGGCCGCGTACGCGGGCATGAGTGTTGCCGGCACCTACATCTTCGCGATGATGATGGCCGGCGCGCTGACCGGGTTGGCGGGCGCCACCCAGATGCTCGGGATCAAGAAGTTCCTCAGTCCCGGTTTCTCGGGCTTCGGTTTCGACGCGATCGCCCTCGCCCTCCTGGGGAAGTCACATCCGGGAGGGATCGTGCTCGCAAGCATCCTCTTCGGTGCGCTCCGCGCCGGGGCCCTAACGATGCAGGCGTCCACCTCCACCCCGATCGACATCATCGTTGTTATCCAGGCATTGATCATCGCCTTCGTCGCGGCACCGACCCTGGTGCGCGCGATATTCCGGGTCAAGCTCCGCCGGAGCGAGCGTGAGACCGAAGGCGTCCTGGCGAAGACGTGGGGATCATGAGCAGCCACTCGGCCACCGTCACCACTTCGAGGATCAGCCCGGCCAGGGCGCGCGGATTCGGGATCTTCTTCATCTTTCTGGCCGTGGCCATGGCGGTCCTGTTCGGGATGGGCAGTGGTCCCGACAGCGCCACGTTCGGCCTGAACGGTCCCGATCAGTTCGCCGATCTGCCAACTGTGGAGATCCCCGCGGCCGGCACCGCCTACTTCCTAGCAGTCGTCGCCGCGTTCCTGGGCGGCATGCAGCTGGCGCGAGGTTTCGGCCACCGTATCTATCTCGTCCTCGGAGTCGTTGTGTTCCTCTTCATCTTCGCCTTCCTCGTATGGGCGACCGAGGACAACTCGCTGAACCTCTACGGGATGCTCCAGAGCACGCTCCTAAGAGCGATCCCGCTGACGCTGGGGGCTATCTCGGGGGTTCTGTGCGAGAAGTCCGGCGTCGTCAACATCGCGATCGAAGGGATGATGCTGTTCTCCGCGTTCATGGGCGTCATCATCGGAAGCGCCAGCGGGAACCTCTGGATCGGCTTGATCGGTGGCGCCCTAGCCGGTGGGGTCCTGTCTTCGGTTCTCGCCGTACTCTCGATCCGCTACCGCGTCGATCAGATCATCGCCGGGACCGTCCTGAATATCTTCGCCCTCGGAATCACGAGCTATCTGACCGCGCGCGTGCTTGTCGAGTACCAGAACCTCAACAATCCCGGGACATTCAGGCAATTCTCCATCCCGATCGTCTCGAAGATCCCACTCATCGGCCCGCTGCTGTTCCGCAACAACATTCTCATCTTCCTGACCTTCGTCCTGGTGGGCGCGGTGTGGTTCGGGCTCAACAAGACGAGGTGGGGGCTGCGCGTCCGAGCGGTCGGCGAGCATCCGAAGGCAGCCGACACGGTGGGGATCAATGTCCAGCGGGTGCGCTACCGCAACGTCATCATGGGCGGAGTCGTAGCCGGTCTCGCCGGCGCCTACCTGACCCTCGGGTCGGTCGGCCGCTTCGACGAGAACATGACCGCCGGTAAGGGCTTCATCGCCCTGGCGGCGATGCTCTTCGGGCGCTACAACCCCGTCGGCGCCTTCGGAGCCGCCCTGGTGTTCGGCTTCGCCGAATCCCTCCAGAACAAGCTGGCGATCCTCAACGTCGGGATCTCCTCGGAACTCCTCGCCATGGCGCCCTATCTGGCGACGCTTCTGGTCGTCGCCGGGGTCGTCGGGAGGACCAGGGTCCCGGCCGCCGACGGCGTGCCCTACGTCAAGGAATAAGCTCCCCGGGTGCATAAAACGGAGCTTGGGGAGGACCGGCGATGACCGAAGTCGTTAATTGGGACGAGCTGCGGAGCGAAGCCACCGACGCCGCCCGTCGGGCCTACGCTCCGTACTCCGGTCTCCGAGTGGGAGCCGCGGCATTGCTTGACGACGGAGAGATCATCACCGGCTGCAACGTCGAGAACGCGTCCTACGGGTTGACACTATGCGCCGAGTGCGGCCTGGTATCGAATCTCTTCGACTCGGGTGGTGGACGGATGCTCGCAGTTAGCATCGTCGCCGGCGACGGCGACCCCCTGATGCCGTGCGGCCGCTGTCGCCAGATCCTTCTCGAAGTCGGAGGGGCAGATCTCCAGATCGATTCCGACGACGGACCCCGCCGCCTCGACTCACTGCTTCCCGGTGCCTACAGCGAGGCCGACCTCGCCGAGAGGAAAGACTAGGTGGGGCAGGTGGTGCACTAAGTGGATGCGGTTGACGTCATCCGCACCAAGCGTGACGGGGAGCGGCTGAGCGACGAGCAGATCAAGTGGTTCGTCCGCTCCTACACCGACGAAGAGATCGCGCACGAACAAGCTTCCGCACTCCTGATGGCGATCGTGTGGCGCGGGATGGAACCGGACGAACTCTCGACCTGGACCCAGGCGATGCTCGACTCCGGCGAACGGGTCGACCTCTCGGCGATCACGATACCGACGGTCGACAAACACTCGACCGGGGGTGTGGGCGACAAGGTCTCGCTCCCGCTTGCTCCGATCATCGCTGCGTGCGGCCTCGCCGACCCGATGATGTCGGGTCGTGGCCTCGGACACACCGGCGGGACCCTGGACAAACTCGAGTCGATCCCCGGATTCAATGTCGATCTCGCCGAAGACGAGGTGCTCCGCGTCCTCCAAGAGGTCGGCTGCGTGATCTATTCGTCCTCCCCCAAGGTCGCCCCCGCCGATCGGAAGCTCTACGCGCTGAGGGACGTAACCGGCACGGTCGAGTCGATCCCGCTGATCGCCTCCTCGATCATGTCGAAGAAGATCGCCGAGGGCGGTGGGGCTTTGGTGCTCGACGTAAAGGTCGGCTCCGGTGCGTTCCTCCCCGATATGTCTATGGCCCGGGAGCTCGCCGAGACCATGGTCCGCATCGGTGAAAGCCACGACGTGAAGACGACCGCCCTGATCACCGACATGGAGGTCCCGCTGGGGAGAACCGCAGGCAACGCTCTCGAGGTCACCGAAGCAGTAGAGATGCTGGGGGGCAAGGGGCCCTCGGATCTTGACGAGATCACCTACGCCCTCGCCGGCGAGATGCTGGCCCTCTGTGACGTCAAGGTCGACCCGCGGGAGGTCGTCGCCGACGGCACCGCTCTCGAGAAATGGCGAGCCATGGTCACTGCCCAGGGCGGAGATCCCGACGCCGCCCTGCCCGAGGCCTCCGAGCGGAGGACGATCACAGCCCCGCGGTCCGGCTATCTCACCAAGCTCAACGCTCGGGCCGTCGGCATCTCAGCGTGGCGACTGGGGGCCGGACGATCCCGCAAGGAGGACCCGGTCGATCACGCCGCCGGCATCGTGTGCCTGGCCAAACCCGGAGATCATCTCGAGGAGGGCCAACCCCTCCTCGAGCTCCACACCAGCGACCCGAGCAAGTTCGAGTACGCCGAGGCCGCTCTGGCGGATGGCTTCGAGATCGGTGACGATGCTCCCGGGCCCCGGCCGCTCGTCATCGAGCGGATCACTGCGTGAGTTCCCAGGCTGCGGTCCACTCCGTCATCAAGAACGCGACCGGCCGCTCGGACTGGCGGGTGGCGGTGGTGCTCGGCTCCGGGCTCTCCGAGCTCGCGGCCGCTCTCCTGCACGTCGATCCGATCCCCTTCTCGCACATCGATGGGATGCCGGCGTCGGGGGTCGCAGGACATGCCGGAGCCCTTTACGCCGGCGATGTCGGCATGACTCCAACCTTGATCTTCGCCGGTCGCGTTCATCTCTATGAGGGCCACGACATCGCCGAAGTCACCTATCCGGTACGCGCGGCGATCGGAGCCGGTTGCAACGTCGTGATCCTCACGAACGCGGCGGGCGGTATCAATCCCGACCTAGAGGTCGGCGCGCCCTGCCTGATCTCCGATCACATCAACCTCACCGGCCGCTCCCCGCTGTTCGGACCGAACGACGACTCCGTGGGCCCGCGCTTCCTCGACCTAAGCGAGGTCTACGACGATGAGTTGCGCGCCTTAACCAAGAGCGTCGATCCGGGGCTGAGTGAAGGCGTCTACGCCGGACTACTCGGCC
>WHTI01000326.1 GCA_009377815.1 Actinomycetota bacterium
ATGTTCAGCTTCGCTTCGCCCTGCCCCCAGTGTGGTGGCTCTGGTCGGATCATCGAGGACCCGTGCACGGTTTGCCGGGGGTCGGGCGCCGAGGTGCGCACCCGGAAGATCACCGTGAGGATCCCGCCCGGAGTAAAGGACGGCGGTGTCATCCGCATTCCCGGCAAGGGCGGGCCCGGGGTCAACGGAGGATCCTCCGGCGACCTCATCGTCACCGTCCACGCGGCCGGTCACGAGTTGTTCGGACGCAAGGGCAACAACCTCACCCTGAGGGTTCCCATCTCGATCAGCGAGGCGGTCCTGGGCACCAGGCTGACGGTCCCCACCCTCGACGGGTCGGTGAAGCTGAAGATCCCCGCGGGTACCTCCTCGGGTCGCACCTTCCGCGTCCGTGGTCGCGGGGTCGACCCCGACCGGGGCCGGAAGGGCGATCTGTTGGTCACCGTCGAGGTGCAGATCCCCGAGAAGCCGAGCCGGGATGAGAAGAAGCTGTTCGAACAGCTGAGCACCTTCGATGACGACGACCTCAGATCCCACCTCGGAGCGAGCGCATGAACCGAAAACGCAAGAGAGCCGTATTCGTGATCTCGGTTGCGGCCGACCTCGCCGGCATGCACCCCCAGACCCTGCGTATCTACGAGCGGAGGGGTCTCATCGACCCCTACCGCACCCCGGGGGGGACCCGTCGTTACTCCCAGGACGACATCGACCGTCTCAAGGCGATCCAGGACCTCACCGGTCAGGGTCTCAACCTCGAGGGGGTCAAACAGGTCATCGACCTGCAACGGGAGGTGGAACGGCTTCGCGACAAGATCGAGGAGCTCCGGGGCGAGCTCGACACCCTCGCCACCGAGTCGGAGCGTCGCATCCGCGAGACCCACCGCTCCTATCGTCGCGAGATCGTCCTTCGCGCCGAGACCCTCCCCGACGTGAAGCGATAGGAACAGAACACGGGCCCCACTTGTCGGTCAGTCGCCGAGCTGCCGCACTCGAGCAGGTGCTTCGATGTACCAGCGCACCGCGACACTGGCATCGACAACGATCATCACCGATCCCGGTCCTCACGGATCAAGGCCTCGAGATCAACGGAAACCGGACCTGGCGTCATCTGTCGGATCGCCGCCGCTGTCCTCGCCACCTCCTTACGGGGCGGTCGGGTCGCTTGGCGGAGGACCAGACGTAGCTCCTGTCCCAGGGAATGCCCGTGGGCCGCCGCCCGCGTCTTGAGCGCGGCTACCACCGACTCATCCAGGTTGCGGATTATAACCTGTGCCATGAATCTCGATGATGGCAGAAACGCTATCGTCGCGGGGGCCACCTCCTGGATTGACGGCATCGGCGGCCACCACCGTGAAGTACCATCGCCCGATGGCCGATGGTTACTCGGGTCCGGTGAGGATCCTCGACTCGAACGGGATCCTCCTCACCGTGGGTTTCGCCGACCTCTCCGCGGTTGAGGAGTACTCGACTTGGGGGGGTTGGCTCAAGGTCTTGGATGGAACCGGTGTGGCCGGAAAGGCGCTGCGCGTCGGTCTGGTCGTCCCCGACGGGGCCACCGCAACCGCCCAGCTCGACCCGGACTCGGTTGAGGAAGAGTACGCCGTCTCCGAGGTGTTCGGGATCGGCCCCGCCCCCTTTTGACTCAGCCGACCGAGGTCCTGTTCGAGGAGACCCAGCGGCTCCCGGTCTGGGTCCGGGGTCTCTTCTACGTGATGACGGGTATATTCGTCATACCCGCGTTGGCTCTACTCGGTGTCGGCCTCTCCATGGACCTCGTCATGGTCGCCTTGTCCGCCTTGTTCCTCCTCGTGCC
>WHTI01000415.1 GCA_009377815.1 Actinomycetota bacterium
TCACTCCCGGTTGATGCTGGAGCAAGGGTCAAGTCCCTTCTTCGGCGATTCGTACAACTCCGCGATCCAAGGGCGGATCGGCAACCAATCACCCAACGCCCTCTATCTGCAATCGGGGGATGTCGACGCCCTCTATCACCGCTACCAGGAGGCTGGCATGAAGATCGTCGACCCGATCGGCGACCGCCCCTGGGGCCAGCGCGAGTTCACAATCGAGGATCCCGCCGGTAACTGGCTCTCCTTCTGGCAGAGCTGAATGCTGGTCCCGGCCCAGGGGCGCTACTGCGGTGCCGGGATGGTCTCGCTACGGCGATAGCCGGCCAGCGTCAACGTGTAGGACACCTACGAGGATGCCGACGCTCCAGGCCAGGGCGACCCACATGTCGGTCCGGCTCTTCGGATCGAGTCCGGGCACAGGGTGTGGTTCGCACCCCCAGTTGTCGAACGCTCGACTATCTTGTGAGAAGGGCGATTGAGGAGCCAGTCATGAATGAGCGCGACCAGAGCCTGACCGACGAAGACATACGCACGATCGGTGGCAAGACGCCGAAGGCGAGTACCGGTGATAAAGACGGGGTGGACAGCACCGACAGCGACGGGGTGGACACCACCGACAGCGACGGGGTAGACACCACCGACAGCGACGGCGTCGACAGCACCGACAGCGACGGCGTCGACACCACCGACAGCGACGGGGTGGACACCACCGACAGCGACGGGGTAGACACCACCGACAGCGACGGCGTCGACACCACCGACAGCGACTCACGGGACAGCTGAGCCCTGCACACCACTGATACCTCGACCAGTGCTAGGCAGGCCCTTACCCGCGCCGTGGGCGACCCGGACGCGTTTGCGCAGAATCTGTGGGGCCAGCGGCCGCAACATCGACGGTCATCCGATAGCGGAGAATTCGCCGATCTCCTCTCACTCGACGGCGTCGACCTGATCGTTTCCACCACCGGCCTGCGTCTGCCGGCGTTTCGGTTGGCCAAAGATGGCACGACACTGCCCTCCGCCCGCTACACCAAAACGACGCGTACGGGCACCCAAACATCGACCGGAGTGATCGACGCCAGGGCGGTGTTCGCCGAGTTCGCCGACGGCGCCACCTTGGTTTTCCAGAGCATGCATCGTTACTGGGCGCCACTGGCGGACTACTGCCGGGGGCTGGAACTGGCACTCGGCCATCCGGTCCAGGCGAACGCCTACATCACGCCACCCGGGGCCCA
>WHTI01000225.1 GCA_009377815.1 Actinomycetota bacterium
CATCATGGGGAACATCGACGCGAAGCCCGGGATGTCGGCGTGGCACCGCAACAAGATGGGGTGGTTCGCAGCCGAGCAGGTCACCTGCATCGAGTACTCGGGGACGACCGAGGTCGACCTCACCCCGCTGGCCGATCCCGACGGGAACAAGCTGGCGGTCGTGAAGACGTCGGGCTCGGAGGCCTATGCGATCGAGTACCGGACCACCGAGGGCCTCGACGCCAACCTCTGTGACGACGGAGTACTGATCTACAAGGTCGACGCCAACGAGGGGGGTGGCGACGGTCCGATCGAGTTGCAGCCCGCGCACGAGCCCGGAGGATCCTCATGCCCGAGCGATTTCGGCGGACATCCAGCGTTCCGGGACCCCGCGTTCGATCTCGGTCCGGGGGAGGTCAGTACCTTCTACGATCCGGGCGACGAGCTGACGGTCGAGGTCACCGCGATCGACGGAGCCCACGCGACCGTCACCATCGACTACCAAGGAGGGGCGACCGGCTACGTGCGTGAGGTCGTGATCACCAAGGTCACTAAGAAAGGTGTGATCAAGGGCTGGGTGTCGGCCGATCCCGGGGCTCCTGCCGGGTGCACCTCGAACGTTCCGGTGAAGGTTCGTCTCAAGAAGAACGACAAGGTGTCCGCCACGAAGACGACCGCCGCGGACGGCACCTTGAGAGTGAAGGTCAAGCGAGGGAAGACGGCCAAGAAGCGATACCTGCAAGCACCGGAGAAGACACTCGGAAGTGACGTCTGCCTCGAAGCGCTCAGTAGCACCGTCAAGGTCTAGGCGCGTTCGAAGATCCCCTCGCCGAGCTACTCCGCGTCGTGCTGTCACAGATCGGCCTCGGCCGGTGTCTCCATGCCACGACCGGCAAACGAGGAGGAGACATGAGCGGCACCCGGATCCCCCAGGCTGAGATCACCGGCGCCTACGGCGCCGTACTGAAGAGGATGAGCAAGAAGATGATGGGCGAGGTGCCCGATGCCCTCGGAGTGTTGTGGCACAACCGGCCGGTGCTCAAGGCCAGCATGGGGCTCGGTCACAAGGCCAGCAAGTGGAAGGAGTGCGACAAGGACCTGAAGTCCTACGCCCACATGGCGGTGGCATCCCTGATCGGCTGCTCGTTCTGCCTCGACCTGGGGTACTTCCAGGCGCACAACGAGGGGCTCGACGAGACCAAGGCACGCGAGGTGCCTCGCTGGCGGGAATCGGACGCCTTCACACCTCTGGAGCGCGACGTGTTCGAGTACGCCGAGGCGATGTCACAGACGCCGCCGACCGTGACCGACGAGCTCTCCGCTCGGCTGCTCGAGCAACTCGGAGCGCCGGCGATGATCGAGCTCACCGCGTTCGTCGCGATGTCGAACCAGATGGCTCGTACGAACGTCGCCCTCGGCATCAAGGCCCAGGGGTTCTCGGCATCGTGCGGCCTGGCGCCCCTGCCACAGCCGAGGGGCGTAGCGTCTCAGGCATGACCGACGACCCGTTCGTCGCACATCGCAGCCTGCTGTTCACGGTTGCCTACGAGATGCTCGGCTCCGCCGCCGACGCCGAGGACGTCGTGCAGGAGACCTGGCTGCGGTGGGCGGACCTCGATACCGCGGCCCGGGAGGACGTACGCGACCCGCGCGCCTACCTGGTTCGGATCGTCACCCGGCAGTCGCTCAACCGGTTGCGCACGATGGCGCGCCAGCGCGAGGACTACGTCGGCGAATGGCTCCCTGAACCGCTCCTGACCAGCCCCGACGTGGCCGAGGACATCGAGCTCGCCGAGAGCGTCTCGTTCGCGATGCTGACCGTACTGGAGACCCTCGGCCCCACCGAGCGGGCGGTGTTCGTGCTGCGCGAGGTGTTCGAGACGCCGTATGACGAGATCGCGGAGGCGGTCGACAAAACGCCGGCTGCGGTGCGTCAGATCGCCCACCGCGCCCGAGCGCACGTGGTCGCGCGGCGGCCGCGGGTGCAGGTGAGCCGGGCCGAGCAGGAGGCCGTCGTGGAACGGTTCCTGGCCGCGATCCGAAGTGGCGACATGCAGGGGCTGTTGGACGTACTCGCGCCCGATGTCGTCGCGGTGGCCGACGGTGGCGGGGTTGTCGCCGCAGTCAAGGGGCCGATCGAGGGGGCCGATCGGGTGGCCAAACTCCTGGCCCTGTTGGTCAAGTCGGTCACCGTCCTCGAGGCGAGGCCCGTGTGGCTCAACGGGGCGCCGGGAGCGAGGATCGACATCGAAGGCGAACTCGCCGGGGTCGTGAACCTGGTGATCGAGGACGGCCGGATCACCCGCCTCTACACGACCCTCAACCCGCACAAGCTGGCCCGGCTCGACGAAGAGGCCGAGCTCAGCCGGTGACTGCGTGTTCAGTGGGACCTCCAACGAGGTGAGATCAGCGGCCAAGAACGACATCTATGCCGCTCAGGATGAGATCGAGCTGTGTTCTCGGGACTCGTCCCACGTGCTCTGAAAGCACGGTGCGGTCGATGGCAACGATCTGTGAGACGTTTGCCACCGAGTCTTTGGGCAGGCCGGAGCGTCGTGCTTTCAGGAGTACGTTGCCGGGAGCCGAGGCCCAGCGAAGATTGCTCGTAAGAGGTACCACCACCACAGTCGCCAAGCGGCTGGCGTTGAGGGCGTCCCCCTGAACGATCACAACCGGTCGTGCGAAGCCGGGGCCGGAGCCAACGGGGTCGGGCAATGAAGCCCAGAAGATGTCTCCCTGGGCGACTACCACTCGCTGCGTTCGAGAGTTCGGCGACCGGCTTCAGCCAGCCACGGATCGGACTTTGGATCGATGTCGGTTAGAGCATCATCCATGG
The DNA here is from genome assembly GCA_009377815.1 of Actinomycetota bacterium. Classification (GTDB taxonomy): domain Bacteria; phylum Actinomycetota; class CADDZG01; order CADDZG01; family WHSQ01; genus WHTI01. The sequence continues at coordinate 2,816 of WHTI01000225.1, forward strand.
CTTGGGTAAGCGCCCCGGGATCGCGGCGGAGCAGGTACTCGGACAACGCCTCCTGGTACAGCCGGCTGCGGGACTTGCCCGTCTTGCGAGCCATTTCCTCGGCCCGGCTAAAGAGCTCATCGGGAATCGAGATCGCCGTCTTCATACCCATAGTATAACCGGCTGGGCCAGCCACCACCCAATCACATCGTTGTCATTCGTGGTCCTAAGTGAACAGTGCGCGAACCGCCAGCGGCCTAAACTCGCTCACCTCGGGAGTGCAGATCTCCGAATGAGTACGACCGAGGTCGCCGCAAACCAAAGAAATGTCGGTACAAAGGCGGCTATCACGATGGGAGGACTCGTGACAGCGAACGGTCGGACGAGATCGATGATTCCGGCCGCGGCCCCCAGCCACCATATCCACTTGGGCAGCACCCCACTGCTCCAGCCGGCGAACGACAGCGCGATGACGGCGATGCCGAGGGCGACCTGTCCTTGGACAAGCGCCACGAACTGCAGTCCCTGCACCATCAGCGCGCTGTTGACATCGAGGTCATAGCCGGGAGCAGACTTGATGACGATGGGCATGCCATGGCTGAAGACCTCCGACAAAAGTCC
>WHTI01000478.1 GCA_009377815.1 Actinomycetota bacterium
ATCACCGTGCTGCGCGGCGCGATCACCGGCCAACCCTGGATGCCAGCACTACTCGCACCCACCTGACCCTCGGGACCTACCGGAAGCCCACCGCCGACCGGCGACAACGTCATGCGCTGATCAGGGGCTGAATGTTTACGATCTCAGCTTGCCCATAGGCATCTATGAGCGCATTCCCCTCAGCCGTGGCCGTGGTTTCGATGTCATCACCGGTCTGCCAGGCGAACACTATGTAGAACGCCAACACGACGGTGAACAGTGCGCCGAGGATACCGCCGACGAACGACACAGAATCGGAGTCGTATTCCTCGCTGGCGACCTTCTCGCGACGCCCTAGCGCGATCGTGGCGACCACGGCGACCACGGTCGGAACGACGACGGTCAGAACGATGGCGAGTATCACCAGCGTGGGTCCATCTCTCGTGTCGATCGCGGTGCGGCGATACCCGACACACCCCGAATCCGCTGCGATTTGCGACGTCAACTGATGTCGCAAATTCTAATACTGGGAATTGGTGGTGTCGAGAGTGCCGCCAAAGGTTAGCCTGGTCGAGTGAAACTGGTAGCAATGCCTTTACTTCCCGATCAGTAAGGACTAGAACACAGAGAGATTTGGACGCCTATCGCGCTGGTGGGGTCGGCGGTGGGTGTCGGCAGACCGGGCGCGTTCGGGCGGGAACCGAGCGACAATTGCGGAGGCAGCACCGAACCGAGCCTGCGGAAGGGTCACGATGTCGAGGATCGGCAGGATCACCGCCGTCATCGTGACAGTCGTCATCGAGTTGTCAATCCTTATCTGCGCCACCTTGACCCTCAAGCAGCGCGACGAGTTCGGAACTACCGACCCAGCAGCAGCGTCGCTACAGGCCGCGGTGTCGAGGATGCCTAGTGGTCCGTCGCGGTTTTGATCTGGTGGAGTCGTTGTCGTCCTCTGCGCACCTTGTCGATGATCTCGTCGGCGGCTTTGTGCCAGATGAAGGGCTTGGGGTTGTCGTTCCAGTGCTGGGCCCAGAGCTCGATGGCC
>WHTI01000053.1 GCA_009377815.1 Actinomycetota bacterium
ACCTCCTCTATAAGGGAGCGCTCAAGGAGCGGAGCAAGTCGGAGTACTCCGGCTTGATCAAGGTCGCCAAGGGCGCGCAGGGAACCGATGCCTACCAGGCCAACCGGAACCTCACGCTGTCGGAAGACTCGATCGCGCGGTCGATCCCGCAGCTCGAGATCGAGGCCAACGAGGTCCGCTGCACCCACGGAGCGACGGTGTCGCCGGTCGAGGAGGAACACCTCTTCTACCTGATGAGCCGCGGGATCGATCGTGTGACCGCTCAGAAGCTCATCGTGTTCGGGTTCTTCGGCGAGGTCCTCGATCGCATCCTCGTGCCGCAGGTACGAGAGGAGCTCAGCCGGGCGATCTCTGCGAAGGTCGAGGGCGAGCAGCGCCTCGAGGTCGAAGTCTGATGAGCGAATTCACCAACATCGGAGGACTCGAGGATTTTCCCGACGAGGGGATGGTGCAGGTGACGGTTCGGGGCGAACCCCTCGGCATCTATCGCATCGGCGAGAAGGTTTATGCGCTCCACGACATGTGCACGCACGAAGAAACCTTCCTCACCGGCGGCGAGTTCGACGTCGACGACTGCGAGGTCGAGTGTCCTCTGCACGGATCGCGATTCCACGTTGCGACCGGTGCGGTCCGGATCCTTCCGGCCACCAAGCCGGTCGCCGCATATCAAGTGAAGATCGAGGGGGGCAACGTATTCATAGGCCCCGAGAAAGCGAGAGTCTGATGAGTGAGAAGCTGCTGCAGATCGAAGACCTTCACGTTGAGGTGGATGGCAAGGAGATCCTGAAGGGTCTCAGCCTGTCCCTCGACAAGGGTGACATCCACGCCCTCATGGGCCCCAACGGGTCCGGCAAGTCGACCCTTGCGTACGTCCTGACCGGTCGCCCCGGCTACGTGGTGACCCAGGGCAAGGTCTTCTACAAAGGCGAAGACGTCCTCCGGCTTGCCCCGGACGAGCGCGCTCAGCGGGGCATCTTCCTGGCGTTCCAGTATCCGACCGAGGTGCCCGGGGTTTCGGTGGTCAACTTCATGCGTACCGCATACAACGCGATCCACTCCGACGAGCAGCTCTCCGCCATGAAGTTCCGGATGTACCTCCAGGAGAAGATCGATCTCCTCGAGATCCCCTCCGAGCTCGTGGACCGCTACGTGAACCAGGGGTTCTCCGGCGGCGAGAAGAAGCGCAACGAGATCCTCCAGATGGCGGTGCTCGCCCCCGAGCTGGCGATCATGGACGAGACCGACTCGGGCCTCGACATCGACGCCCTCAAGCACGTCTCGGCCGGGGTCAACAAGCTGGCCAGCCCCGAGGTCGGCATCCTCCTGATCACCCACTACCAGCGGCTCCTGAACTACATCCGCCCCAGCCAGGTTCACGTCCTGATGGGGGGCCGTGTGGTGAAATCGGGAGGGTTCGAGCTCGCCGAAAGACTCGAGGCTGAGGGTTACGCTGGTATCGCACAAGAGTTGGGCCTGTCCGTTGAGGACACGGTAGAGGTCGAGTAGAGAGCTGGAAGCATGAGTCTGGATGTACAGAGGATCAAGAAGGATTTCCCGATTCTCGAGACGCTGGCTAACGGCAAGCGCCTCGTCTATCTGGATTCGGCGGTGACGTCGCAGAAGCCCCGGGCAGTCATCGACCGGATGGTCCGCTTCTACGAGGAAGAGAACGCCAACGTCCATCGCGGCATCTACGAGCTGGGCGAGAAGGCCACCGCGGCCTACGAGGGCGCCAGGGATTCGGTCGCCCGGTTCATCGGTGCGCGGAGCTCACGCTCGATCGTGTTCACGCGGGGGACCACCGAGTCGATCAACCTGGTGCGCTTCACCTGGGCGCGCGCCAACATCCACGAAGGCGACGAGATCCTGGTCACCGAGATGGAGCACCACTCGAACCTGATCCCGTGGCAGATGCTGGTGACCGAGACCGGCGCGGTCCTGAAGCACCTTCCGATCGATGATGACGGGAAGCTCCGGATCGATCTCCTCGGTGAATACCTCACCGACAAGACAAAGCTCGTGGGGATGAACCTCATGTCCAACGTGCTGGGGACGATCAACCCGGTTCGCACGGTTGCCGACGCTGCGCACGCGGTGGGGGCGCGGATCCTCGTGGATGCGGCGCAGGCCGCTCCTCATCTGGCGTTCGACGTCAACGAGCTGGATTGCGATTTCCTGGCGTTCTCCGGTCACAAGATGTGCGGGCCGACCGGCGTCGGGATCCTCTACGGGCGAGAGGACCTGCTCGAGGAGATGCCGCCGTTCCAGGGCGGGGGCGAGATGATCCGTGAGGTCTGGGCCGACCACGCCACGTGGGCCGAGGTTCCGCAGAAGTTCGAGGCCGGGACGCCCAACGTCGCTCAGGCAGTCGGCCTGGGCGCGGCGATCGAGTACCTCGAGGAGATCGGCATGGACGCGGTGCGCGAACACGAGATGCAGATCACGAAGTACGCGCTCGACCGGATCTCTTCGATGGGTGCCACGATCTACGGACCGAAGGACGTCCACGAGCGCGGCGGGGTCATCGCCTTCAACCTCGATGAGGTCCATCCGCATGACATGGCGACGATCGTCGATCAAGAAGGACTCTGTATCCGCGCGGGGCATCACTGTGCTCAGCCCCTGATGAGGAAACTCGGAGTGCCCGCGACCGCGCGGGCATCGTTCTACATCTACAACACGGAAGAAGACGTCGACGCCTTGATCGACGCTCTCGAGAAATCGAAGGGGTGGTTCATCTGAGTCTCGAGGATCTTTACAAAGAGGTAATCCTCGACCACTACCGGTCGCCGAGGCACAAGGGCCGCCTCGATCCGCACGACATCGTTCTCGAGCGGAACAACCCACTGTGCGGTGACGAGATCGAGCTGTTCCTCAAATTCGACGGGGACCAGCTTGCGGGGCTGTCGTTCGACGGCAAGGGATGTTCGATCTCCCAAGCAAGCGCGTCGATGATGGCCGAGCGTCTCCAGGGGATTGCGATCAAAGATGCGACGGATCTCGCGGGCGGGATCAGGAAGATGATGGCCGGCGAGGAGGAAGGCGACGCCGATGAACTCGGCGATCTCATCGCCCTCAAGGGCGTCGTGAAGTACCCGGTGCGCATCAAGTGCGCCATGCTCGGGTGGACGACACTCCTCGAGGCCCTCGACGAGGCCGGCAAGGGAACCCCCTCGTAGTCCGGGGAACAATCCCGGGGTCTCCCTCGGTCAAAGAGTTATGAGACGAGCGAGAAGAACCTCGTGGGCGTGGCACTCCATGGCGGCAGCGCTACTGGTCGCTTTGATGCTCCTCTTCTCGGCGTGCGGCGACCCGGAATCGAATCCCGGCGCCAGCGGTCCGGCTTCTCCGGATGACCCCGTATCCTCGACTCCCGACCCCAACGAGTCCCCCACGGGGGGCGGCGCGCAGCTGGTCGAACCCCAACCGGGACAGGTCGACGTCCGCCCGATCCCCTGGACGAGGGCCAAGGTGCTGGACGATGGGGCGGCGGTCAAGCTCTTCTGGTGGTCGGGGGTCGAGCCGTGCAACGTGCTCGATCGCGTCGAGGTCGAGTACACCGACGAGGCGGTCACGATGACCCTCTTCGAGGGCCACACGGAGACCGACGAAGACGTCGCCTGCATCGAGATAGCGGTGAAGAAGGCCACGATCGTCGAGCTCGACGAGCCCCTGGGGGACCGGGAGATCGTGGACGGAGCCGACGGCCGCTGACTTTGCACTATTAGCCAGTTGCTTAGGGTGCGTTCTTCTGGTAGAACGTCCGCATGTCCAACCTAGGAGATGACTCCGCCACCAGGACCGCCAAGGTCCTCTCGCTGCCTACCCGGGCGGCGATCCTGGCGAAGCTCCTCCGCAGCGGGCCGAAGACGGTCAAGGAGATCTCGGACATCTTCCAGATCCACCCGAACGTAGCCCGAGCTCACCTCGATCTGATGGTCGAGGCCGGGTTCCTCGCCACCGATACCCGCCGTCAGGCCAAGGGCCGCCCGGCGAAGGTGTACTTCACCTGGGAGAGCGAGATCGGAGCGCTCGAGGAGGCCGGGATCGACATCCCCGCCGAGCGCCAGGACACCACCGACGATCTCGAACTCGAGATGCGCATCCTCGAACGAACCCTCGCCGACGCCCAGGCGCAGATCGCCCGGCTCCGCGAACTCGTTGCCGAACGATGTAGGGACGTTCCCCCGCCGCAGTAGTCACTTATCACTTTGTTCAATTGGGCAAGCAGGAACCATCAGGAGGAGGAAGCATGGCTGAGTACGTAAACCCCGAGGTATTGGTCGACACCGACTGGCTCGAGGCCAACATCGACGATCCCAGCGTCGTAGTGGTTGAGGTCGACGAGGACGCGGACGCTTACAACAAGGGGCACATCCCCAACGCGCTCCAGATCAACTGGGAAACCGAACTTCACGACAGCCCGCGCCGTGAGTTCGTCTCCGGTGAGCAACTGGCGCAGCTGCTCGGCGAGAAGGGCATCTCGAACGACCACACAGTCGTCCTGTACGGCGGCAATAACAACTGGTTCGCTACCTACGCCTACTGGCTTTTCAAGTACCGCGGCATCGACAATGTCAAGCTGCTGAACGGTGGACGTAAGAAGTGGGAGCTCGAGAGCAGGCTGCTCACGCAGGACGAGCCCTCGCGCGAGAAGGCCAGCTTCACGCCTGGAACCGACCGGCCGGAGCTGCGGGTCTTCCGCGACGAGGTCATCAAGCGTGCCATCGCCGGCAACGCGGCCTGGGTCGACGTCCGTTCGCCGGAGGAGTACCGGGGCGAGGCCGTCGCCCCGCCGCACCTCCCGCAGGAGCAGGCGCAGGTCCCGGGCCACATCCCCGGCGCCTCCAACATCACCTGGTCCAAGGCCGCGAACGAAGACGGCACCTTCAAGTCGGCCGACGAGCTCACGGCGCTCTACGAAGGCGAGGGCATCACCCCGGACAAGGACGTCATCGCCTACTGCAGGATCGGCGAGCGTTCGTCGCACTCGTGGTTCGTCCTGAACGAGTTGCTCGGCTACAGCACCGTGCGCAACTACGACGGCTCGTGGACCGAGTACGGCTCGCTCGTGGGCGTGCCGATCGTCAAGGAGTCGTAAGGCGGGGAATGATGAGGGGGCGTCGCGGTTGCGGCGCCCCCTCTGCGCGTCCGGCTCAACCAGCTCAACCAAACCAAGAGCCATTCTGCGCACAAAACCACCTGGGCTTGCTCTAACGATTGCTTAACCGGTTTTGTGCGCGGAAACGCGCCCTGTGAGTGAGGGGGAAATGGAAACGGAGGGAGCGAGGCTAGGCGGGGGAGGGGCGAGTTCTCTGCGGTGAAACGCGGCGTTCTCTGCGGTGTCTTGAGGGGTTGCCGGGCCGGGGGCCCGACGGTCCTGGGAAGGGGCCGAAGGTCCCTCCTCCACTTCTTTCTAGCCCTCGAGGGTGGGCGGGGGTGTGGTGCCGGGCACAGGGGGCTCGGGCGGGGGTGTCCGGCTTAGGCTGAGGGCATGCGGATCGACGTCCTGTGCTTCGGAGCGTTCAAGGACTACCTCCCCGACGATGCCGACGGGAATCGAGGATCCCTCGAGGTTCCCGGGGGATCGACCGTGGGCCACGTGGTTGACGCCCTGGGCGCTCCCCGTGCGCTCGTGTTCGGGGTTCTCGTCGATGGACAACAGGCGCCGCTCGATTCCGAGATCCACGAGGGAGCGGAGATCACCCTTATGCCCCCATACTCGGGCGGATAGGCACTCCGTAGCGGGTAACCTTGGTCAGCGTCTCTCCAGACCATCGCTTCACGACCAGGGGGTTGTCATGGCCGAGGCTCGATCCGGCGGCTCGAACGCTAAGAAGACCACCGCCAAGAAGACGACCGCTCGCAAGAAAACCACAGCCAAGAAGTCGACGACTACGCGTTCGCGCGCCAAGGCGAGCGCTCCTGCCTCATCGGTGCTGCGGTCGTTCAACCCGAGGACCGGCGAGTACTCGGCCGAGTTCCCCTCGAGTTCGCCCGCCGACGTCGCCGACGCTGTAGCCCTCGCCCGCAAGGTCGCTCCGGAATGGGCCGCGATCTCCCCGGCGGGACGCGCCCACATCATGAAGGACGTCAGGCACGCGATCTACACGCACCTCGACGAGCTGGTCGAGACGATCGCGCGGGAGACCGGCAAGCCCCGCACGGAAGCTCTGTTCGCGGACGTTATGCCGGCGGTGATGACGCTGATGTACTACGAGCGCACCGCAGCCAAGTTCCTGCGCCCCAAGCGCGTTGGTCCGATCATCGGTCCGCTGGCAGGGATGTCGAGCAAGATCGAATGGAAGCCGTTCGGCGTCGTCGGATGCATCACTCCATGGAACTATCCGTTCTTCCTTACCTTCATGGCGATCGCCGCGCCGCTGTTCGCCGGTAACGCCGTCGTGCTCAAGCCCTCGGAAGTCACCCCCGGGGTCGGCGAGGTAGTTCGGAAGATCCTCGACCCGCTCCCGGCGGGCGTGGCAACCGTGGTGCAAGGAGCCGGCGATGTCGGCGCCGCACTGGTCGACGCTCCGTGCGACAAGATCTGTTTCATCGGGTCTCCCGGGACGGGCCGGCGGATCGCCGAGGCGGCGTCGAAGCATCTGACCCCCGTGGTGATGGAGCTCGGCGGTAAGGACGCCGCGATCGTCTGTGCCGATGCCAACCTCGACCTCGCTGCCGCCGGGATCGTATGGGGCTCGTTCACCAACACCGGCCAGACCTGTGCGGCGGTCGAGCGGACCTATGTGGTCGATTCGGTCGCCGATGAGTTCAACGAGATCCTGCTCGACAAGGTCAGCCGGCTCCAGCAGCAGCCGGACGAAGGCGATGTCGGATCGCTGACCTTCAAGAACCAGCTCGACATCGTGCAGCGTCATCTCAAGGACGCGATCGCCAAGGGGGCCCGGGTCCTGTCCGGCGGTGAGGAAGACGCGGCTCGCAACAAGGACGGCTCGCTGTGGCAGAAGCCGGTCGTCATCACCGACGTCTCGCCCGACATGGATCTCTCGCAGCAGGAGACCTTCGGCCCGATCCTCCCGATCTTCCGGGTCGCCGACGAGGAAGAGGCGATCCGCCGGACCAATGAGGACTCCTTCAACCTCACGTCATCGGTGTGGACCCGTGACCAGCGCAAGGGCGAGGCCATCGCCAAGCGACTGCGAGCAGGCGCCGTGGGGGTCAACGACCATGCCGGCGCAGCCGGTGCGGTGTGGGCTCCTTGGGGCGGCGTCGGCGAGTCCGGCTACGGGCGCCTCCAGGGCCATCTTGGTCTCATGGAGTTCTCGGTCCCGCTGCACATCGGGAAGTCCACGATGCCGAACATGAAGAAACTCTGGTGGTACCCCTACAACGACGCGACACGCGAGATGTGGGACGGAGTCGTCCGAGTGATGACCGCACCAACGATCAGACAGAAGCTCGACGAGGCTCCGAAGGTCTTCAACAACATAGCCGAGGTGCTGAAGAACAAGCTCTAAGGGATTTGCAAGGGGTTACGTAATGGCCTCACCTCGTGAGCCCATCTTCATCATTGAAGGCCATGACGTCGGCATCTTTGCCTCGGTCGAGGCCGCTCAGAACCAGCTTGAGCCAACAGACGTTTCGGACGCCGTGTACAAGGGCTACGACGCTGAAGGACGCAGGCTCAAGATCACAACCGATGGTCAAAACACCGTCATAGCCATCGCGGACTCGGAACCGTTGGCTGCGCTCGAACTGGAAAGGGAGCTACGGCGCTTTCTGATTGACGCGGGGGACCTGCGGGTCAAGGAGCAAAGCCGGCTCACGGAACTGGTCGAGATTGCGAAAGCCTTCGATGGAAGTCGCCCTCGCGTGGGCAAGAGAACGGGCACCGCGGATCCTGATCCGGCCGGAATACGATCCGCACAACTATTTCTGGGCGGGCGTGGGTGGCATCCCTGAGGATGTCAAAGCATCCGGGACTAAACCGCTGGAGATGCCCTAAGGGAAGTTGATCTGAATCGTTTCGCGCGCCGCTAGGGCTTTGCCGACCAGGGCGTCGATGTCCAGTTCAGATTCGCCGAGTTCTGCCTGTTCGACCTTCGAGCGGGTGGCGGGGGAGCGGGGTTCGAAGAGAACGCAGCAATCCTGGTAGGCGCGGATCGAGATGTCGTAGGTCCCGATCTCGATAGCGAGGTCGATGATCTCCTGTTTGTCGTTGCCGATGAGCGGACGTAGCACCTCGACGCCGGGGATCGCATCGTCGACGGTCTTGATGTTCTCGATCGTCTGCGACGCGACCTGACCGAGTGAGTCTCCGGTGATCAGCGCCTTGCATCCCAACTCGTCGGCGAGGGCCGACGCGATGCGCATCATCGTCCGGCGGTAGAGCACGACGCGCATGCTCGAGGCCGCGTGCGTCACGATCTCGCGCTGCGCGTCCGCTAGAGGGATGAGGTGGAGCTTCGCCTTGAGCTGATAGCGGGCGAGGACCTCGGCAAGCTCCTGAGCCTGGCGGACCGAGGATGGATCGGTGAACGGTTGTCCGTGAAAATGGACGAACTCAACGATCGCACCGCGTCGCGCCATGCGCCATGCGGCGACCGGGGAGTCGATGCCCCCGGAGAGCAACGCCAGCATGCGCCCCGAGGTTCCGACCGGGAGCCCGCCCGGCCCCCGTACCCTGCGTCGGAAGACGACCCCGCCGTCGTCGAAGAGCTCGATCCACACTGTGGCGTCCGGGTTCGAGAGATCGACCGGCGCCTCGATCGCCGCCTGGACGTGCGAACCGACCTCGATGTTGATCTCGTTGCTCTTCATCTCGAGGCGTGAGTTCTGGCGGCGTGCTCTGATCGCGAACGACGTGAAGGGTTCGGCCTGCAGGAGCGCCAACGAGGCCTCTTTTATCTCGTCGATTTCGGCGGACACCTGGACGCCGGCACCGACGTAGGCGATGCCGAACACGCGGGACGCGCGTGCGATGACCTCCTCGGTATCGGCATCGGGGTTCAACTCGATCAGAACGCGCCCGTAGTTGCGCTGCACGCGCTTGTAGCCGGTGCCCTCGAGGGCGCGCCTTAGATTCCGAACCAGGGCGTCCTCGAAGAACATCCGGTTTCGGCCTTTGAGACCGATCTCGTGATAGTGGGCGATCAGGGCATCCATGGTTCCCCCACTTAGTGCCTTGTCAGGCAACGTTTGCCGCGTTCAGGCGGCGAAAGCCTGCGCCTCGCTGCGTTCTCGGTCGGCGACGCAGTCCCACTGCGCCGCCTCCCTGCGGCCTTGCGATGCTTGCCTTTCACTCGCCTGAACATCGCCAACGTCACCTGACACGACACTGCTAGGAAGTCTCTTCGTCGAACCCCAGCGAGAACAGGGACTCCACATCGTGGCGGGAGTAGACCTTGAACGCCACGAGGGTCCGCGTCTGCTCGATCCCCGGCACCCGCCGGATGCCCTCGGTCACGACCCGCGCGAGATCCTCGTGCTGGCGGACCCGGATCATGATGACGAGGTCGTAATCGCCCGCGACCGAGTAGACCTCGGATACCTCCGGAAGATCGGCGACCTGCTGGGCCGCTTCGGGGACGTGGTCGATGTCGCAGTTGGCAAGGACGACGGTAGTAACCATCTCGTGAGCGTACTTCGTTGCCGCTTAAGGGGTGGCTAGATGGTGACCATGTCGCGGAGCTTGCCGGGGGTCGAGGGGTGGCGCAGCTTGCTGAGCGCCTTGGCCTCGATCTGACGGATCCGCTCACGGGTCAGGTTGAATTCCTTGCCGACCTCTTCGAGCGTCCGAGGCTCGCCGGTGATGAGCCCGAAACGGAGCGCGAGCACCTTGCGCTCGCGATCGGACAGCGAGCCCAGCATGTTCCAGAGGTCCTCCTGGCGCAGCGCAACCGCAGCAGCCTGGAAAGGTCCTTCGACGTCCTCGTCTTCGATGAAGTCACCCAGTTCCGCATCCTCGTCACCGACCGGCTCGTGGAGCGAGACCGGCTCGGGGAGCACCCGGAACGCCTCGCGCACCTTGTCGGGCGTGAGGTCGGACTGGTCGGCGATCTCGTCGATGGTGGGCTCGCGACCCAGCTTCTCGAGGAGTTCGCTCTGGACCTTGCGGACCCGGTAGAGGGTCTCGACCATGTGCACCGGGATCCGGATCGTGCGGGCCTTGTCGGCGATCGCACGAGTGATGGCCTGACGGATCCACCAGGTGGCGTAGGTGGAGAACTTGAAACCACGCTGGTAGTCGAACTTCTCGACCGCTCGCATGAGGCCGAGGTTCCCTTCCTGGATCAGGTCGAGGAGGGGAAGCCCGGCCGCCGAGTACTTCTTGGCGATCGAGACCACGAGGCGGAGGTTGGACTGGATGAAGCGGCGCTTGGCCTGGCGACCGACCCGGATGCGCGTCTGCAGCTCGACGCGCTGCTTGTCGGACAGTTTCTTGGCCTTGTCCATCTTCTCTTGGGCCTTCTCGCCGTCCTCGATCGCCTTGGCGAGTTCGACCTCCTGGACGTCGGTGAGGAGAGGGTACTGACCGATCTCGCGGAGATATTGCCGTACGAGATCCTCGTGTGCGGCTTCTTCTCGCGATTCGTACGACCGCGATGGTCGCGACGTTTGGCTCATCGGTGCATCAACCTCTCATTCCCGGCTCGTTCAGCATCTATTAGGGCGCACGCTCTACCTCACGTGCTTCCACTCCGAGTGACCGGCCGGCGATATGTACACGATTGCCACATTTGTGGCGGGGCCGGGGGCCGGGTCAAACTCGTTGTAGTCCTGTACCAATTCAACAATGGTAAGGGATTCCCTTCCCGCTGGGAAGGGGGGATTCCTTGTGGCGCATGTACAAATAACCCGTCGCCGTGACCCCATATTCCCGATCTCTGGGCGCCTTAACCCACAAGCGCTTGGTGGTATGTGCCAAAAAGGCGGTTTAGAGCGACGATTTGCTTGCCTCGCTGGGGCAGGGGGACGAATCGCTCGGTTCGTGGACATATCTCTTAGGTCGTGTTCTCCTGCCTAGTTCCCACGGTGGCGGAGACTGGCCAGGCATTGACTAAAGGGGTTCAAGGGTGAGGAAGCTGGAGGCGGCAGGAAGCGTCCGAACGGTGCGGAGACCGCGGGCGTGGCTCATGGTTGTTGGCATGGTCCTGATCGCGACGACGTTCGCCTCGGGAACCGCCGAGGCGGCCCGGATCCCCGGGATCGATGTGTCGCACTGGCAGAACGACAAAGGCGAGATCGACTGGACCCAGGTTGCCGAGGCCGGGTACCGATTCACCTTCATCAAAGCCACCGAGCGAGACACCTATGTGGACCCGTATTACGGGGCTAACCGAACGGATGCGAACGCGGCCGGTCTGCGGATCGGCGCCTATCACTTCGCTCGACCCAACGGGAGCACGGACAAGCAAGTGAGGAAGGATGCTCGCGGTGAGGCGAATCACTTCCTTGCTACCGGAGCACCGGCCCCCGGTGACCTCTACCCGGTGCTCGACTTCGAGGCCGATCTCGGGGGGCTCAACGCGCGCAGACTCAAGATCTGGGTACGGACGTGGCTGAACCGGGTCGAGGCCGGCACCGGCGTCAAGCCGCTCATCTACACGAGCCCGAACACCTGGAAGACGCGCATCGACGACACCGATGAGTTCGCTCTCGAGGGTTATGGACTCTGGGTCGCGCATTACACCACCGCCAACAACCCCATGGTGTTCGCCAACAACTGGGGTGGCAACGGATGGTCGTTCTGGCAATACACGAGCGCGGGCTCGGTTCCCGGCATCAAGGGGAACGTCGATCTGAACCATGCCCAGACCGGCGCGCTCAAGGAATTCAGGATCCCGGTTCCTCCCACGATCAAGACCGAGCCGGAGATCTCCGGCGAAGAGAAGACCGGCGGAACCCTGACCGTGTCTCCAGGGGAATGGAAGGGAACGAAGCCGATCGCTTTCTCCTACCAGTGGAAGAGGTGCACGGCGGCCAACTCCTGTGACGTGCTCGCGGGAGCCACGGATCCCGTCTACGAAGTGCGGAGGGCCGACTACGGCAAAATCCTCAAGGCACAGGTGACGGCCTCCAATGAAGGAGGTACCGCGCAGTCTCCGGCCACTAGCGGCGAGATCGGCGATGGCCAAGCCCCCGAGAACGCCACCGTCAAGTCTCCGGATGGCGCCATCTCGGCATCGGGCCGCGTGAAGGTGCGATGGGGAGCAACCGACGACGTCAGCGATGCGTTGACCTTCGATGTCCGGTATCGCGAGGCAGGACTCCGAGGCGCCTTCTCGTCTCGTACCAGGTGGATGACGGCAACCGAAGAGAGGTCTGGGGACATGAAGGGCCAACCCGGCCGGACCTATTGCTACTCCGCTCGGGCGACGGACGAGGCCGGCAACACCTCTTCGTGGGGCCCGGAGAAGTGCGTCGCGGTGCGCGCCGACGATCGCTCCCTCACCGGCGGCGGATGGAGCAAGGGGGCCGGTTCGGCTTTCTACCGGAGCACCTACAAGGAGACGGCGCAGCAGGGGAAGACGCTCAAGTTGAAGGACGTCCGCGGTCGTCGCTTCGACCTTCTCGTCTCGACCTGCCCGGGCTGCGGGAAGATCGAGGTGCGCTTCGCCGGTCAGGTGCTGCAGACGATCTCATTGAAGTCCAACCAGAGGAACGATCGGGTTGCGATACCGGTCGCTACCTTCCCCGATCAGCAGAAGGGAACGCTCACGATCGAGGTCCTGTCATCGGGCAAGAAAGTGATCATCGACGCAGTGGGCGTCTGGCGCGGCTAGACAACGAAAAGGGGCCCCGAAGGGGCCCCTGACCGGAAGATCCGTTCGAGCTAAGAGGCGGAGCCGTAACGCTCGGCGACCGCGTCCCAATCGATCGTGTTCCACCATGCCTGGATGTAGTCCGGGCGCTTGTTCTGGTAGTTGAGGTAGTAGGCGTGCTCCCAGACGTCGAGCCCGAGGATCGGGGTCTTGCCGTCGATCAGCGGGGAGTCCTGGTTCGGGAGGTTCGTGACCGCCAGCTTCCCACCATCGACCACGAGCCATGCCCAGCCGGAACCGAACTGGGCGACCGCAGCGTCGGTGAACTTCTCCTGGAACTGCTTGAACGAACCGAACGAATCGTCGATAGCGGCGGCCAGATCACCCGAGGGGTCTCCACCACCGTCGGGACCCATAACGGTCCAGAACAGCGAGTGGTTGGAGTGCCCGCCGCCGTGGTTGCGGACGGCGCCCTGGATGTCGGAGGGCACGCTCGAGAAGTTGCGGAGAAGATCGTCGACGTTCTCGGTGTAGAGGTCGTCGTGTCCTTCGAGTGCCGCGTTCAGCTTGTCGATGTAGGTCTGGTGGTGCTTGGTGTGATGGATCTCCATCGTCTTGGCGTCGATGTGGGGCTCGAGCGCCTTGTAGTCGTAGGGCAGGTCCGGAAGCGTGTACTTGCCGGCCATAACGGCTCCTTTCGTAACGGGGCTTGCTTATCTGATGCAACCACCTCTTGGGTAGTTGCCTTCCCAGTGACATTACCCGCGGGCCACGATCGGTACTCGTGTGGCCTTCGGGGGGGACTTCCTGTAGGAATCCCTTGTGGCGATAGACAAGGAAGCGAGGCTCGACAAGCTCTATTCGGCCCCCTTGGCCGAGTTCACCGCTCTGCGCAACGAGATCGCAAGCGAGCTCGCGGCTGAGGGTCTGGGCGAGGAGGCGGCCGAGGTCAAGAAGCTCAAGAAGCCGCCGGTGACCGCGTGGGCGACCAACCTCCTGGCCCGGGGGGCTCGTTCGAAGCTCGAGGAGCTGATCGCCGCCTCGGAGAGCATGGAGCAAGGGTTGTCGGCCGGCAGGGGCGACGCCGTTTCGAGTGCCACTGCCGATCGTCGTCGCGTCTTGACCGCGCTCCGCAAGGAAGCGGCTCGGATCCTCGAGGAGGGCGGCCACAGCGCGGGAGCGGCGCATCTCGAGCGGATCGTCAGGAACCTGCAGTTCGCGGCCGCCGACGCGACGACCAGAGAGGAACTGCTCCGGGGCAGGCTGTCGTCCGACGTCGAGCCGTCGGGACTAGAGGCGGCGTTCGGCACCGTCGGTGAGGACGCGGCCGAGCGCAAGGCACAGGAGCGCAAGCGAGAGCAGCGCCGGAAAGACCTAACCGGTGATCTGGCCGAAGCCGAGAAGTTCCTCGCCGGCGCCCAGAAGGCGGCCAAGGAAGCCGACATGGCCGCCGCCGCAGCGCGCAAACGCGTCGAGGATGCCGAGGCCGAGATCGCCAAGCTCACCCGCCGGCTCGATTCACTCGAAGACTGACCGCGGGCGCGAGTCTGGGGTTGCCTAGTCGTCGAGTGACGAAGTCTCATCGTCCTCCTGCGCCCGAGTCTCCTCAGGAACTGGAGTTACGTCGGCGGTGGGGGTCGGGCGGATCGTCGCGAGAACCGCCAGCCCGAGCGCTATGAATCCGGCCGGCCAGATCCAGCGAGTGCCTTCGGCGGTGAGGTCGATGCCGCCCGCGAACAGAGCGACACCGAGTGCGGAGAACAACAGTCCTCCGACGAGAGAGATGGGGTCGAACGGGTGACGCTTCATTGGGTTCCTTTCGCGGTGGCTGCTGAGCGGAAGACCTCGACCTTGCCGAAAGAGACTTCGGCGTCGATGACCAGAACGGGACTCCCGGGAGACGCGGTGCGGGTTGCATCGATCTCGGCGTTGTAGCCGTTCTGCCTGAGGCCGAAGAGTTCCACCTGTCCTGCCGACACGCGGCCGTCGAGTTCGACGGTCACGCCTCGGGGGACGTAGATCTGGATCTGTCCCGCGACCGCGGTCGCGGTTATCTCTACTGGGCTGGTTCTACTCCACTCCATCCCATCGAGGTTGAACACCATCTTGCCGGCGACCAGATGGAAGTCCCGGTCCAGTTCTGCGGTCGAGGTCGGTGTGTAGGAGCGGTCTCCTGCGCCACCTTCGATCGGAACGTTTATGAGACTGGCTCCGAGTGCGATCGGCAGGACGAAGAGGATGCCGAGAATGATGAGGCCGCGCGCGCGCCCGAGGATGGTTCCGACCAGAAGACCTCCTCCGAGCACCATCAGTGCGAGTGCGGGGTACTGACCCGCCTCGAGCGTGAAGGCGCCCGCGACATCGAGCATCGCGGTGATACCCAGGACGAGAAGGATCGCAGCGATCGTGTAGCGACCGAGGTACGACCGCTCCCGGGGCGGCCGCTTGGGCCTCGGTGGCTCGGTCACCACTGGGAGAGGCTGGGTTGACGACGGACCGCCCCCCTCCGCGGGGGAGGAGAGGGGCGGTGTGGTCGCCGGGGGTTGAGGCTTGGCCGGGCGCGGTGGGCGGCTGTCCATGCGGTACAGCAGGATGCCCCCACCGATCAGGAGGAGCGACCAGAAGAACGCGCCGCCGCTCCAGATATCGATCTCAGCGATCAGGATCAGTCCCGCGATGCCCACGCCGGTCGCGATGATCCACGCAGGTACCGCCCGGAGTGGGCTCCCCTGGGAATAGCCCAGGGCTCGGTCCGATCCCTCCTCCGGGATCAGCACCCAGCCGACCAGGTAGAGGAGGAGGCCGAGACCTCCCGCAAGCGTTGCGGCTGCGAATCCGATCCGCACCAGCAGGGGATCGATGTTGAGGTGCTTGGCCAGCCCCGAGGCGACGCCGGCGACGACCACGTCGTCGTGGCTCCTGGTCAACCGTCTCGGCTCCGGTGCTGGGGGGCCGGTGCCTCCGGCCCCGGCATCGGTGTTCTGTTCCGTCACGTTGTTCTGCTCCTGTTCGGTCGTATCCATCATGAACCGTTCCTCCCTCAGTGGTCGAAGAACACTTAGGTGCCTTCGATGATCCCTTCCATGCCGTCGTGCATGGTGCAGTGATAGGTCGTCAGACTCTCGGGCACCACGATCGTCGCGGTCGCGGTGGCACCCTTCTTCAGGGTTCCGGTGCTGAGATCGAGTTCATCGATCGTGAAGTCATGCATGGTGTCCTCTTGGTTGGTCACTTCGATGTGGACCTCTTCGCCCGCCGGGAGTTCGAGCCGTGGTGGATCGAAGGCCGAGTTCTTCATCCCGATCTCGATCGCATCGCCTCGAGCAGGACCCGAGATCACATCGCCCCTCGGCTCCACCTCCGAGGCGCACGCCGCGAGTCCGAACGTCATGACCGTCCCGACGAGCAAGCCCGTCACCAACCGAGGTGGCCGCGTGCCGCCGCTTCGCGAGGACTCTCCGGCGGCGCTCGTTGCAGGTTCGATCGCATCCATATCCTTCTCCCGTTCTATGTCGTTGGTAATGGATCGATCATCGTGAAAGGACGGCTCGGTTCCTATCGGTGAAGACCCTGGTTGGACCCTGAGTTCGGCCCCCGAGATCAGGGTGGTCCCCGATGGTTAGGCCCCCCTGCCCTGTGCGAACATCGTGTTCAGAGCACGAGATGGAAGGCTTCTCATGGCAGCACCCAGTTCCCACGCCCAGACCGCCCGACGGCCGAGCCCGCCTCAAGGTGGGTTCCTCGGCGTGGGGCTCTACCGGAGCGGTCACCATCGCCTGATCGCGGGGGTCGCAGGTGGTCTCGGGATGCGTCTCGGGATCGACGCTTCGCTCGTCCGGATCGCCTTCGTGCTTCTGTCGCTCTGCGGGGGAGTGGGGCTGCTCGCCTACTTCGTCCTGTGGGCGGTGCTACCGGAGGACGACGGCACTTCCGAGGAGAGGGAGCCCGGCCTCGTCAGGGCCGTGTCGATGGCGATGGTGGTCGCCGGCACGATGCTCCTGCTGGGCGGCGCGGGGCTCTGGTTCGGGAACACGATCGCACTGTCGATCGGCATGGTGGCGATGGGCATCGGGGTCGTGTGGCTCCGGACTGATGCGTCCGAGCGCGAACGCATCAAGGCTCGGCTGTCCGATGATCCGTTGGAAGCGATCGCACCGGGCTTCGTTGGGAAACTGCGACTCGTGCTCGGGGGCCTGTTGTTCTCGGCCGGGGTTGCGATCTTCCTCGCCCGGACGAACGCACTGAATGCTGCGCCCGGCGTCGTCTTCGCGGTCGGCGTCACCATCACGGGACTGGCGATCGTCGCCGGACCGTGGGGGTGGAGGCTCGTTCGTCAACTGGCGGTCGAGCGGCGAGAGCGCATCCGCTCCGAGGAACGCGCCGAGATGGCCGCACATCTTCACGACTCTGTGCTCCAGACCCTGGCTTTGATCCAGCGCACCGATCAACCGCGCGAGATGCTCACGCTCGCGCGCAACCAGGAGCGCGAGCTGCGCGCGTGGCTCAATGGGACCTCGCTTCGTAGCGACAGCACGGTCGCGGGTGCGATCGAGCAGATCGCCGCAGCGGTGGAACTCCAGTTCAAGATCCCCGTCGAGGTCGTGACCGTCGGAGATGCCCCGGTCGATGAGCGAGCCGGCGCGATCCTCGAGGCCGGCCGGGAGGCGATCCTCAATGCTGCGAAGCACTCCGGTGCCGATTCTGTGTCGGTCTACCTCGAGGTCGAGGACGGTGCGATCACCGCGTACGTCCGGGATGAAGGAGTGGGATTCGACCCCGCTGCCGTCGCCACCGATCGGCGCGGCATGACCGAGTCGATCCGGGGCCGGATGGAGCGCTTCGGCGGCTCGGCAACGGTGACCAGTGATATCGGAGCGGGGTCCGAGGTCCAACTCGTGCTGCCGAGGATGAGGGCCTGATGACGAAGATCCAGATCTTCCTCGTCGACGATCACCGCCTCTTCCTTGCAGGTGTGCGATCCGAACTCGGGGAGGAATTCGAGATAGTTGGGGTTGCCGGGGAGGTCGAGTCGGCGATCACCGAGATCATTGCGACCAAGCCCGACGTCGTTCTGCTCGATGTCCACATGCCGGGTGGGGGAGGGCGCGCCGTGCTCGAGGCGGTGCATGCGTCGGCCCCCGACATCAAGTTCCTGGCTTTATCGGTCTCCGACGCGGCCGAGGACGTCATCGCGGTCATCCGGGCGGGGGCTCGCGGCTATGTGACCAAGTCGATCTCACCGGCCGACCTCGAGGACGCGATCCGGAGGGTCAATGATGGCGATGCCGTGTTCTCTCCGCGCCTCGCGGGGTTCGTGCTCGACGCCTTCGGAACCGGTGAGACGGCCGAGATCGTCGACGAGGAGCTCGACCAACTCACTCAGCGAGAGCGCGAGGTGCTGCGCCTGATCGCCCGTGGGTTCGCCTACAAGGAGGTAGGGGTGCGTCTGCACATCTCGGTCAAGACGGTCGAGACGCACGTCTCCGCGGTGCTGCGGAAGCTGCAGCTATCGAGCCGGCACGAACTGACCCGCTGGGCGACCGAACGCCGCCTGATCTGAGGTCCCTCGCCCGCAAGTAAGGTTCCTCGACCTTGTCGATCCTTCTTCCGATCCCAGCCGACC
>WHTI01000421.1 GCA_009377815.1 Actinomycetota bacterium
AGCCAATGTCGAAGAGTAAGTTTGAGCGAACGAAGCCGCATTGCAACATTGGTACGATCGGTCACGTTGACCACGGGAAGACGACGCTGACGGCAGCGATCACGAAGATCCTGGCGGAGACGGGCGGCGCGACGTTCACGGCGTACGACCAGATCGACAAGGCTCCGGAGGAGAAGGAGCGCGGGATCACGATCAACACGTCGCATGTGGAGTACGAGACGTCGAAGCGTCACTACGCGCATGTGGACTGCCCTGGTCACGCGGACTACGTGAAGAACATGATCACGGGCGCGGCGCAGATGGACGGTGCGATCCTGGTTGTGAGCGCGGCGGACGGCCCGATGCCGCAGACGCGGGAGCACATTCTTCTGGCGCGGCAGGTGGGCGTTCCGTCGCTTGTGGTCTACATGAACAAGGTGGACCAGGTTGACGACGAGGAGCTTCTGGAGCTTGTCGAGCTTGAGGTTCGGGAGCTTCTGTCGTCGTATGATTTCCCGGGCGACGACATCCCGATCGTGAAGGGGTCGGCGCTTGCGGCGCTGGAGGGCAAGACCCCTGAGATCGGTGCGGAATCGATCAAGGCGCTGATGGATCATGTGGATGCGTACATCCCGCAGCCGGACCGCCCGAAGGACAAGCCGTTCCTGATGCCGATCGAGGACGTGTTCTCGATCTCGGGCCGCGGCACGGTGGTGACGGGGCGTGTGGAGCGCGGGATCGTGAAGGTCGGCGACGAGATCGAGATCGTGGGCATGCGTCCGACGACGAAGACGGTGTGCACGGGCGTGGAGATGTTCCGGAAGCTTCTGGACCAGGGCGAGGCGGGCGACAACATCGGGGCGCTGCTGCGGGGCGTTGACCGCGAGGGCGTCGAGCGCGGCCAGGTTCTGGCGGCGCCGGGGTCGATCACGCCGCACACGAAGTTCAAGTGCGAGTGCTACATCCTGACGAAGGAGGAGGGCGGGCGTCACACGCCGTTCTTCTCGAACTACCGGCCGCAGTTTTACTTCCGGACGACGGACGTGACGGGGTCGGTCGTTCTGCCGGACGGGACGGAGATGGTGATGCCGGGGGACAACATCGCGATGGAGGTTGCGCTGATCGTGCCGATCGCGATGGACGAAGGCCTCCGCTTCGCGATCCGCGAGGGCGGCCGCACCGTCGGCGCCGGCGTCGTCACCGCGATCGTCGA
>WHTI01000321.1 GCA_009377815.1 Actinomycetota bacterium
CCCCGTCGACCTCGGCACGATCGAAACCGATGCCGGCGGAGCGATCGCGACGCACGACGTCCAGGTGGACGCGAACGGTCTCGCCTGGGTGGTGGGATTCGGCGGAGCGATCGCCTACGAGATCCCCAAGGACTACGACGGGACGGACCTCGGCATCGAGGTTGCCCGTACCAACGAGGAGGGCTTCTCCACCTACGGCGAGAAGTTCGGCCTCGGGGACGGCAACGAGTTCAACGACTACATCCTCCACAACTCCCGGCGTCAGAAGAACCGCAAGGTCGTATACGTCACCGAAGAGGACTACACGCGCCCCGGCTGCGAGGGGGCCGGTCAGTTCGAGACCTGGAGCCTCCCGACCAAGAGGGTGAAGAAGGGCGGGAAGGTCAGTTACGTCCCGACCGGCGAGGATCTCACGCCGCTCGATTCCTGGGTGACCGAGTCGCTCGCCGACGTCGAGCACTGGCAGAACTGGAACGGCGAGGACGTTCCTCCGGCCGCAGCTCTGTGCTCCGCGCACTACTTCGATGTCAAACGCAACGTCATCGCGCAGGGTTGGTACGAACAGGGCCTACGGCTCCTCGACGTTTCCAACCCCGCGAACATCCGCCAGATCGGCTACTTCATCGATCCCACCGCGGTGGTGTGGGCGGCTTACTTCGCGCCGACCGACCCGACCGGGCGCATCATCTACAACTTCGACTACAAGGCCGGGGTCCAGGTGCTCGAGTTCGATCGTCCCGCCAAGGGAAAGACCGGGATCATCCCGTGCAAGGGGCCGAGCAAGAAGAAGTGCGAGAAGAAGCACAAGGCGGCGAAGCAAACCGCTCAGGTGCAGGACGAATGGATCGGCTCGTACCCGCTCGAGCTGCCGATGCCGATCGGTGGAACCTCCGAGGATTGGGGCTTCGCCTGCCGGATCATCGGCCTCCCTGGCACGGACCTCCCACTCGCTCCAGGCCCTAGATCGTCCCTCCTTCCCGCACAAAACCACCTGGGCTTGCTTTAACGGTTGCTTGGGCGGTTTTGTGCGGGAAATGGCGTGCTCGAACCGATCACATTTAGGCGGGACCGGGCCCGAGAGGTGTCGGTCAGGCGGGATTCTCTGCGGTAGAACGCGGGGTTATCTGCGGCGTTTCCCTGCGGTTCTCGGGACGACCGTGAAGGGCCGGAGGCCCTTCTCCGCTTCTATCTAGCCCCCCGGAGGTTCCGGGGGTGTGGCCCGGCGCACAGGGGAGCCGGCGGTGGATCGCAGCGTCGCGAGGACGAGGGCCAGGGCAAGCTCTACGACCATCAGGACCAGGGTCGTGAAGTGAGGGCGCCCAACCATGGCCCACGACAACGCCCTCGCCAGGCCGGCGGCGCCGAAGGCAGCCGCCAGGCCCCCGACGATCGCGCCGGACTCCTCGATCCGCGGGGCTGCCCGTAGGGCAACCACGCCTACGGCGACGTACCAGACCGCGTAGAAACGCATCTCGCTATCGACACTCGCGCTCACTTCACCATGGGCAGGTATGACGGCGGCGCCGAAGAGCACCGAGACCGTCCCCGCGACCATCGCGACGACCCCGATCAAAGTCAGAAGGACCCGCAGACCCCGATGCATCGGCAGTTCCTCCTCGCCTAGGGGAGCACCTCGATCACCTGGTTGTGGGTTCCCCGGTTCTGCCACGGGATGTCGTCGACCGCTCCGGCCCCCTGAGCGCTGAACTGGATCCACTCGGCCGCAGCCGTCCACGCCGCCGGGTCGGTCCCCTGCTCGTCCTTGAGCGCCTTAAGTGTCATACGCCACGCGGCAACCACCTGGGACTTGCACGACTCGCGCTTCTTC
>WHTI01000140.1 GCA_009377815.1 Actinomycetota bacterium
AAGGTCGGGGTCCTGAAGCGCATCGCCTACGGGTTCGTCAACGTCGACAACTTCGGTGCCAGAGCCTTGCTGTGGTGTCCCGGGGTGGCATCATGAAGAGATCGAGCGTGGTGGTTCATCCCACGAAAACGCGGAGAGCCAAACGAGAAGGCCCCCGGAAACTCGGGGGCCTCTTTCTGTTGGAGCCGGGGAGGGGAATCGAAGGCGGTAAGGCGCTTCTCACCCCTCCCGCTTCGTCTCTGCTTCGCAGAGCCGGGGAGGGGAATCGAACCCCTGACCTATTCATTACGAGTGAATCGCTCTGCCGTCTGAGCTACCCCGGCCGGGTCCGAGAGTTTACCCGTCGTCGTCCCGGCTACCAGCCGGAGCCGACCCGCGCCGAAGCGGGGGCCAGGCGCGCGATCTCGAGGAACAGGGATTCGAGCTGAAGGGGGGCGTTGGCGTTCCGGATCAGGGTCGCTCTCATCGCCACGCAGCGATCGACGATCTCGACCAGGGCGCGGTCGGAGACCTCCGTCGCCCCGGCCCAGATCTCGAGTTCTTCGATCACGTCGAGATTGGCGACGGCTTCGGGACCACCGGCGCGGATGACGAGCACGTCACGATAGAACGAGGCGATCGACTGGATCGCTTCACCGAGGATCACCTCCTCGACCCGGCGAAGCTCTCGCTTGTGTCGCGTGGCGAGCGCATTGCGGGCGGTCGCGGTTCCCCGACCCTCCCCCATCGCCTCGGCGAGATCGGTCACCTCGGTCTTCTGGTAGGCCTCACGGCGCTTGACGACTTCCTTCGCCTCGGCGATGACCTCCGCCGCCGAATCCAATGCATCGACGGGCGACGCGAGCCGGCGAGGGATGCTCATCCATAGTCGGCGACGCTCCGAGGTCGCGTCTTCGAGCGCAAAGGTTCGAGCGCGCTCAAGATCGCCGTCGGACACCCGGGCGGCCAGTAGCGCTTGCGTGCTCGACGCTCCTTCATCGGTCAGCATCTCCACGATGCGTTCCTCGGGGACCGGCTCGAGCCGGACTACGCGGCAGCGCGAGTAGATCGTCGTGAGCAGCTCCTGTTCGTGCTCGGACAGGAGGATGAACACGGTGTCGCTCTGCGGCTCCTCGAGTGTCTTCAGCAACGCGTTCTGAGCTTCATCGTTCATCCGATCCGCTTCCTCGATGATGAAGACCTTGAAAGGGCCCTCGAAGGGTGAGCGTGCGGCCTCGGGGATCACCGATTCGCGCACGACGCCGACAGGGATCAACGGGCCCTCGGGAACGATGTGATGGACGTCAGGATGGTGATGCCTGAGGATCCGCAAGCACTCCCGGCAATCGCCGCAACCCTCACCCGGAGCGACCTTGCAGTTGAGGGCGGCGGCCATCGCCATGGCGGCGGCTGCCTTACCGGAGCCCGCGGGGCCGAGCAGGAGCCACGAGTGCGCTCCCTCGCTGCCGGCCATCTGAACACGCAGACGTGCGGCGGCCTCCGAGCCCTTGAGGCGGTCCCAGACGCTCATCGAGGCATCGGTGGGCCCGGCGGTGCGAAGTCACGGGCGAGGGTTGTCTCGGGGACATGCTTCCCGGCGCGCTCTCCGTAGGCCCTGAGGATCTCCTCGTGGACCTGCTCCTTTGACTGCGACGAATCGAGAACGACGATCCGCTGGGGAAAGCGCGCGGCGAGCTCGAGGTAAGCCGCCGCTACCTTCTGATGGAAGTCACCCCCGGCACTCTCGAGCCGATCGGGATCGGCCCCCGCTCGCTCGAGCCCCGCGGATGGATCGATCTTGAGGAAGAACACCAGGTCTGGCATCAGGCCCCCAGTCGCCCACTCGCTCAACTCTGCGATCTCATCGATGCCGAGGTCGCGACCGGCCCCCTGGTACGCGAGAGAGGAATCGACGAAGCGGTCGGACACAACGACCTTCCCTTCGGCGAGCGCGGGCCGGATCACCTGGGCAACGTGCTGTGCACGGTCGGCGGCATAAAGAAGAGCTTCGGCACGCGGGTCCATCTCGGTCGCGCCCTTATCGAGCAGAACCTCTCGAACCCGGGATCCGATCTCGGTACCACCGGGTTCCCGCGTCGTCACAACATCTGCGCCGCGTGCCTCGAGCCACTCAACGAATGCGGCGATCTGAGTCGACTTCCCGGCCCCCTCACCGCCCTCGAAGACGACGAAGTAGCCCTCGAGATCCTCGTTGCTGGAGGACTGCCCCTTGCCGCCCCGGTGGGTTATCGCCCGCATCGACAGCAATCCGCCACCGACTGCGAAGAGACCGGCGAACCACAACGTGACGCGCGAACCAGGGAGGTCGAGAGTGGCGAACGGGAGGGTCAAGGTGTTGTCCCCGATCGCACCGGCGAACAGTGGGAACAGCCCGAGTCCCACGAGGGTCCCGATCCTGATCACCGTGTAGGCCGCGGAGAACGTGCGACCCCTGAGGTCGTCCGTGACCTTCTCGTGGATCAGCGAGTAGCCGGTCGAATACGCG
Organism: Actinomycetota bacterium; assembly: GCA_009377815.1. Taxonomy (GTDB): domain Bacteria; phylum Actinomycetota; class CADDZG01; order CADDZG01; family WHSQ01; genus WHTI01. Next base: position 2,486 of record WHTI01000140.1, read on the forward strand.
GCGCCGCCGCAGAAACCGAGTGCGGCCGCGATCGGGATGGTTGGACCGAGGCTGTTCATGCTCGCGAGGGCCACCAGTCCCGCGCCAAGGAACACGAGGGCCGCGGAGAAGATCACGTCTTTATGCAGCTTCTTGGAGATGATCCCGACCGACAGCAGCCCGGCGATCATGCCCATCCCGAGGAACCCGATCAGGAAGGCGAACCCTCGGGGACCTCCGCCCAGAACGTCGTCGACGAACCCGACCCCGAGGGAGAACACGCCGCCGGCCGCAGTGAACGTGAACGCGATCCCCAGCAACCAGGGCCGGACCTGATGGTCGTTCTTGATGAACTGGAGGCCCTCGACGAGATCTCGTTTCACCTCACCGAAGTCGAGCTTCCCGACGCGACGGCGCGACGCCGGGAGCGAGAGGGTGTAGATCATCGCCGCGGAGAACACGAAGGTGAGCGAGTTGACCCACAGCGCCAACGAGTCCTCGTTCCCCGCGAGCCCCTCGAGGGCGGGCACGGCGTGGCTCAGGAACCCGGCAAGCTGAGCCATCAGGAAGAAGACGAGGGAAGCCAGCGGCCACGGCCCGTAGACCGCGATGAGATTCAACGAGTTGGCATGGGTGATGTGATTCTGCGGCACGACGTGCGGCAGCGAGGCGTCCTTGGCCGGCCCCCACACCAGCGTGAGGCTCTCGAGCAGCATCGACGCGACCAAGAGGTACGCAAGCGTGGGGAAGAACGGCAAGGAGAAGACGATCGCCCCGCGGAGCAGGTCCGCAACCATCATCGTCTTACGGCGATCCCAGCGGTCCGCGATGACACCGGCTATCGGACCGGCGATGAATCCGGGCAGGACCCTCGCGGTCATGACCGCCCCCACCGCGGTAGTCCCGCCGATCCGTTGGGCGAAGACGGCGATGGCGATGACGCCGATCCAGTCGCCGAGGCTCGAGACGGTCTGCGCAAGGAAGAGTTTCAGGAAGTTCCGGTTCTTGAGCAGCATGAGGAACGTGACCTTCTCCTGGCTGGAGGTCACGACCTTCAGTTCGGGCTTACGAGACGGCTGGATCTAGGACGACCTTCCTGCTTGATCTGCTATTTGTGCCCTTCCCCAGCCCATCCTACGGATTACCTCCCCCGCGAGCACTAGCGTTTCGGGGAGCCCTTCAGGATGCCTCTGGAGCCGCCTTCTTCCCCGTGGTCTTCTTGACGCTGGACTTCTTCTTGGTCGTCTTCTTCTTGGCGGTCGTCTTCTTGGGTTTCTTCTTGATGTACTTGCAGTCCGGGTAGTTAGAGCAGCCCGTGAACGGACCGAACCGTCCGCGCTTCTCGACCAGCGGATTCCCACACTCGGGGCAAGTCTCGCCCGTCTCCTTCGGGGGGTCCCTCTTGATGTACTTGCAGGCGGGATAGTTCGAACAACCGACGAACGGACCGAACCGGCCCGATTTGGCGACGAGCTCGTTCCCGCAGTCGGGGCATTTCTCCCCAGTCCCGACGGGATCCGGAAGCGGATTCCCCTCGGCGTCGAGCTGCTGTGACCACTTGCACTCGGGCCATCCCGAGCACGATAGGAACCACAACCCGTGCTTGCCGAACTTCTTAACCACCGGCCGCCCGCAATCGGGGCAGATCTGATCGGTCGGCCGCTCGGGCCGAGTCATCTTGTCCTTCTGTTCTTCGAGATGTGCGGTGAAGCTCAGGAAGAAGTCCTTCACCACCGGCTCGAGCTGTTTCTGGCCGATCGCTATCTCGTCGAGCTCCTCCTCCATCCGAGCCGTGAAGTTGAGGTCGACGACCTCGGGGAAGTGAGCCTCGAGCTGCTCGGTCACCACTTCACCGCGCGGCGTGGGGAACAAGCGACGCGACTCGCTGATGACGTACTCACGATCGATCAGAGTTCTGACCGTGGGTGCGTAGGTCGAAGGACGTCCGATGCCCACGGCCTCCATCTCCTTCACCAGAGTTGCTTCGGTGAAGCGCGGCGGCGGTTGCGTGAAGTGCTGTTCCGGGATGAGATCGCGCAGGTCCAGGACGTCGCCCTCGGACAACTCGGGGAGCATGCGGTCGAGTTCTTCCGGTTCGTCGTCTCCACGGGCGAGATACACCTTGAGGTAACCCTCAAACTTCAGGGTCTGTCCGGTGGACCGGAACGTCACGCCGTTCGATTGGATGTCGACCGAGGTCGCGTCGTAGATCGCCTCGGCCATCTGCGATGCCACCGTTCGCTGCCAGATCATCTCGTAGAGCTTCAGCTGATCCGGGTCGACAACTCCGGCGAGATCGGATGGGAGCTTCGCCACCGACGAGGGTCGGATCGCCTCGTGAGCTTCCTGCGCTCCCTTGGACTTCGTCTGGAACTTCCTGACCTCGTGGAACTCTTTGCCGAACTCGCCTTCGACGACACGTCCGATCTCACCCAGCGCGTCGTTCGACAGGCTGATCGAGTCGGTACGCATATAGGTGATGTGGCCGGCCTCGTACAGACGTTGTGCCATCTGCATCGTCTTCCACGTCGGGTAGGAGAGCTTCGACGAGGCGATCTGCTGAAGGGTTGAGGTCTTGAACGGAGCCGGTGGCTTGCGCTTCCGCTCGTTCTTGCGCACCTGGGCGACGGTCCAGGGGCCGGGACGAACCTGCTCCACCAGCGCGTCCGCCCCACCCTCATCGGAGAGCTCGAATTTGTTCTTCTCGCCGACCGGGTACGCGGCGTCGAACTCGGCGCCCTCCTTGGTGGCGAGGGTCGCGGTGACATCCCAGAATTCCTGAGGGACGAAAGCTCGGATCTCGCGCTCCCGCTGGACCACCAGCAGAAGGGCCGCGCTCTGGACCCGGCCGGCCGACAGATTGGGCCCAACCGTTCGCCACAGCAGAGGCGAGAGCCGGTACCCGACGATCCGGTCGACCGCACGTCGAGCCTGCTGCGCGTCCACGAGGTTCATATCGATCTCTCGTGGATTCTCGAACGCTTCGGTGACCGCGCGCTTGGTGATCTCGTTGAAGGTCACGCGCCGGGACATCTCTTTAGGAAGTTTGACCAGCTCCGCAACGTGCCACGCGATCGCCTCGCCCTCACGATCGGGGTCGGGTGCGAGCCAGACCGTCTCCGCGGATTTCATCGCCGCGCGGATCGCGCTCACTGCCTTCTTGGCCTGAGCGCGCGCGATCGGCGCATAGGAGATCTTGACTCCACCATTAACCTCGATCCCGAAGTCAGACTTGGGGAGATCGCGGACATGGCCCATGGAGGCAAGGACTTTGAAGTCCTTGCCCATGTATTTCTCGATCGTCTTCGCCTTCGCAGGCGACTCCACGATCACGAGGTTCTTTGCCACTAGTGCACTCCACTTTCTCCTTGGATTTGGGGCGAGGCGACCCTTGTCGCACTCCTTCGGCCCGTTGTCAACCTAACGACGATCCCAAGCGGAGTGTTCCCGGCCCCTATCGACACCCCCTATCCAGGCGCTGGAATGAGGGGCTTCAGAAGGCTAACTGCGGGAGGCGAGGATGTTGAGGAGCTCGGGCTCAGCCTCCGGCGAGCACAGCGCCAGGACCTCATCGCCGGCATGAAGTGAGGTCTCGGCCTTCGGCGCGATCACATGCTTGTCCCTGACGATCGCCACCAGGGTGCAGTCGGTCGGGAAGGTGAGTCCCCCGATGGTTTTGTCGATGACCGGTGAATCGTCGGCCAGGGTGAGCTCCACGAGTGCGACCTTGCCCTGTTCCAGACTAAGGAGACGGATGAGATCGCCGATCGAAACCGCCTCCTCGACCAGTGAGGTCAGGAGATGCGGGGTCGAAACGGCGACGTCCACACCCCATGACCCGGTGAAGAGCCAGAGATTGTCCGGGTGGTTCACGCGGGCGATGACGCGCGGCACCGCGAACTCCTGCTTGGCGAGGAGCGAGATGACGAGGTTGTCTTCATCGTCTCCCGTGGCCGCGACCATCACCTCACACGATGCGAGCACAGCTTCGTCGAGCGTCTGGAGCTCGCACGCATCTCCGATGACGATGTTCGCTTCGACCTCGCCGGCGTGCTTCTCGAAAACGGACTTGTCCTGCTCGATCACCGTGACGTTGTGATCCTTGGAGCGCAGGTCACGCGCCACGAACCGCCCGACGTTCCCTGCCCCCGCGATCGCGATCCTCATAGGCCGACCCTCATACGGGCCTTCCGATGGTCTTGAGTACGTCTTTGAGCTCGGCGGCATCTTTCCGGATCACCGAAACGTGGACGATGTCCCCGTCCTGGATCGTCAGGTCCTTGTCCGGGATCCGTGGGACCCCGAACCGGCTGACCGCCACGATCCGGCGGTGCCCGTCAAGGTCGACCTCCAGCGCATGCTTCCCAACCAGCTCCGAGGGGGCCGAGATAGCGGTCACGACGACCTCGCCGTTGTCTACTGTGAACTCAACCGGCACGTCCTCGGGCAGGAGGAACCTCAGCATCTGATCGGTCGTCCACCTGACCGTCGCCACCGTCTGGATCCCAAGGCGTTGGTAGATCTGAGCACGCTTGGGGTCGTAGATACGGGCGACCACGTTGGGAACCCGATAGTGCTCTTTGGCAACGCGAGCAGAGACGATGTTCGAGTTGTCTCCGCTGGTTACGGCGGCGAAGGCGTCCGCCTCCTCGATGCCGACGGCTTCGAGAACGTCTCTGTCGAAGACGAATCCGATCCCGGTCTTCCCTTTGAAGTTCGACTTGAGACGATCGAAGGCTGCGGGTGATTTGTCGATCACGGCGATGGAATGACCCAGCCGTTCGAGATTGGTAGCAAGTTCGGACCCGACCCGACCGCAGCCGGCGATTACAACATGCACCTTTGAAGCACGCTCCTTAGATCCTCGACTGGCGGCCGCAGAAGGTCTCCCTCTGCGTCTCGGGGGTGCGATTCCTCAGGCCGGATACTGCCATACTTGCCGGTCGTGGCGTTGCTGAAACGATTCATCGACAGTTTCACCAAGACCCCCGAAGAGACGCGTTCAGAGAATCTCAGCCGGTGGATCTCCACCCTTGAGGGAGT